>JBBSNI010000480.1:0-4121 GCA_038232695.1 Cytophagales bacterium
CAATACTCTGGACAGTTTCAAGCAGCCATTTTTCCCATGCGCAATAGCTTAGGGTAGTTAGGGTGCATTTCTATGGATTCAGCGTTCAAATCTAAGTTGGTAATAATGGTCTGTAGCCAATGAGCGTTGAAATAGTCGGTTTTGATGTCTTGTAGCGAGAAGGTAGCTTTGCCCTGCAAGCGGTTTTCCAACAAACATAGATTCAAAGTCATCATGACGGCCTGAAAATGAAAAGCCAAGCATTTTTCTTTAGTGCTTTGACAATGAGTCAAGCCCAGATGCTGTTTAGCATCTCGGAAAAGAAATTCAATAGCAAAGCGCAAGCGATAGTAGGCCAGTATCGTGTCGGCGGGCAGGGTTAGGTCTGAGCAACCCAACAGAAAGAACCCTTTACGCCCTTTCTTGGTCTGGGTAGTGACCATCACCACCGCGCGGCGGCCGCTTTGATGTTACGTTTCCATTGTACCGACCAGACTACCTTGGAATAGAGTTGCCAGCCTTCTGGCGTAGTACCATGTTCATCAAAACGACTCATTACTTCATCGCCTTTCCAGTCTCTTACGCATGGGCTGGGAAATGTCAGGCATTTTCGTCATTATCGTCTGGAGAATCTCTATGGTTTTCATGGCACCGGGCCACGGCGGCTCTGAAAGTTGTTCGCAAAACTAACTTAACAGAGTGCCTTTGCTTTTCCAAAATTTAGTACCGTACACTTTTATAAACGGGGCTGATTTAAGAACACGTCAAAGGAAAAAGCTCGCCACTGTCGTAGGTCAACCAGTAGTTCAATGAATCGTTTTCCGAGCGAAAACAAGCTCAGATCACAGCGGTCTTTCCTATGCACCCTAGGATATAGCTTTGAGGCTTTCCCCATCACCCCTGCTAAGATACAGAAGATATAGGCCAGACAAGTAGCAATGAGTAGTTTGGCTAAACGTGCTGGATCACTTAAAGGACTGCGCTGGATGTTAAAGCCTCGGCTCTTTTGGTCGGAGAAGAACGTTTCTATGCTAAAGCGTTTCTGGTAGAGTTGGGTAATCAGTAGGGGGAAATCCAAGTTGCTTAGCAGATAGATGGCTTCTTTATATTTGCCCTGATGCCAGACTACTATGTTCACTGGGCCATAGTCCTGCTGGGTAAAACGTACATCGGTAAGTGTAAAAGTGGTCTGCCCTGCGGCTGGGGCCAGCCATTTGAGAGCCAGCATTTCCCCCTTTTCTTCCCCCACCAACTTGGCTGAACCGCTAGGCAACACATAGTCCCATCCATGAGAAAGGATATCAGCTTGCCAATCACACCCATCATATTCCCCGTCCCCCACGATAGTAACCCGGCAATCGGTAGGCACAATGCCGGCCAAACGGGCCAGCAAAGCCTGATGCATCGTTTTGGGTAGATGTCCCTTCTTCGCTTTCACAACACTCCAAACTACCGGAATAGCCCGTTTTTGCGGTTCCCCGCCGGGATAGATAACACTAAACATTAAGACCATACAACCACGCCCGGCAGTGCTACCGTCAATACTAAAGACCAAATCCCCCTGGCTGCTTAGGTTCTTCAGTAAAGCTGTGATATAGGGTAGATAATGTACGCAGTAGGAAGTATGTTCACTCAGCAGCCAGCGTTTGTATTGTTTTTCTTTGCTCGCCTGTTGTTTGCAGTCAGGATTAGCCCGACCCAAATCACTCAATCGGCTGGAACCTTGCAACAAAATGCCGCTTACCATCGCCCCTAATACATTCAAACGCCGAAAAGCATTGCCCGATAAGTGAGCTTCCCCTAGCATATTCTGTAAACTTTTACGTACCTTAGTCATCAAATTTTTTATCGTTCATAAACGGTTAGTTTTAGTGAGTATGGCTACTTCTAAGCTAACCGTTTTTCCTTTCCCTCGCAAACCCTATTCAAAAGTGTACGGTGGTGAATTCCAAAAACTGTCCGAAGTATTGTCAAAAGAAAAATCCTTATTTATTCAAAGCCAAATATGTTCTTACAGCCCAAGAGATTATAAATAGCCTTATTAACGCACATATTTCTTCAAGCGAAGAAACAATATTTGGGGATTGGCTGGAAGGTTTAGCCATATTTATTAATGGGAAAATATACAATGGTCGTAAATCAGGTATTCCAAATATTGATTTAGAATTTGATAGAGATAGTATTAGATATATTATCACAATTAAATCTGGCCCTAGCTGGGCTAATGGGACTGCTTTAAAAAAAATGAGAGCAGATTTTCTTACAGCAAAAAAGACCCTTAGGACGAGTAACTCTCAACTTCATATAGTGGCTGTCAATGGTTGTTGTTATGGACGGGACAATAAGCCTGACAAGGGTGATTATTTTAAATATTGTGGTCAAACTTTTTGGGAGTTCATATCAGGTGACGCCGATCTCTATACTGAAATTATTGAACCGCTTGGACACAAGGCTAAAGAAAAGAATGATGAATTCTTACAGTCTTATGCACAAATGATAAATAAATTTACAAGAGAGTTTAGCAACGAATTTTGTGAGCCAAATGGTGAAATTGATTGGAAAAAATTAGTAGTATTCAATTCATCAACGATCCCTCCAAAAAGGAGAAGGAAATGAAACACTGGTTCCATCATTGGTCATGGAAACGCTACCAGCAGCCTTTTGACGATTGGGATGGAAGGAAGGAAACTGACAGCATCATAGCTCAGTATCCAAGAAACATCATTGAATGGACAGCAGAGGAAAAAAGACTCATGGAACTGACGAAAAAAGCTGGTAGCAAACGCTGAAGCAGACAGTTCCTTTAAGCGATCATGGCTTCCTCTACCTTGACCATGCTCAGGGCAGCTTGCACGATCAGTTGGTTATTTCTTCGGTGATCAATACAATTTTTTATGTATTCCGGCGCATATCCTGTGATTTTACCGATAAGGGCATAATCTTCTTGCCGAAGATGCTTTTTTATGTCTCTGATATTTTCCATCTTTGTACTTGATTTAAGAACAATATTATACTTTTTTAAAGTACGAACCAAACATTTTGTTCTCATTTTAAGTATTATTTTATAAATGTCTGATAATCAATTCAAAAGTTCGGTCAACAAACGTTTCTTTGAGTGTATTGAGATACTCAAAAAACGTAAGGCGATCTCCTCAGACCGGGAGTTTGCCCAGGTAATCCATATCTCCCCGTCCAACTTAGGCGATATAAAAGCCAATAGGCGATCCGTCACCATCGAGATTTTAAACAATGCTTTCAAATATTTTAAGATCAACGGTGCTTTTATTATTACCGGAAAAGGAAACCCATTTGCGGAAGCCTCCGACAGCCCCGTAGACCAGAAAGTGAAAGAAGTCGTTGTCGTGGCTACCCAGGATCTCAGCGGAAACACGACCGTGCCTTTGATCAACCAGAAAGCAGCCGCCAACTACCTGGCAGGGTATCAGTCGCAGGAATGGTTCGAAGAGCAGGACAATATTCTTCTGCCTTCCTTTATGCTGAAAAACGGTATCTGCTATGCCCTGCAGGTCAGCGGCGACAGCATGGAGCCTACCCTGTCCGAAGACGATTGGGTGATCTGCCGCCTGCTGGATGCCAGCGAATATACCAACCTGACCGACGGACATGTGTATGTGGTGGTTTCTGAGCAGCGGGGTATCCAGATCAAACGTATCAAAAACCGCCTGCACCAGTACGGTTCTGTCCGCTGTATCTCCGACAATCCTAAGCACGAGCCTTACGAAATACCCGAATCGGAGCTTTTGCAGATGTGGAAAGTAGAATGGCACCTTCGCTCTCATATTCCTGATACCAGCTACGAATGGGCCGATGTCCAGGACAAGCTCGAAGGCATGAAACATGAAATGAAACGCCTCCAGGACCAGATCAGCGACAGCCTCTCCCGCTAACACATCCAATTTCGTATACATTTGCTACACAATTCAGGTAGTTTTGTTGTTATAGCTGTGGCAGCCCCGCTGTAAGCAGCCCTATGGCTTACTTAGGCTAGCCTTTAGGTTAGTTTTCTTTGTATCAACGTAGGTTAGGCTTCCCCCGTAATGCTTGTCTTAGCTGTTGTTGGTCGAGGTAGGACAACTTAACAAAGTACAATTTCTGATACTTTTGAAAGAATGACAGCCCAA
>JBBSNI010000481.1:0-4108 GCA_038232695.1 Cytophagales bacterium
TACTGCCTTCTTTTGCAAATCTATCAACTATCTTATCCTTACTTTTAATACACTACCTTAATTTGTTCTGATGAGTTTTTTAAAGTTAGCACTTGATAATATACTATAATAATTCCAACTACTGAGATACATGTTCCTAAAATGGTCGTGAAATTTATGTAATTCCTTTGGGCTTCAGGCAAAATCATGTAAAAGCTGTAAGCTGACAATCCAAAAAAGAAAACAACAATAATAATTGAGGATGTTAATGGATATTTTCTCAAAACAAAATCAGTTTTTAATCTCAAAACTATAACTAATCTTCGCCGTCTTCTCCAATATTTTAGCCACCGAGCAATACTGCTCCAGCGAGAGTTCTATCGCCCGCTTCACTTTGTTACCGTCCAGATTTCCCTTCAAAGTATACGTAATATGTATCTCCTCAAACAGCGACGGTACTTTGTCTTGCTGCCGGGTAGCGTCTACCGTGATCTGTATATCTTCCAGCGGCTGTTTTTGTTTTTTCAGAATGCTGATCACATCGATGCTGCTGCATCCGCCAATGCCGGCCAGCAGCAGTTGCATGGGGCGCATCCCCAGGTTTTGTCCGCCTGCGTCGGGCGAACTGTCCAGCGATAGGGTGCAGCCATCTTCATTGACGGCCTGCATATGAAAAGCCTCATTAAGGCGGTTGATCTTGATTTGCATCATTAATTTTTCTCGAATGTTACGAATTTTTTACAGAACTTGCTTGGAAAGATAGTGTTAAAGTGCTGCTGGTTGCTTTTAGCCTTGAGTATTGAGCATTGAGTGTTGATTATTGAGTGTTTAAAAAATATTCAACCGGGCGCCGGGCACACTCAACACGGAATGCCGCCCAGTTCAGGTAAAAATACGCCAAAGTACTCAACTCCTGATTCCGGGGCATCGTTTCGTCTTTAACACCTTAACACCTTAACACCTTAACACCTTAACACCTTAACACCTTAACACCAAAAAAAATGAAAGAAATCACCGTACAGCAACTCAGGCAGATGCAGGACAACCAGGAAGATTTTCAACTCATCGATGTGCGGGAAGCGCATGAGTACGACGAAGCCAACATAGGCGCTACCCTGATCCCGTTGGGCGAAGTGCCCAGCCATATGGCTGAGATCTCCCGCGACAAAAAAGTGGTCGTCCACTGCCGCAGTGGTAAACGCAGCGCCAACGCCATCCAGTTTTTAGAAAAACAGGGCTTTGACAACTTATATAACCTGAAAGGTGGCATCCTGGCGTATCAGCAGGAAATAGAAAACAGTTAAGGCTTTTTGGTAGCGCCCAGGACGTTGGGTGCCTCCGTAGACTGGCTGGCAGGCGTCTCTTCCTCCACCCGCTGGTCCTTAAAAATATCCTTTTTCTGGCGGATCGCCCGGTTGCGGGTATCGCTGAAAAGCTCTTTCACTTTGTCGAAGCTTTCTACATACTCCAGACTGATGCCCTGGGTGGTCGTGCTGGCTATATTCAGCCGTTGGTTCAGGCTGTTAAAGTTGCTGCGGTTATACATCTTCACACGGTACTTTCCGTCTTTGGTCAGCAGGTATTCTACCGTCACGTCGCCGATCACGCTGGCCGTGCTGGTCTGGTTGTTGGCATTGGTAAATCCGCCATTGCGGGTAATCCTGAGCCTGCCGTCGAACAAAGTGTAGGAAAGCCTGAGTTGGAAAGTATTGAAGCGGTCATCGTCGAAGGAGCCCAGGTCTACGTCTATTTCCAGGTTCTCGTCTACCTGGCTAAACCAGTAGCTGAACTGGTTGGACAAAAACTCGCTCACGCTGCCGCTGACGGCATTAGAGCCGTCAAAAGAACCGCGCTCCGAAAATTTTCTCAGCACGATCAGGCTAAATACCTGGCGTTTGAGCTCTTCGGTATCCAGTCCGATGTTGCTCTTCAAAGATTCTACCGCCGTGCGCAGGTCAATATTGTTTTCCGGGTAGTTGTCTACGTTAATGTCGTAGTTGATGTCCGGCGACATCAGATCGCCGGTGAGCTTGAGCAGCACTTCGGTCTTGTATTTACGTTGCACATCGTCTGATTCTTTGGCAATATCATTGACGACCAGCGGTGCCAGCGAAGCTAATTGTTCATAAGAAGCTTTGATGTTCAGTATGCCCCCGTAAGGATCGCCCTGCCAGGCAATGCTGCTGCCAGGTTCTATCTTAAATTCTTTGTTGATGATGTTGTAGAGCGTGAAATTATAGCCACCTTCTGTAAACTGAAAATCTCCGAACATATTAAAATCACCTTCGCTGGTGACCAGGAATTGTAGCTGGCCGTTGCCCCGTCCCCGGATGATGTCGCCTGTTTTCGGATCAAAAATAATTTCACCGTAGGCATCAGGCGTCACTTCTATTTCCAGGTCCAGGTTGAGGCCGGTCAGCTTGGTTTTGCCTACACTTTCCTGGGTAGTGCTGTCTTTGGTCACAAAGCTGATAAATTCGGATTGCTCTATGCCTTCTATACCGCCGATAGGAATAAAAAGCTTGGTGCCTTTTTCGGTCTTCAGCCGTGCGCTGATGTCCAGGTGGTTGATCGCGCCAAAGAGGGTGACCTTTCCGGTGGCGTAGCCTTTGCCATAGAAAAGATCGTTGTCTTTGAGCGCCGTGTTCAATACTGTGATATTGGCAAGGTCTCCTTTTAAGTCCAGCAAAAAATCACGGAAGCCGTCATGGAAGATGCCTCCATTGAAGACAGCCTGCTGGTTGCGGTTGTCTGTCAGGAGTAGTTGGCTCACGCTGATGGCGTTTTCATCAAAAACCAGGTCGCTGTTAAAGAAATAGTCTGTGTTAAGGTAATTGATCTTTGCTTTGCCTTCTTTGAGTTTTCCTGATCCTTTCAAAACAGGATAATCCAGTCTGCCGGTGAGCGTGACATTTGCGTCGATAGTGCCGCCCAGGTTAGAAAAGTAGCTGTCTATGTAGGGCTCTATGATGTTGATTTGTGCATCCTTAAACGAAGCCCTCAGGTTGAGTTGTTCCTGATCTTCGCTTGGGTTATAGCTGCCCTGCATAGAGATCATACGCCGCCCCAGGCGGTTGACCATCATGTTTAGGTCCAGGTAGCTTTTCTGATTGTTCCAGTTGGCCAGACCTACCAGATCGCCCACCAGAAATTCATCAATAGTAAAGTTCTGGACCAGTATTTCGCTGTTCAGCATCAGGTTGCTCAGGGAGTCGTCCGGGTCGTTCATAAAATTTTTAATATCTACAAACCCGTTGACGGTGCCCTGATAGTTTCTGCTCAGCAAAGGGTTCAGGTTATCTACCAAAAAGGAGTCGATCCTGATGGTAAGCTGCTTGCTGGAGTCGACCGACAATATACCGTTGGCAGCTATTTCCTGGCTTTGTCCGGAGGGCAGCCTGTTAAAAAAAGAAAGACTGTCTACGTATACCTCATGGTTGGTAAAAAGGATACGGTTTTTGCCCGAAACAGACCAGCTTCTGTCCAGTAGCTGTATATCAGACGTATTGAGCCTGAGCAGGGTGCTGTCTGGCAAGAACAACAGGTTGCCTGCCAGGCTGGCATGATTAGACGTGTTTTGCTGCTGTACGCTTTGCTGAATATCAATATGATCTTCAGACCAGATGGCTTCTGCCACCAGGTTTTCTGTCTGAACGCTGACAGCTTTCTGGCGAATGTCCTGCTTGTCGGAATGGAGGTACACCATTGCCAGCACTTCGGTACTGTCGGCGATCTTGGAAGTAGATATATCGATCGTATTGTCGTAGAAATAACTATCCCGGTATTGCAGGGTATCAATCCGGCTGTTGAGCGTAAATATGTGCGTATATCCGCCGGTGATATTACCCTCGAGCCTGGTGTCTGGCGAAATAGAAATGTCAGGCAAGAAAAGATGCAGCAGCGGATTGATGTCGGTGAGCGTCATCTGGTAATCCAGCGTATAGTCCTCGCCTTCATACGCGCTGACCGGCTTGGGTGTTTTTTTGGCAAAATAAGCCTTTAGCGCTTCTTCATCATTAGAGAAAATAAGCTTGTATTCTTTCAGCAAGGTTTTAATATCCTCCGTCAGGGTAGAAAACTGGTAATTGCCTTTGATCAGTGCTTCAAACTGGCTGCTTTCTATTTCAAA
>JBBSNI010000482.1:0-4107 GCA_038232695.1 Cytophagales bacterium
AAAACAGAAAAAGATTTCGCATTTGTTCTGGAGAATGATTTAAAGGTGTTAAAGTGGCTAAGACCCGCCCCCAAACAGTTCAGAATTTACTGGGCCAAGAACTCCAAACAATATTATCCAGACTTTGTGGTAGAAACAGCTGATACAATATATCTGGTAGAAACCAAGGCATCAGATCAATTGCAGGCTGCTGATGTGCTAGATAAAAAGAAAGCCGCACTACAATACTGTAGATATGCTTCAGCCTATACAGTAGCCAATGAAGGAAAACCCTGGAAATATTTGTTAATTCCTCACAACGAAGTAACCCAAACAAATAGCTTTGACTTCTTTGCTGCAAGATTTGAAGAAAAAGGGGACTAAATGATCCCCTCGTCAGCAAAACTGTAATAACTTTCCTGCGTTAAAATAATGTGATCCAACACGGGTAAATCCAGAAACTGACCAGCTTCCTTCATCTTGCGGGTCAGGCGAATGTCAGCTTCTGAAGGCTTTAGATTACCTGACGGATGATTGTGCGCTAAAATGATAGCACTGCTGTTCGAGAGAAGCGCGGCTGAGAATATCACTTTTGGATCAGCGACAGTTCCTGACACACCGCCCTGACTGATAGGAACCACACCCAGGACTTTGTTGCTCCTGTCTAAAAGTAGAATATAAAAAGCCTCTACGTAGTCCATAGTGCCTTCTGGCCAGGCGTTGCGCAGAATCCTCTCAGCGTCGGAAGAAGCGTGTATCTGAGGTCTGTGGCTTGCCTTGACTTTGTGTGAGTAGGTGAGCTGAATTTCTGCCACATCAGCATTAAAAAGAGAAACCTGCGCGTGTTGTCTGAAGCGTTTCTGAGTTTTTGGATAAGTAGCCATAGCATAAAAAGATTGAGGTGGAACATTCATTTTTTTGTTCCTGCCTGCCTGCTTGCTAAAAGTGTGTCAGCGTAGCGCGCTATGGCTCATGCGCAAAAGGAAATGGCTTTTTTACAGCTTTTACGGTGTGTTGGGTGTAGTTTTGGCTAAATGCTGAAAAAAAACGGACATCTTTTGCTTGCCTTGTTTTAGCAAGTAGCTACCTTATCAAAAAAATGGATGTGATCGGTGCGGTGGGTAACATCGTGCTCTTACCCGACTAGTTGACGGACTAATTAATCTTCTCTGTGTCCGGTAGCTTGAATATGAGCTTCCGTTGATCATTTCTCTCACTTGTTGTGAACTTTTTTGCTTCTTCTCTGATGGTTTATGCTCAATAGCACAACTTTTTCGTTATATAGAAAGTCTATACAATAGGTTGTGGTATGGAGCGCCTGCTGAAAACTACTTTAACTTGTATACTATGTCCGTTGAGCCAACTGGTCAACTACTCACAGAGTATGATAAACTGCATGAAGAATATCTCAGGCTGGGAGGCACTGCGTTTGACCAAGCCGATGAGGAAAATACAGCCATCAACTACTCCTATCATAGTAATGCTATTGAGGGCAACACCTTTACCTATGAGCAGACCTATGATTTTTTGAAAACAGGTCAGGTCATACCCGGTAAGAGCTATAAGGAACGTTAATAAAATAAGATACTCAACTAAGCGCATATTCTGTAGGATAAATGGGGCACAGCGGGATGCGGTTGGATGCGTTGGGAGTTTACTTCCTGTGGGGTAGTTTTGATACCAGTAGGATAGTAGTGGTCATTAATTCTAACATTGACTTTTAAACCGGTTGAGGTGGTTGTTTTTTCCATGAGTTCCTGGACGAGTTGATAAGAGGTAAAGACGACACCTTCCATAGCCCGGTGTAGATGAGGAAAGAGGCGGTGTTCAATGGGATTGTGTTTAGAGGCATAAGGGGGATAGTGACAGATTACCAAATCTACGCCGATCTGTTGGGAGAGCAGCAGCATCTGCTTTTTGAATGCATGATGGCGGTAACTATTGGCCCCACCCGCATCGCATAAGATCAGGATAGTGCGGGCCAGGGGGTAGTGGTGTATTCCAAACTCAGTCCACCACCAGTACAAATTGTCAGTAATGAAACCAGCCGTTTCGTGGTTGGTGCCAATAGATAAATAGGCTTCATTGCGCTGTAGATCATAGATGCCGTGCGGTACTACGCTGCCTTCACTCAGATAGTGATAGTCATGGTCATAGACCTTGATAGGCTGTTGGGTATAGCACTTGCCCGCCCGGTACAAGTTGCCTAGCCGCTCTTTCTTCTTGCAGTCCATGCTGATGATGGGGGTTTGCATACTCATTACTGCTATTAAGGTGAATATCACTCGGAACTGCGCTTGCCGATCAGCACACTGTCCGGTAGCTAACTGCTTGCTCAACTTGCGATACTTGTAGCCCATGACTTGTAAATGACGTTTGACCAACCCGTTGCTGATGAGGATATCATGTCGTTCAGAAAAGCCCTGGGCAATCTCTCTGGGCTTCAAGTGAATCCAGTAAATGCGCTCATCAGTAGGGCTGCCAGCCCGATGCTCGGTGATGAAAGCACTCAACAATTCACTTACCTCAAGGTGTTGAACAAAATTTTTTCCGCCCACCCCCGTCGCGTCGTTGTTTGCCCAAGGGAATCTGAGCATACAAGTCAGCCTGTCGCAATTCAGCTTCTCCCTTAAGAATCGTCTTACGACTAATCTTTAACAAACGACTAATGTAACTCTTGCCCCCATAGTCTAACTTCTGAGCTTCTTGTGCTGCATAATGACGGCGATCTTTCTCTTGCAAACCGCTATAGTAGCGTAGCATCATCTGCTCAGTAACTTGATCGTATCCTATCATAAGTTTATCTTCGTTGGTTTAATGCCAAAGGTAAATAAACTTGTTTACTTTATTTCTTTAGCGTCACTAAAGAACATGCCGAGCACCAAGACTTTATTCGGGCTTATCAATTGATGCGAAGCTTTGCCCGCGATCAGGTTCCTTTAAGTGAAGGCATGATCTTGGCCCTACACCGGCAGGTACTCTATAGTAGCAATCCTGAACATGCCGGACGTTATCGTGAGGTAGCTGTGAGAGTAGGTAATGACACCACCCCGTACCCAGCCAAAGCCAAAGCTATGATGAAGGATGCGGGATGCCGCCCAATGGCACAGAACTTTGCAAAGGTAGAGCAAGAGCATCATTTTTTGGTAGCTGGGGCGCGTCTCCACCTGGACACAGTTGTCATTCATCCCTTCTTTGATGGTAACGGACGTACTTCCCGGTTTCTGTTGGACTATGTGTTGCTCAAACATAACCATCCCTTGTTTGTCCACAAAGTAGAAGATAAACCGGCGTACTTTCAGGCGATCAGGGATAGCAAGCAGGCTAAAAGCTATGAGTTGTTTACCCACTACGTCATCGGTCAAGCAAGCCGGAGCCTGAAGGCTAAGATCAACCTTTTAGAAAAACCGCACCTATCTGAACCGCAGGTGCCAAAAGCTCAAAAAAAAAAGGACGCAAACTTTGATGTATTCCAGTGGCACTCAGAAGTGACGGAATTTTGAGGTAACACCGCTGCAAAAACCTACCTGTCTTCATAGCCGCTATCAAGTAACAGAAAAGTATACCCATTTTTTAAGCCTATGGGCGGCACTCCGCTTTCAAAAACAAAATAAAAGTTGTAGTATTACTGCAACTTTAACAATGGGCGCTATGCTTACTTCTCGTGAAAGGGAATCACTGATTGTTCAGCAGTACTGGTTCATCATGGCCACGTTTTTGGTGATGGTGCTTCATTACTTTGTGTTGGGGTTTCCCCAGGTGTATGATACGCTTCCACCTCTCTACCAAAAGCCATTGCTGGGCATTTACGGATTCATGGTTCGCAACGTGCCCTGGCTGATCAACCCCTGGTATATACTCCTGGTCATTGGCGGCGGGACTCTTTTCTATGGAGTAGGTGCGAAAAGCGTAAAAAGCACTTCGCTATCGGCCAGGCAAGTCTGGACTAACTTACTGTTAGGCTTTTTTCTGCTGGTCACCACCTCGGCTTGGTTGTGGTATGACCCGCCGCTTGTGATGGAAACGTCGTGGTTGGCCGCCTATGTTGGCGGACACCTTTTCGGGCAGCTTATGCTGACCAAAGGGGCTACGCAGGTGAGCCGACTCATGCAGGATGATGCCCGTAAA
>JBBSNI010000483.1:0-4103 GCA_038232695.1 Cytophagales bacterium
AAGTGCATGAAGGCCGATTTAACTCTGAAAGCTATCAGCAGTTCTTACTCACAGTGTTTGCTCGCCTCAAACGCCATATCATCCTCATCCACGATGGGGCTCGCTACCATACTTCCGCGATTTCTATGGTTTAAACAAGGACAGTGATATGGTTTTTTTCATATCGCCGGGCGACCCCGTTTCTATTATCTCGGATACAGGCAAAAACGCGGTGGATAATCTTGTTGCGTACCGCGTTTAGCACTAGCATTTTGTTCTTACCTTGCTCTACTTTTCTGTGATAATAATCAGCCATTTCGCCCTTGCCAGACACAACTGACAGGGCTGCCATGTGCAGCAATTTCTTCATCTGTTTATTGGCTAGATGGCTCACCCTGGTACCACCCCGAATGCTAGTGCCCGAGGTGTGCCGCGTCGGCGGTCCGATCAAAGGGTGCTACACCTGAATAGCAAGCAAACTTCCTGGGGCAGCTAAAAAGTTTAAATTCATTAGTAGCGATCACCATTTCGCAAAACACTACTTCACCCACGCCATCTACTGAGGTGACTAAATCAAATAAATGTTTAAGTGAGTCGTCTTCCTTGATGAGAAGCTTAATCTTCTTCTCAATCTCGGTGATTTGCTTTTCCAAAGCTTCAATGGGCCTTCTATTGAGCTTTTCCATCTCATTTTGAAGCTTTGTATCCTGAAAGTTAGCCACTTCGTTCAAAGGGACTCTAAGAGTGTTCTTAGCATTGAGAAGCCTTTTGCGCAGTGCAACAAGCTGGCGTAGTTTGAGGATAATCTGCCTTTCGGGTTGCCAAACAGTAGCTTGGTCGGCGTAACGGAAAGCATACTCACTGATTCTCACCGAGTCAATCTTATCGCTCTTGCCCCGTTGCAGCCCCAAAGATCGCTTGATTCTTAAAGAAGATCGCTCCGGCGACCCGGTCTAGCCAAAGGGAAAGATGATTCTCGGTGGCTAAGGCTAGAATATTTTGACAGCGCGGCTGCCGCTGTAGATGCCGGTGTGTTCACAACAGATCAGGCATTGGGAAAGTGGGCCCCACCGGGATCAATGTTTCTATCCAGGCATTCCTTTTGGAACTGTTTTAAGCCCGCTAACGAGTTGTCTGCTTTCAGGTGAAAAAGAAACTTTTTCTGATCTCTAACAGCAAAGTCCAACGTCTTTTTACTAATGTCGACACCAATGAAAAATAAATAATTCATACTTTAGTGGTTAGTGGTTAACAATAATCAAGACCGGGCCACGGCGGCACTTTCAAAACCTTAATAATAGGTCTAAAACCTGAATTTCTATTTGAAGCTTATCTTGATAAACCAGCCTAAGTCTGACCGGGTCGCCCTTTAGAGCCGGAAATGACCCGTTCAGCACCTTTTCACTGACTGATCAGGACGTTTTTTCGAAAGATCAGGACAAAAAAAAATCCTTTCAGTACCTTTTTAGGTAAAGTTCAGGACTTTTTTGCTTCAAAATACAGGCAAAGAAAAAACCCCGCTACCAGAAGCTACGGGGTTTTCCTTTTACAATGAAAGTAAAATAAGCTTTTTTATCGATCCGGGCGGGCAGAAGTCAGGGCAAAATAAGGCTTTTGCCATGCTACGGAAGCCTGGGCAGGGTAGAAAATATAAGGGTATAAGGGGCAGATCATGCTATTATTTTTTACATCTCTTACAGACTTCACAAAACTAAGAAGCAGGTAGTTGATAAAAAGTCCTGTTTGCCTGTTTTCTTACATACGTTGTCACTAGCTGTAAAGACAGTGAAAGTAAGTGCCCTTAACAAATACAGACAGCTCGTAGTAAGACCAGAGGTCTGTTAATAATTCACACGATTCAGGAAGCTCGCGCGAACGAGATATAGGGACAAAACCTTACATCCGGGCCAAGGGGGCAAAGGCTTACCAGGGTGGCAGTTGTGAAAAATTGTTATTACCATTGCCGAAAAACCTAAAACCCCTGTTAAACCCACTTTTTATGATAGCAAGCAACTATAAAACAAGCCTGCTGGCTTCTTTAGAACATGCCGACATGCTGCAAGTAAACGATGAGCCTATCTTGATCGTACAGGCAAAAACTCGCTTTATCCCGCTGGCAGATTTCAAAAACCTGTTTGAAGAAGCCGGGCAATGGGTAGCCAAACTAAATATCAAAAAACTGATCTTTGACAAGCGCAGCCTGAAAGTATTTCATCAGCCCTCTATGCAATGGTACTGCACAGAGTGGAAAGAGAAGATGGCCGACCAGGGACTTTTGGTATACCGTAAGCTCTTGCCGGAAGATGAACTGTTTCGCCACTCCGTACAGGTAGGGCGCGATGCGATCCTGAGAAAGTTCTCCCACGGAAAATACAAAAAGCTCGACATCCAATACGTAGAAGATATGGCAGCAGCTATTCGCAATTAAACCTGTCAACAAATCTTTTTTTGTTTAATATCTTATCCTTGAGCATTGCATGTTGATTGTCGAAATTAAAAACTCAACCGGGGGCCGGGCGTACTCAATTTTCAACACTCAATGCTCAAGGTTTAAACATCTATAGGAGTTGCGCAAACAGCCTTCTTTAAGCCGCAAAAGATGTTTAAGCAGTTTGTTCATTTTGTCACTTTCTTGCTTGATCAAGAAAGTAACCGCAGCGGCGGACCGTCAAAGAAATCAAGCCGACGCGGCGCGGAAAAAATAATAGCCATACGCACAAAGCCCACGCAGCAAGCGCGATTTTTTCCACCCTACGCGCTATTTTTACTAAATTTAAATAATGGTGCGTAACTCCTGCTCTATTTCCCTTTGACTGCTTTTTCGGATCGGACGCCGAAGCGTTTGTAATCCGAAAATGACTAACCAGCGGATTTGCAATCATTAGTGTTCGAAACCTGCAACAGGCTGGTTTGGTAATCGTTTTAGGTAGGTAAAACAGCATTCAGATGAGAGTAAAACAAATCATGGACTTAGTTCCCAAGCTTGAACTGAGTCGCTTAGCTGCCCATATGAAGGTAGACCACCAAGTTAAGAAGTTAGACGGGGCCACCATGTTCCAGGTTATCTTGTTTTCTCTGCTCAACAGCAACCGCTTGAGTCTGCGGGTGATGGAAGCCTTCTATCACCAGACTTCCTTTCAGCAGATCGCTGATCTTGACAAGGGAGCCACCACGCGCTTCAACTCTATTCGGGACAGAATCTGCACCATGCCCAGTGGCTACTTTGAGAAGATGTTCTACCGAGTTTATGATCGGTTTGCTGGTTGCTTGGCTACCAGTAAACAGGCTAAGCTATTGCGTTTTGACTCTACGATGGTGGCTGTCTCAGCCAAGCTACTGGAGTGGGGGATGCGCGTAGGCAAGAGCAAAGACAAAAAACAACTCAAGTTTACCATTGGTTTGAAGGGCTTGCTGCCTGAGAGCGTCCATCTTTTTAGCAGTCAGCAAGCCTTAAGTGAGGACATCGCCTTGCGCCAGGCCACTCTATCCTCAGCCCACAGCCAAGAAAGCGTGGTAGTCTTTGACCGGGGACTGCAAGCCCGCAGTACTTTTTGTGAGTTAGCGGATTGCCGCCCAGACGAAGAACCCATCAGTTTTGTCTGCCGGATGAAAGACAAAGTCAAGCACCGCATCGTTGCCGGTCGTCTCAAAGAAGAATACGAAGATGAAAATATAGGCATAGAAAGCGATCACTGGGTTGATCTCTATGCCAAGGGCAAACGCATCCGGCACCCTTTCCGTCTCATCGTAGCCAGGATCAAAAAGAAAAACACCACGATTACCTTCTTGACCAATATAGATACGCTCACGGCTTTAGAAGTAGCAGCTATCTATGAGCAGCGCTGGGCTATAGAGGCGGCCGCCGCTGCGGTTTTTTTTAAGTTCTTGAAGCAAGAGTTAAACCTGAGTCACTTAGTATGCCGAGAGGAAAACGGTATTAAAGTGATGGTCTACATGACGCTGATCGCTGCCATCTTATTGATTGTCTACAAAGAAAAGAACCAGATCAATAGCTACAAGATTGCCAATATCAGATTCGTACAAGAGCTGGAAATGGAAGTGATCAAGCAGATCGTGCTGCTCTGTGGGGGAGACCTTGGAAAACTCTACGAAAAGTTTAAAGA
>JBBSNI010000484.1:0-4082 GCA_038232695.1 Cytophagales bacterium
ATTTTTGTGTACGGTGATGAAAAGTGGATTTCTAAGATTTTACCTTAATAAGGATGGTAATGACGTTACAAAATTCTTTACTGTTCCACCTTATTGCTTTACCTCACAGAAGAGTTTTAACAACGACCTACCTGCAAAAGAATCTGTTGAAACTATTGAAAAAAGCATAATTTGGGAAATGAGTAAAAAAGATGCTACAAAGCTTCTGGAATTAGAAAGTTGGAATTCTTTCATAATTAAACTGATACAGGAAGTTCAAGGCTACACTGAGAATATTCTTGAAGATATTCAAAACAACACAGCCGAAGAAAGATACAGGCGGATGCTAGAAACAAACCATATCATTTTGCAAAAAGCGCCATTGAAACACCTTGCCAGCTATTTTGGAATTGCACCTCAATCGTTAAGTAGAATCCGCAAAAAAGTAGTTTCAAAAGAATGAACTTAACATAGGTGCAGTAGATTCAAGTTTTGTGTTGAGACCTTTATCAAAAATTCTATTTGGTATGAAGACAGCACTAATTTTGATCTTTGTAACAATGACAGCTTACGCCCAAGAGAATGCTCAAACCAACAAGCATTTTTGGTGCTCCATTGAAACTACGGCAAACCCAGAAGAAATTTGGTCAATTTGGACAGACGTACCGAGTTGGAAAGATTGGGACGTCGGATTGAAGAATGCAGTAATTAATGAACCCTTTGAAAAAGATGCAAAAGGTTATATCATTTCTTTAGAAGACAGAACGTCAAAATTCAGGGTAATTGAATTTGTCAAAGGCAAATCTTATACTTTCAAAACCAAACTACCCCTGGGAAGTATTTATATAAAAAGATACTTAAAAATAAATGATGGTGCAACCGTATTTACCCACGAAGTCTGGTTCGAAGGGCTAACCGCTGGGATATTTTCTAAGTCATTTGGTTCAAAATTTAGGAAAATGTTACCCATCGCAATGCAAAATATTAAGGAAATAGCAGAATCAAAATGACATTTATAAAAATCATTTATGTTGCAAATATCATTGTAGCAGGTTGGATAAGCATTTCAAGTCTATTCTTTCCAAGAATAGCACATCAAAGTGTGTTCTCAAATAAACTCGCCTATTCTGAGGTTATTCGTTTAGTAGGAGCCTTATGGTTTGCAATATTCATTTTGTCAATCATCGGATTATTTTATCCGCTAAAAATGAGTTTGATTTTATTGTTTCAACTGGTTTACAAGTCTTCTTGGTTAATAGTGGTTGCTATACCTGCAATTCTGAATAAAACACCTTATCCGAAAGGAATGGCACTTTTCTTTCTGATATGGGTTATTGTCTTACCCTTTGTTATACCTTGGAAAAATTTAATGTCATGACAAATAACTGCCCGCAACTGATTGGATAGTAGGCAAGATTTGGGACTTGACCCGTCAGGTTGATACGAAGATAGAGTCTTACCTGATTGGTACGAAGCGATTCAGAGAAGATCATACCTCGCCTTTGCTTGCTATGATCAAAACCAAGGGCATTGAAATCGTGTGATAGAAACAGATGCTTGAACGCCTCTTCATCCCACCTTGGCTTTCTGAACCTTTCCATCGCATCGTTTAACCATTACATAAAGACGAATCATACCGTATCATTTGCCTTTATTTTTTTCGGATGTGCCTGCTTTTTATGTACAATGCGCTTATAATTTTCTGTATATGGATGATAGCACTTATTTTTCTCAGGAAGCACTCGTTTTTCATGGCAAGCAAGTACCGGAAGAAGGGCTTATTGTGGGTTATGCAGCCATCATTGATAGGTTAAAGGAAATATTTGATTGAATAAATATGATTGATCAAAAAACAAGGTGCCCCCTGCGCTGGCCTGGCTTGCTGGCAATAGCTCATGTGCTGCCAATTCATTTCAGGTGCAGGGCTGTGAGCTACCGCCTTGGGAATGGAAAATCTCATGCAAACCCCAAGGGCTGTGTCCTCACAGCCCTTCGTTCTGGCTTACTGGCCCTAACCTGTATGCTGCTGATACCTCTCAGCCATGTATCAGCCCAACAAAAGAAAACATACCAGGACTGCTCCGTGCAGTGGAGCGACAGCCTGCTCGTTCTGGAAAACAGCCGCATCAGCCGCACCTTTTACCGCCAGCAGGGCAATCTGCTCACCCGCTCCCTGAAAGATAAACAAAACCGGCAGACCTGGACGATCAACAATACCTCACCGGATACCAGTTATCCCGGCGTTGCTGCCGCAGCCAATACCAGCGACATACAAGTCCGCCAGCAGCCCGCCACGCCCCTGACGCCTGCCCATTTGCAGGTGGAAGTGATGAGCCAATATCCAAATCTGGCGGTGAAAAGGATTTTTCGCCTCTACCCTGACTGCCCGGCCATCGCCTGCGACTTTTACTACCAGGGCAGCGTGGACACCGCCTGGGCAAGCCAGGCAGAGACAATCCGGGACGACCGGCAGCGGATGCAGGCGCTGGCAGCCGGAGAGCCTTTCCCGGTGATAGAGCAACTCCAACTGCCCGGCAGGCACTGGCGATTTACCAGTGTGGAATTTGTCGATGCGACGGATATTCATAATACCCTGGTGCAAACGGAGCAAGCCTTGGGCTACCGCCGCCCGGTATTCCTTCAGGGCAACCTGCTCTTTGCCGACGACCTGACAGGCGACGGTGGACTTTTTTTACTAAAAGAAGCACCTGCGCCGACTGCCCAGGTAGCCTACCCCGGCTACGACTTTCAGGCAGATGATGATCAGGTGAAAGTAGTGGGAGCAGGAATCCATAGTGGCGACCTGAAGCCTGACACCTGGACAAAAGGCTATGGTGTAGTCATGGGCGTCTATGGTGGAGGAACCCTGGACAAGCTGAAAGCTTTGCGCACCTATCAGAAACAAATCCGCCGCCATCTGCCCGGGCGCGACGAGATGATCATGATGAACACCTGGGGCGACCGCAACAAAGATGCGAACGTAGGCGAGGTTTTTTTGATGAAAGAACTGGCAGCGGGCGCCAAACTGGGCATCACCTACCTGCAAATTGACGACGGCTGGCAGCAGGGGCTTTCTAAAAATTCGGCTTCTACCGCAGGACGGCTCTGGGATGCCTGGGACGCCAGTAGCTGGCAGCCCCATGCCGAACGCTTCCCCAACGGGCTCAAGCCGGTAGCCGGCAAAGCCAAAGCGCTGGGCATCCGCCTGGGCTTGTGGTTTCACCCAAGTAATGCCGATAGCTACGCCCGCTGGGAAACTGACGCCGATATTGTGATCGGGCTGTACCGCCAGTACGGCATCAGCACCTTTAAGATAGACGGCATAGAACTGCCCGGCAAACAGGCGGAGGTCAACCTGCGTCGCTTCTTCGATAAGGTGGTTAAAGCTACCAAGGGTCAGGTGGTTTTCAACGTGGATGCTACGGCTGGCGACCGGATGGGCTTTCACTTTATGAACCAATACGGCAATATCTTTCTGGAAAACCGCTATACCGATTTTGGCAATTACTACCCTTACTGGACGCTGCGCAACCTCTGGATGCTCTCCCGCTATGTGCCCGCCGAAAACCTGCAAATAGAGTTTTTAAACAAGTGGAGAAACACAGACAAATACCCCAAAGATGATCCCTACGCGCCTGCCAAGGTTCCCTTTGACTATACCTTTGCCATTACGATGATGGCGCAGCCCCTTGCCTGGTTTGAAGCCAGCGGCTTGCCTAAAGAAGCTTTCACTATAGCCCCGCTCATCAAATCCTATCAGTCTTTGCAGGCTGATTTGCACGCCGGATGCATCTTGCCCATCGGCGAAGAACCTTCGGGCAGTAGCTGGACCGGCTTTCAGTCGGTACAAGAAAAAGAAGGCTATATCCTGGTGTTCCGCGAGTCAAACGAGCAGCGCAGTGCTCAACTGACTACCTGGCTTCCCCCTGATCAAAACGTAACGCTGACAGCCGTATTAGGCTATGGCAAAAGCTTCATGGCCAAAACCGATACAGAAGGCAGGCTCACCTTTCAGCTTCCGTCGCCGCACAGCTTTGCTTTATACCGTTATGTGATACAATGATCGTGAAAGACAGAGACAGGAGGTAAGAGGTATGCAGTAG
>JBBSNI010000485.1:0-4076 GCA_038232695.1 Cytophagales bacterium
AACTTAATGACATTGATCGCGCGCCAGGGGCCTATCAGGCATTCTGCTAAACACGCACCAGGATCATTATTGATTCGTTACCATCCGGCATCTTGTTGCAGGACACCTCCGGATATGTCGATCTGGGGCTGTGGTATAGGAAAAGTAGCGTGTTGTTCAATATCAAAGGCAGGCTTTCCGTTGGCGGTACAAATCTGCTCTGCCCTGCCGGGTACTACCTCATTCTGCCGGATGATGTCAAAAAACCGGTGCCCTTCCATAGCCAGTTCTACCCGACGCTCGTGCCAGATGATGTCCCGCAGGGCTGCCTGGTCTGTCGTGGCAATGGCAGGCAATACAGCAGGATTACCCCCGCGAGCCCGCTCTCTGACCATATTCAGGTACGTCAAAGCTTCGGCAGGTTGCCCTAACGCATTAAGTGCTTCGGCGTAGATGAGCAGTACGTCGGCATACCGGAGGATGATGTAGTTGGTCGGTGAGTTCTCCGGGTAGCCGGCCGGCCACATGTTCAGCGGCAACATGGCTTTTTTGTTTGCCCTGGGCTCTGCCCCCTGATCTACCGGAAGCATGTACGGTTCACTGGCGCCTTCCAGTGTATCGCCGCTGTAAAAGATGGTGGCGGTCCGGCGAGGGTCGCCGGGTTCGTAGGCGTTAGACAGATCTTCGGTAGGGCTGTTGAAACCCCAGCCAAATACGCCTCTTATTCCCTGCCATTTGTTGAATTCATTGGAAATTGTGCGGTCATCGCGGGCGATCACCTGTGTTTCAAAAAGAGATTCTGTTCCGTTTTCCTGGTTGGGAAAAAACAGTGCCCGGTAATCCGGGTAGAGGGCGTATTCCCCGGACTGTATGACGGCCATCGCCTGCTGTGCTGCATTCTGGTAGTCCTGGCGAAAAAGATACACTTTGGCCAGCAATCCCTGGGCGGCGCCCTTGGTAGCCCTTCCCAGGTCTTCGGGCGCATACTCGCTTTTGAGCGGAAGTACGCTGATGGCTTCTGTCAGGTCTTTCACGATGAAGTTATAAATATCTTCTTTCGGAGATTTGGGCACCGCCGTTCTGGCGGCTTCCGGGTCGGTATACACCTTATCGATCAAAGGCACTTCCCCGAAAGCCCTGACCAGGTCGAAATAATAAAAGGCTCGCAGGAATTTGGCTTCCGCCACAATCCTGGCTTTTAGGGTTTCGTCCATGTCGATGTCAGGCACATTGACGATCACCTGGTTGACGCGGTTGATGCCCCGGTAGGTTCCTTCCCAGTACCCGTTGAGTTCGCCAACGCTAGGGTCATAGGTGAAAGTATTGATGCGTTCCAGCCTGGGATAGCTGCCGTCGCCGGGTGCGCTGCCTACGTTGGCATCGTCAGAAGGTAGCTCTTTGATGCCAAAATAAGGGAAGCCTACCACGTCCCAGTTTCTCAGGTGTGCATAAGCCCCGTTAATAGCCCGGACAGCCCCCGCCTCGTCGGCAAAAAGGGTGGCAGAGGAAGGAACGCCCAAAGGTTCTTCATTCAGGAATTCATCGGAACAGGCGGTGTAGCCCAGGGTCAGGGCAGCGGCCAAAATCAGTCTATATAAATAAGGATGGGTTTTCATAGTATTTGTCTTGGTTAAAAAGTAACATTCAATCCGATCTTATACACAGCAGTAACCGGGTATACAGTACGGTCCAAACCTGCGCCCAGAGTACGCGCTGTGGCACCGTCATATAAAGAACTGCTTTCAATTTCCGGCGTAAAGCCGTTATATTTTGTGATGTACAACAGGTTGTTGCCACTCAGGTATACACGAATATTTTGTACCGATACTCTTTCGGCAAGATCACCCGGCAGATTATACCCCAACTGTATATTTCTGATCTTGACAAAATCTCCGTTTTCTACAAAGCGGGAAGAAATATTGTAATTCTGTCCCGACCCCAGGGTAATCCGGGGGGCTGTGTTGCTGCTGCCTTCGCCTGTCCAGCGATCCAGAAAGGAGACATCAAAGTTGTCTAAGCCTGAATAGCGTTCCTGTTGCTTGGCATTGTATATCTGGAAACCAAACTGCCCGGCCAGGTCAACAGACAAGTCAAAATTCTTATAGCGGAATCCCAAATTCAGTCCGCCGATAAAATCCGGGATAGGCGACCCCAGGTAGGTACGGTCATCGTCAGTGATCTCGCCGTCGGGCTGGCCGGTCAGGTTACCTTCTGCGTCGGTTCCGTTATTGTCTTCAAAGATCAGGTCGCCGGGTTGTGCATTGGGCTGCGTAGGCGAATTATCGATCTGCGCCTGGTTTTGGAACACACCGATGGCGTTGTATCCAAAGAAGTACCCAATGGGTTGCCCAACCCTGGCACGGGTCACCTGGTTGCCAGCGCCTATATTACCTCCCAGAATTTCTTCCCTTCCGCCCAGGTCCAGTACCTCGTTGTAGATAGTCGTTCCTACCAGGTTTACGTCAAAGGAGAAGTCGCCCAGGGTTTTGGTGTATCCTGCCGAGAAATCAAAGCCCCTGTTCAGGACAGAACCCACATTGGCATCGGTTGGGCTTAGCCCTACAGAACCCGGAATAGGAACGGTAACCAGAATATCGTCAGTTCGGCGATGGTAGTAGTCCACCTCAAAATTGAGAGCCCCCTGCATCAGACCAAGTTCTACTCCTACGTTGGTCTGGGTAGAAGTTTCCCAGGTGATGTTGGCATTGCTCAGTTGTGTGATGGTGCTTCCGGGTTGCAACTCACCGTTGAAGAGAGCGTCATAGGCTATACCCGTTTCTGCTCGTGCATAATACTGGTAATCCTGTATCTTCTGATTACCAATTTGTCCCCAACTGGCTCTCAGCTTCAGGTTGTCTACCCAGTCGAAGTCTGCCATAAAGTCTTCTTCAGACAGGTTCCATCCCAGCGCAAACGAAGGAAAATAGCCCCAACGGTTGCCTGGCGGAAACCTGGAAGATCCGTCGGCCCTGAAGGTAGCCGTAAATAAGTACCGGTTCAGCAGCGTGTAGTTAGTCCTGAACAGGTAAGAGGACAGGCTGTTTCTGTTACCAAAATTTTCGTTGGTAACGCCATCTACCTCACCGGCGTTCAGATACCACAAGCTCTCGTCTTGGGAGGCAAGGTTTCTTCTGGTTCCACCTAATCTTTCATAGTAGTTCTGCTGGGAAGTAATACCGCCCAGAATGTTGAAACGATGGATGCCTATTGTTTTTTCATACGTCAGTGTATTTTCCCACAACCAGTCAAACGACCGCTCCCAGTTTTTATTAATCAGGTTGTTCTCGTTTCTCTGGGAAGAAGACACAAAATATTCCGGCGTAAATGCCCGGTTCTGGCCAAAGCGGTAATCGATACCGATACTGCTTCTGAATGTAAAGTCTTCCAGGAATTTGATATTTGTATAGGCATTGCCTACGATGCGCTGGCCGTTAGTTTCGTTGTTGTTGTAATTCAATGCGGCAATAGGGTTACCGGCGCCTGCATTGCCGGAAGGCGCATAATCTCCGTTAGGCAGCCGCACAGGCACGGTAGGGCTGATCCGGTAAGCCCACGACAAAGCACCGAACAAAGGGTTCTGGGCGGAATTCCACGACCCGGAAAGGTTATGGCCTATGGTGATGGCATCGGTCAGGTTGTAGCTGTTGTTCAGGCGAAGGGTAAATCGCTCGAAATTTGAGTTCTTTAACACACCCTGCTGCCCAAAGTAGCCTGCGCTGACAAAATAACTGGCTTTGTCTGTCTTCTGGTTAAAAGACACCTGGTACTCACGGATAGAGGCTGGCCGGAGCACTTCATCAAACCAGTCGGTACTTGTGTTGATGGTATCCGGGTTAAAGGTAGGCATAGCGCCTGTATTAGTGAGTCCCTCGTTGACCAACTGCGCATATTGCCGGGCATTGACCATCTCGAAGCCGTTGTAAATGACATTTTGAAGCCCTTCAAAAGCGTTCAGGCTAAAAGTAGGTTCTTCAGACTGCCCTTGTTTGGTTGTAATGATCACCACCCCATTGGCACCCCGCGAACCATAGATAGCTGTAGCGGAAGCATCTTTGAGTATCTCCATAGAGGATATATCGTTGTTGTTCAGATAAGAA
>JBBSNI010000486.1:0-4072 GCA_038232695.1 Cytophagales bacterium
GTACCTAGCGCGTAAAGGTCTTTAGGAAGGCATACAAGGCATTGCCAAAGCGTTTGGGTAGCACCGACAGTTGCTTTAAAGCTTTTTCCAACAAGGGTAGCAAGAGCTTGATCCATTTGCTCACGCGGGGTTGTTGCATACCAAAGAGTGAACCCTGAAAGTGTTGGCGGGGGTTCTCTTTGAGATAGATAAGGATAAAGAGCAATTTCTGATCGCTGCCCGGCAGACTACAACGCGCATCTTCCTCAAACTTAGGAAGACGCCGCACATTCCCTTCCAACCGGGTCGCCGGGCGATCGTGATGCTGAAAGTAGTTGCGGCAAAGCGGATCAAAGACAGAAAGTAGTCTCATAAACTCAGCAGCATGTAAACTCGTTAGCAATAGTAAATTAGGGTGGTTTGTTGGGTTACTTTTGATAGTTTTCATACCAAAATAGCTCCCAAACTACCCGTTTTGTTCCCTTAACAATTTATCAGAATATTCTCTAATGCTCAAGATCCTAAAATACATTCTTTTCACGCTATGTATACTTCTCTTCCATAAAGCTATCGTTTACGCACAAACTGAAAAAGAAATAAGACAAGCTTACTTGGAAGAACTGATACTGCTTCAGGAGCATCCCGCCTCTTTCGATGCATTTGTAAGTTATCATGACAGCACCTGGCTGGATTGGGTAGAACGCACTGGTGCATTACCTCCCAACTTTGATGCTTTACCTTCCATTCCCTTGTTACCTGATCCGCTTATTATCGATGAAGGGGGAAAGAACATTCCGGTTAAAACTAAAGCACAATGGAAGCAGCAAAGAGATTATATCAAACAGCAAGTGAAGCATATATTCTCCGGCACCTTTCCTGACCCGCCTGAAAATGTAAAGGCTCATGTACTGGAAGAAAGGGTGGAAAATGGGGTAAAAATTGAGATGATTGAATTGAGGTTTGGTGAAGATGATCAAGCCAAACTTACCCTGGAACTTTTCACACCACCGGGAGAAGGTCCTTTTCCTGTTTTTATGACGCAGTGGAACCATAGAGGATGGGCTCAGATCGCGGTAAGAAGAGGATATATAGGGTTGGTGTATGCAGGAGCTGATGCTAAAGATGATACCCGTGAATATCTGGCATTGTATCCTGATTACGACTGGTCCACCCTCATGACCCGGGCGTGGGGCGCCCATAGGGCAGTGGATTACCTGTATACCTTACCGTCAGTAGACAAATCAAAAATTGCCCTGACAGGACACTCCCGCAATGGAAAGCAGTCCCTGTTGGCAGCAGCTTTTGATGAGAGGATCACTGCCGTCATTAGCAGTAGTGGAGGCACCGGAGGGGAGTTTCCATACCGTTATACAGATGAACGCCATGCCAATGAATCTATAGAATTGCTCAATGTCAGAAGGACGCATTGGTTCCATCCTAGAATACGGTTTTATGTGGGTAGAGAACATAAGATGCCTATTGACCAAAATTCACTGATGGCATTGATTGCCCCCAACGCTTTACTCCTAAGTTCTTCTATCCGGGAAGGGGGGGGGGTGATCCCTGGGCGATCGAACAAATGTATCTTTCCCTCAGGAAGGTGTATGAATTCCTCGATGCACCGGAAAAGCTGGGTATTCGATTACGCGATGGAGAACACGCGGTTTCAGCTCGTGATATTGAAGCTTATGTGGATTGGTTGGATATTCAATTTCAAAGGAAAGCCATTCCCTGGGAAAATAAGCTTTTTTATAATTATTCATTTGATCAATGGAAGACACTAAGTAATGAAAAAATAAACCTCAGTAATTTTCCTGAAATTCCTGCAAGCAGAAATATCCTTACCAGCAATAAAGGAGAAAAGATTGAAACCCTGGATGAGTGGAAGCACAAAAAGGAGGACATCAAAAAACAAATCAACTGGATCATGGGAGAGTCGCCGGCAGGTGTTCCGGCCAGTCCGATACAGGATTTAAGTAGTAAAGAGGATTATACAAGCAGCTTCATGAGCAGGCCCCAGGTGAAGAACGGTAAAAAAGAGAATATTGCCCCTTATAATGCTCTGGGAGATTATTTATATGGATCTTTATATTACCCTACCGATGATCATGGGGAAATGGTGACCGGGGCAAACGGTAAAATGCCGGTAGTCATTTATTTACATAAATATGCAAATACAGGCTTTGATTTCGAATTAAATGAACTATTTGAGGATATTTTATCCAGAGGTGTGGCTGTCCTTGCCATGGATTTGATTGGATATGGCACGCGCATAGAAGAAGGGACTTTTTTCTACGAGCGTTACCCTCACTGGTCAAAGCTGGGCAAGATGGTTACCGATACCCGGGCTGCCATTGATGCATTGGAAAGCATCGAATTTATAGATCATGATAAAATATTTCTTTCAGGTTATGCATTGGGAGGAACCGTAAGCTTATTTACTGCTGCTTTGGACAACCGGATTGCAGGTACTGCCGTAGTTAGTGCTTTTACTCCTTTGAGAGAGGAGAGTGCTGATAAGGATCATGAAGGCGTGAAGGCTTACTCCCATCTATACGGACTACTGCCACGACTCGGTTTTTTCGTAGACAATGAAAATAAAATACCCGTGGATTTTACGGAAATCATTTCATCCATCGCTCCACGGCCTTTACTGGTGATTTCTCCAGCATTAGACAGGCATGCTGACTTTGACAAGGTCAGCCAGAGTATTCAGGAGGTGGGCTCAGTATATTCATTATTCAATGCTAAAAATAATCTTCAGTTTAAAGCACCTCATGAATTTAATGGATTCACTACTTCGCAGAATGTTTCACAACAAAAAGAGTTTGTGGACTGGCTAGATGAAATGACAGGATTTTAAAAAGAAAGATACGCTGATAATTCTCCTGTAGTATAACTAATCCTTCTCCTTATGATAGCGAATACCCAAATTTTGCAGGACAACGTCCGGTTCTTCATGCACACCCTCGGACTATCCTTTGTAGTTTTATTTGCAATGGTGACAGATGTGCAGGCCGCTGCCCCTCTCACCCCCTTGCTGCGGGCAGTAGACATGGATATAGGTGAAACCAGGCAGGTGGAGCTTCACGATGGAAGCACCGCTGAGGTTGAACTGCTGGGGGTAGAGCCGATCACTGACTCCGTACTGGATGCCGTACGGGAAGTAAACGTAACCGTTCGTATCAACGGAGAGAAGAAGACCATCCATTCGGGTAACTATTATCTGCCAGTGACTGTGGGCGGTGTTCAGATAGATTGTCCGGTGACGCAGGATTATATGGAACGGGCACATATCGACTGGTGGGGCCTGGAAAAGGATGCACGTCTGCGCCTTTGGCCTGCTGGTTCTCCGTATATCTGGCCGGGTACGTTTGTGTATCCCGTAAGCCAGAAATGGCTGGCATCATTTACCCAGTACAGTAATGAGCCGGTATTAGGCCCACCGCGCCCCGAAGGAAAGATATACTATCACGCTGGGCTGGACTTCGGGGGTGCGGAAGATATGGTTGAGGTTTATGCAGCCACCGACGGCATGGTAGTTTCGGTCAGGGGAGAGGTGCTTTCTGGAGAACCCGACAACCCGATCAATCCCCGCTACGACGTGGTTTATATCCGCGATGCCCGGGGCTGGTATTACCGATACAGTCATTTCGACTCGATTATTCCGGATTTGCAGGTCGGCCAGCGCGTCTGTGCCGGCCAAAAACTCGGCATGCTCGGCAAGGAAGGGGGCAGTGGCGGGTGGACACACCTGCATTTTGAGATTGTGAGCAAACAGCCCTCGGGTAGGTGGGGTACCCAGGATGGCTACGCGTTCTTATGGCAGGCTTACCGGCGGCAGTACGATCCGGATATCCTCGCCGTTGCGCGTTCGCATAAGGTCATCCATGCCGGAGAAACGACCACGTTGAGTGCCAGTAATTCGTGGGCGAAATATGAGATTCGCAGCTACGAATGGACATTATCTGATGGGTCAACCCGGAGGGGGAAAGAGATAAAACAGACATACGACCAGCCGGGTACATACAGTGAAATTGTGAAGGTAACCGATAGCCAGGGGAACTACGACTACGATTTTGCGGTGGTGAAA
>JBBSNI010000487.1:0-4052 GCA_038232695.1 Cytophagales bacterium
CAATCCAAGCATTGGCATGTTCAATGACCGACCTGTCTTTGTAGAGTTCTTCATCAAAAATATGTGTTTTGCTCTCATAGGGTTCCATTTGCTCTTCTGCTGAATTTCTTGGATTATGCGGACGCCGCGCGGTTTTACATTGGCCATAATTTCCTCTTGTTGGCATGCCTGCTGGAACCCTTCTGAATCAAAACCTGGGTCTGCATTTAAAAACAGCCCTTTTAAATGGATACCCGCTTCTTTTAGCAGGCTACAGATTTCCTCAAAAAGCGCCTGTATTTCATACAGGTCATGGCGGTTCGCCGCCTTTAGGTTTGCAGTGTAGTAAAAATCTAAGAAAGCAGTTGTTGCTATTAGAATGTGAATATGTGGGTCGCCGTGACGCGGTAACTCGAAAGAGTTATCCATATATTCACATTCAAGAAATCGGCTTAGGTAAACCATGTTCGCCGCTAGGAGAAACCTATATCGCGATTTGGACCCAAGCCGATTAATAGACGCGCTTCAGGCGCTCCACGCTGGATAGAAATTTAGGCTTCAGGCTACGCGCCCCAGACCTATTAGTAAGGTTTTGAAGATACGTCTACTATGGTTACACTTCTAATCGTAAAGCGGTTCCCCGCCGGGATATGAAATTTAGATTCTTTATTGTCCTCCGTGGAGCGGTATTGACATCAGCAAAAAAACTTTGGATTTTGCTATCCGGAACACCCAGCAGCTATTGTTTCACTTAAAAGTGGAGAACTCTTCCCGGGGATTAACTACATTCAAGTCTTACTGCCAGGAACATGAAGTAGATCTAACTCAGAGCTTATTATGTTGTGAACATACCGGGATTTATAGCGGCCGCCGCTGCGGTCAGCATATGCTATCGTTATCTGCTCAGGAAGATTTAAACTTATGGTTAGACCGGGTCGCCGGAGCGATCTTCTATCAGAATTAAGCGATCTATTGGCTTACAGCGGGGTAAAATCGGATCGCCGACGCGACGATAAAATAGATGCGGGGCATCCCATGCAATTAGGATTGGTGAGTATGCTTTTCGTTATGCAGATCAGGCACAGCGGTGGCAACCTGAACGAGAGATTTTACTCGAACTCAAACACCTGGTAGGGCTACGCAAGCGCCTGATGTTAGCCAAGGAGACTTTGCAAGTGCCTTTGAAAGAAGCTATTGACCGCGGCGGCGGACCGCTTTCAAGACAAGAAGTTGAGCAAGCAAATGAAGGCTCTTAATGAAAAGCCTATCAAGGCACTAAAAAAGCAAATCCAAGAGGTAGAGAAAAAGATTCGCACATTAGTAAAAGAAGATGTTGCCCTTAGCCATTTGTTTGAAATAGTCACTTCCGTAAGTGGCGTCGGTGAGGTAATCTTTTGGGAACCGGGTCGCCGGGCGATGGTCATCACTACTAACGAGTTCAAACCGGGCGTCGGTCGCTCTTTAGCTGCCCTCGTAAGTTTGCTTGTTACGCTGGCGTTGCCCCCTTTGATCGGACCGCCGACGCGGCACAGCTCTGGCACCAGCATTCGGGGTAAAACCAGGGTAAGTCATTTAGCCAATAAACAACCGCAGCGGCGGACCGCTCAAACAGCTTTTCCATATGGCCGCCATGTCCGTAATCATACGAGAAAATGAACTTGCTGATTACTATCACCGAAAAGTAGAGCAGGGCAAGAGTAAAATGTCTGTGTTAAATGCAGTCCGTAACAAAATTATTCATCGAGTATTTGCCTGCGTACGTCAGGATAGAAACGGGGTCGCCCGGCGATATGAAAAAAACTATAAAATTGCACTTGCTTAATCCGTAGAAATCGCGATTGAAGGTGCGGGGCACCCCGTGCCAATTAGAATATTAAGCTTTCAGGCTTACCAAAGGGATCAGCCGCCGTGACGCCTTTAGATTAGCATCATATAATAATACTAAGAAGCAGCTACTATTGTTGAGTTGTGGAAATGTGGGTCGCCGTGACGCGGTAACTTGAAAAGTTATCCATATTTCCACAACCAAAAAGTTACCCTGAGGGGGAATGGGTGTTGCCGCTCCACGGGGGACGTGACCTAAGTAAGACTTACCGACCGATTTCGCCCCCCGCCAGGTAGCTTGTCCAGCTTCAACGGTTCCACCGGGGATAGAAATTTAGACTCCAGGCTATGCGCCCCAGGTCTTTTATCAAGGTGCGGGGCACCCCGTGCTGAAGTAGAGCAAGCTGTGTAACTGATCTAAACAACTATAAAGATATGAAAAAATTTATTTATCAAGTAGGTCTGGGCGACCCCGTATTGATGTAGCTAAAGAAACCTTAGACTGTACCCTGTTACAGAATGGACAGAAGCTAAACTATCAACGTATCGTCAACACCCCTAAAGGAGTTAAGGAGTATTTGAGGCAGTTAGAAAGTCAAGGGGTTGTATTATTAGATACTTTGTTCTGTATGGAGCATACAGCGCGGCTGCCGCTGGGGTATATAACGCTCACATTTTGCAGGTATTGATGCAGAAAAACTGCTCAGTTTGGTTAGAAGTGGACGCCACGCGGCTGCTATGCGCATTAAAGAATCAATTGGCTTTGTTCGGGGAAAAAACGATAAAGCGACCGACGCCCGGTAGATTCTTACCGTATTGCTCGTTATGCCTATCTACATCAAGATGAAGCCCGTCCCGGTGGGGCACCACTCTGGACGCCCAAACGAGAAGTAGTACAACAATTAGCGCACTTAACAACCTTACGCAAGCGTCTTTTGAAAACTAAACCGGGTCGCCGGGCGATGGCTTTACAGCAAACCTTAGGTGAGACCAAACGCTTTATGGGAAAGAAGGCTTTTCAGCAAGAAAAGACCATTACTGATCCAGTCGTGAAAGCTACCGAAAAGCAACCGGGCGTCGGTCGCTTAAACAAGTAGAAAAGCAGATGGGAAAACTTATTCAGGAAGATGAAAAACTCCGAGAGCTTTTTGATCTAATTACTTCAGTGGAAGCCGTAGGACCAGTGACAGCAGGGCATTTATTAGTAGTGACCGCCCGGCGGCCCGGTAACGAGCGGCCGCCGCTGCGGTTTAAAAACTTCAACTGCCCAAAGAAGTTTGCCGCTCGGCGGTCCGATTGCTATGCTGGCACAGCCGCTGCCACGGTGGCTCCATTTGAAAATAGCTCAGGCAGTAGCATACGTGGTAAGAGCCGGGTATCGCCCAAGGCAAATAAAGACGCTAAAAAACTCTTACATATGGCTGCTATGTCAGCCATTAATCGGGAAGGCGAATTAGCAAACTACTATCAGCGAAAAGTACAAGAAGCGGTTCCCCGCCGGGATAAGAACAAGATGGCTGTGTTAAATGCGGTAAGAAACAAACTCATCAAACGCATTTTCGCTGTCGTTGAACGAGGTACAAAATATGAAAAAAACTATACGCCAACACTTGCTTAATCCATAGAAATCGGTAACTCCAGAGAGTTATCCATATATTCACAGCTTGACCACCAGCCTAGGTGCACTACGGACGCCGCCAAGTTGAGACCGGGCCCCGGCGGCTTACCCCGCGATTCAGACCTAAGCTGGTTTATCAAGATAAGCTTCGAATAGAAATTCAGGTGAAGGCAAAGTGCCATAGACCTATTATTAAGGTTTTGAAAGTATCTTGATTGTTTATTAACCACTAACCACTAAAGTATGAATTATTCGTTTTTCATTGGCATCGACATTAGTAAAAAGACTCTGGACTTTGCAGTTAGAGATTGGAAAGGGCTTCTTTTCCATATCAAGGTGGACAACTCACTTGCGGGGCTAAAACAGTTCCAAAAGGAATGCTTGGCTAGAAATATCGATCTTTCCCGATGCCTGATCTGCTGCGAGCACACCGGAATCTACAGTCAGAATGTTCTGGCATTAGCTACAGAAAATGATCTTTCTCTCTGGCTAGAATCTTCGCTGAGAATAAAACGCTCATTGGGATTACAACGAGGTAAAAGCGGCCGGCGCCCGGTGACAAAATAGACGCGATCAGAATCAGCGAGTATGCTTTCCGTTACGCCGATCAAGCTACTGTCTGGCAACCTGA
>JBBSNI010000488.1:0-4039 GCA_038232695.1 Cytophagales bacterium
CTCGCCTGCCCGTACCTCGCATTCCAAAATGTCGGCAGAAGCCCGTGCAGCAGCCGGGGTGAAAGATGAGTTGCTGCGCGTTTCGATAGGGATAGAAAATGCCGGAGACCTGATCAATGATTTACAGCAGGCACTGGAAAAGATAGCGAACTATTCAAAGGCTTCCAGCCGCTCAGTTTGATGTTGGTACAGCTTTACTGCTTGTTAACTTCTTCCACATCTTTCATAAACTCGGCGGCTTCATCCACATACGTGCCATACGCACTGACGACGGTGCCTTTGGTGCCCTGGCTGCTTTCTACGGCGTAGAGGATAGACATATCATCCGGGTTGCTTTCTCCTTCAAAACGGTATTCTTCTGTTATTTTCAGGTCGGAAGCTTCATAGGTTTTGCCTGAGGAATCTCTCATTACACCGTTGGTAACAACAAACTGCTGATCGTATCCTTTGTCTTCCAACTCTTTGAGTCTGGCTGAAAGCGGGGTAAGATATTCTTTGGTTTCCTGGGTATCCATAAAAAATCACGGTTAAAGTGTGTTGGTAAAACAGATGTTTTGTTTGCTAATTGAAACCAGGCTTTCCAAGCAATGTTTACGGGCAGAAGGCATTTACTTCCCTTCCAGCCTGTCCAGGATTTCCGGCTCAAGCTTACGCAGCCAGTCGGGTTCGGCAAAACGGAAGCCTATGTATAAGCGTACATTCTGGTTGATATACGTCAGCTTCGTTTCCGGGCTGGCGACAGACTGCATGTAGTGGGCGACGCCCCAGATACCAAAAAAGTAACGCCCATTGTCGTAGCCTACTGCCATCCGGGCATCCAGTACGGGCTCCACTGCCCAGGACTTTTCTACGGATGTCTTTTCCACATACCGATGCTGCAAAGATGGACCTGCCAGACCCGTCACATTCACGGTCCAGTAGCGGTGTACCAGGTTCGCAGCAAAGCCGGGTTGTAGCTCCAAAGACCGGCTGCGAACCTGTTGCGGCGAAGTGGGGGGTAATAGATCCGTTGGAAAAATGACAGGTGAACCATGCACATCAAAAAAAGACAGTCCGCCCGACAGCAGCCAGGAAGCTATCGATTTGCGTTGGCGGCTGCCCTGGGTAAAAGAAGACCGCATCGCTATCTGTTCTCCGTTGAATACCCGTGCGGCACCTACACGGACATGCCTTACCTCTAGGTCAGGGAGCCATGATACGGTAGCGGTGGTTTCCGGGGCAGACAGATAGTGGCTGGCAGGAGAAACTTCATACCCCCGGTTGTGTTGATAAACTACATCCAGCAGCCAGTATTTGCTGTAAACAGACCCCTGAAAATCAAAGCGTTTGACCGGGCTTTGTAAGAATCCTGACAGCGGCGGGCTGGAAACCGGAACCAGCAGGCTAAAACCAATATTCCAGAAGAATCCACCTACCCCCAGATAAGTACGCTTGTCTGGCAACAAACGATAGTGTTGCCCACGCTGCGCCAAATCCAGATGCAGCCCTTTGCGTACGACCAGCCACCTGGCATTGATCGTATCCGGAAAGTTCCGGACAAAGGTTTTGTCAAAAGCTTGCGCCTGGCAGGCTACCGGCTTCAGCAGCACAACAGCCGTGAAGCAAAAGTATAACAGGAAAACAGGTTTTGTATAAGATGTATGCAAACTTTGCGGATAGGTTATGGGCTATGGATGGCTGTTTGCCCGGTAGTCAGTACCTATAGAAACATCTGAACTTGATTAATGTTAGCTAAGGGTGGTTTTAGCTGTAACGCTACTCTACTTATCTATTCTATCCCCAGCAAAATACGCCGGATGTCGTTGGCTTTTTGCATCCAGCGGCGGCTTTTCTTTTCGTTTTGGGCATCCAGGATTTCTTTGAATTGCGTTAAGTTTTTGATGTAATCGCCTAGCGCTTGCGAAATGTTTTGGGTGTTCTGCGTGAAGATAGGCGCCCACATATCCGGGGAGCTTTTGGCCAGGCGTACGGTAGAAGAAAAGCCGCTGCCCGCCATCTCGAAGATACTCTGTTCGTTTTTTTCCCGGTCAAGCACCGTATTGCTCAGCGCAAAAGAACTAATGTGGCTCAAATGCGAGACATAAGCGATATGGCGGTCATGGTCGGCAGCAGACATATAGCTGATGCGCATCTTGAGCTTGCGCTTAAAAAGGTTTTCTGCCATCTCCAGCGCGTCGGTATCCGACTGTTGCCTTTCGCAGACAATCATCTGCTTGCCGGGCAGCAGTTGGGCAAAAGCCGCCTGCGGACCAGAATATTCCGTACCGGCGATCGGATGGGCGGCTACGAAACGCCCGCGGCGGGGATGCTGCTTTACCTGTCGGCAGATCAGTTCTTTGGTAGAGCCCAGGTCAATGACCACCGTTTTTTCAGAGATCATATCCAGCACCTCGGGCAACAAGCTAATAATCACATTGACCGGCGTAGCCAGGATCACCACATCAGCTTGCTGTACACCGGCTTCCAGCGGCAGAATTTTGTTGGCAAACCCAATAGACAAAGCCTGCGCCGCATGGTCGCGGTTGACATCTACACCAATGATGCGGTAACGCCGGCTGTCGGCTTTCAGCCCCAAAGCAGTAGAGCCACCTAACAAGCCCAGGCCGATAATGCATATGTTCATATTGTTCAGGTGTTTAATACCTTTTACTTGAGCATTGAATATTGATTATTGAATATTGAGTGCGCCCGGCGCCCGGTTTAAATATTCAACCGGGTGCCGGGCGCACTCAACATCCAAGTAAAGGTATTTACTTCATCCTGGCGAAGATAGCCTTTCCAACGCTTCTGTCAAACGTTCTTTGGTATTACAGAGAGAAATGCGGATAAAACGTTCACCTTTTTGGCCAAAAATAAAGCCCGGTGTAATGAATATATGATGCTGTTGGAGGATGGTGTCTACAAAATGTTCGGCAGAAGTGGCATTGTCAGGAATTTTAGCCCAGACAAACAAGCCCTGCTGGCGGGGCTGATAGGGGCAGTGCAGCGCATCCAGTAGCTGGTATACTACCTCCCTGCGTTCGTTATACACCTGGTTTCGTGCCTCATGCCAGGATTCCGGATTTTGCAACGCCCGGACAGCAGCTTCCTGCACCGGACGGAACATGCCGGAGTCTATGTTGCTTTTGATCTTGATGATCTCGCTTAGATAAGCCTGCGCTCCGGCGATCCAGCCGACACGCCATCCGGCCATATTGTGCGATTTGCTCAGTGAGTTCAACTCGATAGTCACTTCTTTAGCGCCGGGAACGGAAAGCAAACTAAGAGGTTTGCCGGTATTCAGCACCAGGCTGTAGGGGTTGTCGTGGCAGAGCAGGATGTGTTTCTCTCTGGCAAAATCAACCATTTGCTCAAAAACTTCCCGGCGCGGCGGTGCCCCGGTAGGCATGTGCGGATAGTTGAGCCACATGAGCTTTACCCGGCTGTAGTCTTCCTGCTGCATCACCTGCCAATCCGGCTGCCAGTTGTTATTTTCTTGCAAGGGATACGTTCTGACTTTAGCCTCCACCATCTCAGAAACCGCCCGGTAGGCAGGATAGCCCAGTTCCGGGATCAGCACTTCATCGCCGGGATTGAGAAAGGTAAGGGCAATATGGGTGATGCCTTCTTTGGAACCCATCAGAGGCAGTACTTCCGTCTCCGCGTTCAGTGGAACTTCATAGATTTGCTGGTACCAATCGGTGATGGCTTTCCGCAAAGCAGGAATACCTTTGTAAGGCTGGTACCCATGATTTTCAGGCTGATGTGCCGAATGGCAGAGCGTTTCTATGGTTTCTTCAGAAGGCATCAGGTCCGGGCTGCCGATGCCCATGTTAATCACATCGTAGCCAGCTTCCTGCATCTGGCGGATTTGCTGGAGCTTGACGGAGAAATAGTATTCTTTGAGATGGGCAAGACGCCTGGCGGTGGGGATGATCATGGATTTTTAGATGTTAAATCCTTCTTGATCTTCATCATATCTTCTTCTAATTTGACAAGGTCTTTAGTAGCCACTCTGTAAATCAGCCCTAAAGTAACACCTGCATACTGATGCACCAGA
>JBBSNI010000489.1:0-4024 GCA_038232695.1 Cytophagales bacterium
ATTCTACGATACGGTTCAGGCGGTCCATCCTACGCAAGGGGTTGCCGGAGCGGGATAGTTCGTGCCCTTCGCCCGGGTAGCGTACGTATTCTACGGGCTTTTCCAGCACTTTCAGGCTTTTATACAGTAGCTCGGATTGCCGTACGCCGGTTCTCAAATCATTATCAGAATGAATAATGAGCAGGGGCGTTTCTATGTTTGCCACAAAAGTCTGGGGCGAGTTAGCAGCCATCGAGGCGCGGGCTTCCTCTTCCCAGGGGTAGCCGCCGAAGTGGTCGGGTGCCAGCCGCCAGGCGTTGCCTTCGCCGAAGAAAAACGCCAGGTCGTATACACCGCGCTGGGCAACGGCTGCCTCAAAACGCTTGTCCTGCGAGATGATCCAGGCCGTCAGATACCCGGCATAGCTGCCGCCGGTGAGGAAAAGCTGGTTGCTGTCCAGCCATTCGTTTTGCTGCAAAGCATCGTCCAGGGCAGCCAGCACGTCGCTGGTCGGGCCCTTGCCCCAGTCGCGGTAGTTGGCTTTGCGGAAGTCGTTGCCATAGCCGCCGCTGCCACGGGGGTTGGCATAGACCACGCCATAACCCCAACTGCAAAGCAACTGAAACTCCTGCCACATGCTGAACTCTCCCGGCCCCCACATGGCAGACGGACCGCCGTGCATCTCCAGCACCACCGGGTACTTCTCTCCCTGTTGGCGTCCGGCAGGCGGCATCACCCAGTACTGGATTTCGCGCCCATCCTGGGTAATCTTGTAGCTTTCGGGCTTCACGATTTGTTTATCTTTTAGCCATGCTGTATTCAAGTTAGTCAGTTGCTTTTCTTCTTTGCCATTGGCAGCACTGACATACAGTTCATAAGGCTGCGCTACGGTGGTGGCAGCAAAAACGATTTGGTTTTGCTGTATATCATAATCCTGTACGCCGTAGGGCTGCCCTACCACGGGCGTTGCTTTGCCGCCTTTGGCAGAAAGACTGTAGAGTGGAAAAAATCCTTCGCTGGCAGCATTGAAATAAAGCGTCTTACTGTCGGAAGACCAGCGTACGTCGCCCAGGCTGCGGTCAAAGTCATTTGTAATAAGCCGGGCGTTGCTGCCGTCGGCACTGACGATGCCCAACTCAGCCTGGGCGTAGGTGATCTGATCGAGGCTGGCTGCCACAAAGGCGATCTGCTTGCCGTCGGGCGAAAACTGCGGCTGGTACAGGCGGTAGCCGTCCATGGCCAGCAATGTTTTGGGTGCTGCGCCGTCGGCCTTCATCACCCACAGCTCGCTGTTGAGCGCACGGTCAGGGTCCTGGCTGTCTTTTACAGAAGTACAGATGATCTGCTTGCCATCGGGCGACCATTGCGGCGACTGGTAGCTTTGGTAGCCTTCGGTGATCTGTTGCGCCTTGGCACTGTCTTTTACTTCTGTGACGAAAAGATGGGTGAAGCTTTGTGCCGTCTCCAGATCAAGTTCTCCCTGGAAGTCCAGGCGGTTGATCACGCGGGGGTTGTCCTGGCTGGCGTTTTTGGCAAGCCAGGCACGTACCGCTTTAATGTCGCCATCCGGGCTGACTTCCATCGTAGTATCTTCTTTGAAGTTAGGCTCGTCGCCGAAGGTGCGTCCGGGGCGTTCGTAGGTCCAGCCGGGTTTGCCTGTAAGCTGGTGCATAGGGATGCCGGAAGTAAACAGTATTTGTTTGCCGTCGGGCGACCATTGCGGGTTGCCGACACCGTTTTCCAGGTCAGTCAGTACAAAAGCTTCGCCGCCGGTGAGAGGCAGCACCCAGATTTGGGATTTGTCCCCGTCTTTGCGCACAAAAGCAATGCGGGTGCCGTCCGGTGACCAGGCAGGCTGGCTATCGTTGCGGTCGCCGTAGGTAAGCTGTCTTGTAGCTGTCGTATCGTTGCCGCTCAGGTCAGCCAGCCAGATATGGTTGAGGTATTTGTAGTCTTTGGTTTTGTCCTCCGTCATGCTCGTCACCACATATACAGCGCGGGAAGCATCGGGCGACAGCGCGATCTGGTTGGCTGTTTTGATGTTGAGCAGGTCGGAGGTGACGATAGGTTGTTTGGCGTCTTGCGCCCAAGCTGCCAGGCTCCACAACCAGAGGGCAAAATAAAACAAGGGTTTTCTCATAGGGTAGGTTTGTTGAAGGATTGAAGAACTGAAGGACTGAATGATTTGATTGTAAAGATAAATGTAAGTTAGCAGAAATCTGTCTTTTGCTTTCGCTCATTTAACATTACTGTCTGTGACCCAACTGATACCACAGTTGAACCAAACCTTTCGTGTGAGCGGGGTAGGGGTTCTTTTCGTATTGCAACATCAGATCATAGCTTTTGCGCCCAAACAAGACGGTATCTATGCTTTCCATAAATTGCGTCATGCCATAATCCTGATCAGTCAGGCACCAGTCGTATTCGCCGTTGGCTCCTTCAATGTAGCCGTCCAGCGTCACGGCTACGTTCAATATGATCTTTCTCATAAGCTATATCTTTTGCGAATATAGCCGATAATGATTGCCTGTGAAAGTGTATGGCTAATTTTATGAAAAGTGAGAAAATCAGGGCAGCCACGCGTTTCCGTTTCACTCAAACGTGCGCCAGATTATGCGGGGGGGGCATTCACATAGCCACCAACGACCATTGTTAGCAGCCGGACGTGTTTGTTTGATATTTACTTCCGCTTAGGATTTTTGCTGCTTGGAGCTATTAGCCTTCAAGCTTGATGATTACCAGGCTGGTGGCGGCAAACTGTTGGCAGCATGTTATTTTAATTTTCAGGCATATAGCAGCTTTCCTTTCGGTTGAGGAATCTCTCTACCTTTCAGTTTGGCTGTCTCAATCCATTCATCTATGATTACTTCTACATTGGACAATGCTTCTTGATATGTTTCTCCGTCTGCTGCACATCCAGCTAATTCTGGCACTTCAGCGATGTAGGCTTCATCTTCTTTGCTCCAGTAAATGATAATCTCGTATTTATGACTATTTTTCATCCTCATCCAAATTTAGTTGATATTTCACTATGATGTTTCTTACTTGTTTGACTTGGTAAGGTTTTGCTTTCCCTGACTTTGGTTGAATATTCAAAATATCTTCTATCCCTTCTTTGGTCAGAATGTGGTGGCTTCCTTTGATTCTTTCTTCAAATCCTAATCGTAGCAGTAAGTTTCTAAATTCTTCAAAATCTATGTTCTTGTCGGAAGTCCCACGTAATATTTTGATCAGTAATTTTTCATGCTTACTCATACAGACAAATCTAATCAATCTACTCTGAAATTACCTCTGTTTTTCTTCTAATTCTGTGCCTGCTAACAACCGAATAAAGCACACCTTGCACTGTATATACATTGTATCTTTAGAACTAATCAAACAAACTGTTGAGGCTTGTAAAAGTATGATGCCTGTAACGTTAGCGGAGAATAGGCGAGTTAGACAAAAAGCAAGAATGCCTGTACAGCTTCCGACTCCTGTCTTCCGGCTCCGTTAGCGAATGGCGGGGGTGATGTCCAGGATTTCCAGCAGGGCATGATCGTCTTTGAGGGCGATGCGGGCCATGGCTTTGAAGCCTTGCACCCATTGGCGGAGGGCTTTCCGGGCTTCGTTGCGCTGCCAGGTAGTATACTGCGCCTCTCCCTGTGTTCTGACCTGCTCGTTTTGGACACCGGCAAAAGCGGCTACCATTGCCTGCGCCTGGTCCAGTTCGGCTTTGGTTACGCCAAAACGCGCCATTACCTCATACTGCCCGGTGATTTTGTTGTAAAAATTGGCTGCCTGCTCCGTCCATTGGGCGCGGGACTTCGCACGGGGTTCGTTCAGTCCCAGGTTTTCCTGCATCCCGCGTTGCTTTTTAAAGGCTATACGGGCCAGCTTCAGATGGTCTTCCCATACATCTTTGAGGGCCTGGTAGTCTGCCTGCAGCGTATCGGTGGTATCGTATTGTACCCCATACTTTTCTCTCTTGCTTCTTTGCAACAGCGTGACCTGGTTGGCAAGGGCGGTGCCCTGTTCCAGGTTTTTGGCAGCATAGCCAAGGCCC
>JBBSNI010000490.1:0-3988 GCA_038232695.1 Cytophagales bacterium
CCAACCATATGTCTTTTACGGTAGACAACCCCTGGATCAGGAGCGTGATGGAATTGGGCAGCCATTCGCCTTATTACAGTTTTTTTGATATCAACTGGCTCTCGGAAGACAAGCGTTTTTTTGGAAAGCTGATGAAGCCTTCCCTGGGAGAGCCTTTGCAGGACGCCTTGCAGCAGCAGGAAATCCAATTAGCTTTTGGCGAAAACGGATTTCATTTTGCCTATTATGACAATAAATTCCCCATGCGTGCCGCCTCTTACTATCCCTTGCTCCAACAGCAAAGCGATTTTGTAAAAAGCCGGCAGCCCGGAGAAGATGTTTTGCAGGCGTATGCGCAGGTGCTGGACATTCTGAAGCCTTGGAGCCAGGAAAACATCAACAGCGAGCAGATCGTGCAGTGGCCACAGCTAAGGGCAGAAGTGGTGTCGCTTTATGAGAAAAGTGAAGCCGTACGCCAGGCAGTGCAGCAAGCCCTGGAAAGTGCCAACCAGGACTGGCATACGCTAAAGCAACTGCTTTCGGAGCAAAACTTTGAACTGACCTACTGGAAAACGACCGAAACCAAGATCAGTTACCGCCGCTTCTTTACAGTCAACGACCTGATCAGTCTGAACATGCAGGAGCCGGAGGTTTTTCATGAATACCACTACTATATCAAAAAGCTGGTAGACGAGGGCTGGGTGCAAGGCTTGCGGGTAGACCATGTCGACGGCTTGTTTGATCCTTCCCGCTATCTGGAACATCTCAGAACGCTGGCAGGCGAAGATATTTACCTGGTGGTAGAAAAAATACTGGAAGCCGAAGAGGAAATGCCCGCCAACTGGCCCATTCAAGGCACGACCGGCTATGAGTTTTTAGGAAATGTAAGCCAGCTTTTTACGAATAGCCAGGGAAAAGAGAAGTTTACACAACTTTACGATACCATCCTGCCCGGTCAGCCAGACTATCACGACATCGTGTACGACAGTAAGATGTTTATGCTGATGAACCGCATGAAAGGCGAGCTCATCAACCTGATGCGCCTGATGAAGCGGCTGGACATTATTCCTTATCCTGAAACCGTAGAAGAGGATAAGCTTAGGCGGGCGCTGGCGGCGCTGCTGTCAGCCTTTCCGGTATATCGTATCTACAGCAACGAATATCCCTTCTCCGGCGAGGCGATGGAAGTCATCGGCAAAGCCTTTATCCTGGCCGAGAGTAAAGAACCTTCGCTGGATGCTTACTTTGAAAGGCTCCGCGAAATCTTTAACGGCGTAGCCGACCGCGACGAGAAACAAAATAAAAACCGTTTGCACTTTGTCATGCGGTGCCAGCAATATACTGGTCCGCTGGCTGCCAAAGGCGTAGAAGATACTACCTTTTATGCATACAACCGCCTCATCTCCCACAATGAGGTAGGCGATACACCCGGTATATTTGGCATCACCCCGGAAAATTTTCACCAAAGAATGAGCAGCCGCCTGCCGCACAGTCTCAACGCGACCGCCACGCATGATACCAAACGCGGCGAAGATGCCCGGCTGCGCATCAATGTATTGAGCGAAATACCTGGCGAGTGGGAAAAGGTCTACCGGCAATGGAAGCAAACCAACCAGGCGTTTATTACCAAACTGTCGGATAACAGCAGCCCGGACGATAACGACGAATATTTTATCTACCAGACGCTGGTCGGGACGTACCCGGTGCATGGGTCGCCTGCCGAAGAAGATTACCAGCAGCGGCTGACAGATTATATGGGGAAAGCCATCAAAGAAGCCAAAAGAAATACAAGCTGGTCCAGCCCGGACGATTCCTACGAAGAAGGCGTGGCTTCTTTCGTCGCGCAGATGCTTAGCCACCGGCCTTTCATAGACATGATGGAGCCTTTTGTCGGCGCGGTAGCCCGTACAGGCGCTGTTTATTCGCTGGGGCAAACGCTGCTCAAGATCACCGCACCGGGCATCCCGGACATCTACCAGGGCACCGAACATTGGGACCTGAGCATGGTAGACCCCGACAACCGCCGCCCGGTCGACTACGAAGAACGGACGAACACTTTGCAAACGCTTACACAACAGTTTGAAGAAAATCCTGAGGCATTGGTCTCCAGGCTTTGCCAGGATTTATCAGACCCTGCCATCAAATTCTTTACGCTTTACCGTGCTTTACAAACGCGGCGTGCGTGGGAAGACTTCTTTCTGGACGCCGGTTACCAGCCTGTAGCAGTAGAAGGCGTACAGGCGGCGCACGTGCTGGCCTTCCGGCGTACGCAGGGCAAGCGGCAAACGCTCACCGTCGTGCCGCTCTATATTCGCGGGCTTACGCTGCAAGATGACCTGCCGGTAGGCGAAGGTTGCTGGCAGGATACCCGCCTGCACTTAGACGATACCGCAGGCACCTGGACCAACGTACTGACGCAAGAGATGCTGCCTGCCGGAAACCAAATGCTGGTTTCACAAGTTCTAAAAAAATTTCCAGTAGCATTATTGACCCAATTTGAACAATGATATATCCAAGAAGCGGCGGCGTACTGCTGCATATTTCCTCTCTGCCCTCTGCCTTTGGCATTGGCGACCTGGGGCCCGAAGCTTATAAGTTTGCCAACTTTATGGAGCAGGCAGGGCTCACCTACTGGCAGATTCTGCCGCTCAACCCGGTAGAGTCCGGCAGCGGCTATTCTCCCTACAGCGGGCTGTCGGCCTTTGCAGGCTATCCGATGCTCATCAGTCCCGAATTGTTGCAGCAGGAAGGATACATTACGCAGGAAGATTTACAGCATAATCTTTCATCTGACCCGGCCAAAGTAGATTACGATGCCGTGATCCCTTACAAAGTAGGCATTCTGGACAAAGCTTTTCAGCATTTTCTGCATGAGCCTACGGGTACCCATGAGTTGCAATTTGAGGAGTTTTGCAGCACCCAGGCGCATTGGCTGGAAGACTTCGCCCTCTATATGGCCATCAAAGGACATAGGAATGGAGAAGGCTGGTCAGATTGGCCCGAGCCGTTAAAGCACCGGCAGAAGGAAGCCCTGCGTGACATCACCAAAGAACTGCAACGGCAGGTGATGAAAGAGAAATTCCTGCAGTTTATTTTCTTTCAGCAGTGGGAGCGGCTGCACCAGTATTGCAAAGCAAAAAACGTCCGTTTCTTAGGCGACCTTCCTTTTTATGTAGGCTACGACAGTGCCGATGTATGGGCGCATCCTAATATCTTTAAGCTCAACAAAGACAAATCCTCCGAAGCGGTAGCAGGCGTACCGCCGGATTATTTCAGCCAGGACGGACAACTCTGGGGGATGCCCGTCTTTGACTGGACAGGGTTGCGCAAGCAAAAATACCAGTGGTGGCTTCATCGCCTGACCCACAACCTGCATCTGTTTGATTTGATCCGCCTGGATCATTTCCGTGCTTTTTCTGCGTATTGGGAAGTGCCTGCCGGAGACAAGACTGCTATCAACGGTACCTGGAAGAAAGGTCCCGGCGGACGTATTTTCCGCAAACTGAAAAGAATGTTCCCGGACATGCCCATCATTGCCGAAGACTTAGGCGATATCGACGAGCCGGTGCATAAGCTGATGGAAAGGTTCCAACTGCCCGGGATGAAAGTGCTGCTGTTTGCCTTTGGCGACGGGATGCCCAAAAGCCCGTATGTGCCCCACCACCATACTGAAAACTCAATCATCTATACCGGTACGCATGATAACAACACCGTGCGCGGCTGGTACCAAAACGGTAACCCGCACGACAAGGAGCGGCTACAGGCTTACTTAGGAGAAAGTACGCCGCTCACCGAAGACAATGCTGCCAGCCATATGATCCGCCTGGCGCTGGCCTCCGTAGGCAAACTGGCGGTCGTGCCCATCCAGGACTTTCTCAACCTGGGCGAAGAAGCCATCATGAACCGCCCGTCTACAGCACACGGCAACTGGCTGTGGCGTATGCAGCCGGGCGCTGCCAACCAGGGTCTGGCAGAGTGGATCAGGCATTTGCTTACTATGTATGATAGG
>JBBSNI010000491.1:0-3971 GCA_038232695.1 Cytophagales bacterium
AGGTGTGCGCACCCTTGGCAGACTTTAAAATGATGTAAACGATGGCAAATTTTAATATAGACAGTACAACAAACAGAACCTTCGATGCCATTGTGATAGGCTCAGGCATCAGCGGCGGCTGGGCCGCTAAAGAACTGACAGAGAAAGGACTAAAAACATTGGTCTTGGAACGCGGACGCTCTGTAGAACACATCAAAGATTACCCCACCACCAACATGATGCCCTGGGAGTTCAAACACCGGGGGCAGGTGCCTGCAGAAATCACCCGTGAAAATCCGGTGGTCAGCCGGTGTTATGCTTTCAATGAAGATGCCGCGCATTTTTTTGTCAAAGACAAAGAGCATCCTTATGTGCAGGAAAAACCTTTCGACTGGATACGGGGCTATCAGGTAGGCGGCAAGTCGCTGCTCTGGGCACGACATACCCAGCGATGGAGCGATTTTGACTTTGAAGGACCTGCCCGCGACGGCTTCGCCACAGACTGGCCGATCCGCTACCGGGACATAGCGCCCTGGTACAGTTATGTAGAAAAGTTTGTCGGCATCTCCGGCAACAAAGACGGCTTGCCGCAACTGCCCGACGGAGAATTCCTACCACCTATGGAGCTGAGTTGTGTAGAAAAATATTTCAAAGAACAGGTAGCCAGCCAGTACAAAGACCGGCACGTGATCATTGCCCGGTGCGCCCATCTGACCAAACCGCAGCCTATCCACCTGCAGCAGGGCAGGGCGCAGTGTCAGCATAGAGCGCTTTGCCAGCGCGGCTGCCCCTTTGGAGGCTATTTCAGCAGCAATTCGTCTACCTTGCCCTGGGCAGCCAAGACCGGCAAGCTGACGCTGCAACCTGATGCGGTGGTGCATTCCCTGCTCTACGACGAAGAAAAAGAGAAAGTCACGGGCGTACGGGTCGTGGATGCACATACCAAAGAAGTGACAGAATATTTTGCCCGCATTGTCTTTGTGAATGCTTCTGCCCTGAATACGAACCTGATCCTGCTTAACTCCACTTCCCGGCGTTTTCCTAACGGATTGGGCAACGACAGCGGGCTGTTAGGTAAATATGTAGCTTTTCATAATTATCGTGGCAGAATATCAGCCAGCTACGATGGCTTCCCGGAGTCGGCAACCGACGGGCGGCGTCCGACCAGCGGCTACATTCCGCGCTTCCGCAATGTTTTCAGGCAGGAGACAGATTTTCTCAGGGGGTATGCGGCCGGTCTGAGTGCGTCGCGGCAGATTGAGCGGGACAGGGAAGGCTTGGGAACGGCGCTCAAGGCAAATCTGCTCAACCCTAGCTGGGGTCCCTGGCGCGTGGGTTCCCATATGATGGGAGAAACCATTCCTAAAAAGGATGGGATGGTCAGCCTGGATTCAAATAAAAAAGATGCCTGGGGTATGCCTCTGCTCAAAGTTTCGGTAAATTATGACGACAACGACGAGAAGATGCTAAAGGATTTCTTTGAGCAAATGACGGAAATGTATACCAAAGCAGGCTTTACCGACATCAAAACACAGGATACGGGGCAGGCGCCCGGACTGGATATTCATGAGATGGGAGGCGCAAGAATGGGAAAAGACCCGAAAACTTCGCTGCTCAATCAATGGAACCAGCTACATGCCTGCCGGAATGTTTTTGTCACGGATGGGGCTTGTATGACTTCCACGGGCACCCAGAATCCTTCACTGACCTACATGGCGCTTACTGCCCGGGCCGTCGATCATGCGGTGAGGGAAATGAATAAGACAAACCTGTGATTTTTCAGATCAAACAGCAAAGCTTTCTCCGCATCCGCAGGTTCTGGACGCGTTGGGGTTGATAAACTGAAACCCTTTGCCGTTGAGACCATCGGAAAAATCAAGAACAGTGCCCAGCAGATACAGCAGGCTTTTTTTGTCTACCAAAATCTTAATGCCCTGGTCTTCAAACACTTTATCTTCGGCGCGGATCTGATCGTCAAAATTCAGATCGTACATGAGCCCCGAGCATCCGCCGCCTTTCACGGATACACGGATGTTGTGGTCGTCGGAGTGACCTTCCTGGCTTCTCAAAGTGCTTATCTGGTCTTTTGCTTTATGTGTGATGCTGATCATCGTAAAGAATAATTATAATGTAAACGTTAAATATACAGTTTTCATAAAGTTCAACTGTACGGCATGTAATGCTACCCAACAGCAACACGCCTTTTTTACCAACAACAATTGGCATCGTATAATTCGGTAAATATACCACATCGTTAGGTTTGCGCCTGATCATACCAACTGCAAATATATTAATTTGAGGCAATTGCTGGCTTTTTGTGCAGGGATATTAAGTTTTCTTTAACTTTCCGGGATAGTTTGCAACAAAACCAGCCAGGTTTTGTCATTGCAGATGAAACCCTCTATTACCCTTAAACCGATGAAATATTTACTTGTCCTATGGCTTGCCCTGGTAGGCAGCATAGGTTACAGCCAGCCGCTTTACCGCACCCAGGTAAAAGATGTGGAAGCGCTGAAAGCCCGCCTGACCTATGATATAGATCACAAACCACTGGTCAGCGCCCACCGGGGCGGTCCGTATCCCGGCTATCCGGAGAACTGTATCGCTACCTTTGAGCATGTGCTCAAGTACACCCCTGCCCTCATTGAGTGTGATGTACGCATGACCCAGGACAGTGTGCTGATCATGATGCATGACGAAACGCTCAACCGCACCACCTCCGGCTCCGGCAAGATCAGTGAACGGCGCTGGGAAGACATCCGCTCCCTGGACCTGCTCGACAACGAGCGGATCAGAACGACATACCATATCCCAACGTTTGCAGAAGTGCTGCATTGGGCAGTCGGCAAAGCCATCCTGACGGTAGACGTAAAGTCCGATGTGCCTTATCAGAAAGTGGTTAAAGCCATCGAAGCGGCTTATGCAGAAGCTTATGTGGTGGTGATTACCTACCATGCAGAAGACGCCCGGGAGGTACACCGGCTTCATCCTGAGCTGATGATCTCGCTGACCATACGCAACAAAGCCGAACTGCAAAGGGCTGTCAACACAAGTATTCCCCTGGAAAACCTGGTGGCTTTTGTAGGCATTACCGAGCCGCCGCTACCTTTTTATAAGATACTGCACAGCAAAGGTATCTCCTGCATCCTGGGGACGATGGGCAACTTAGACAAAAGCGCCCTGGCGCGTGGCGACCAGCTTTATGCCCGGCTTGTAAAACATGGCGCCGATATTTTATCTACCGACCGCCCCATAGAAGTGGCTGCCGCTTTGGAAGAAATATATGTAGAACAAAAAGATTAGTTTCGCAGGAGAGGTGCATCGCTGCGGTCTCCGGCTTTTCGTCTCCGTTAGCCTTTAAAGACCAGTTTTTTCCTTGCCCAGAAATTCCAGAGAATGACTATCCCGACGGCTGCCAGTTTAGATAAACGATAATCGACGGCTACGTATTCTACCATCACCCACATGATTGTCTGGTTGATGATCAGACCTATGCTGGCCGTGACAAAGAAGATGATGAACTCTACGTGCCGCTTGTGCTTTCCCTGCTCGAAAACCCAGTGCCTGCTGATAAAGTAGTTGCACAGGTTGGTAATGATAAAAGCAAACGCATTGGCTAACAGATAATTTACCTGGTACTGCTCTACCAGCAAAATCAGCAAGGTAAACTCAATGCCTACCGAAAGAAAGCCGGTAACCAGATAGCGCGAAAACTGTATCAGCAAGCCTTTCCTGGTCGTTGTATCGGGTCTTTTGCTCGCCCTTACTTTTTGAAGCATCTATTCATAGCGTTGATAAGGGTGCAAATTTACATTTTTCAGGAACATTATCATACGCATACTCCAAGCCCAAAAGGTATATGTACCTTTTTTTTGTCCTGCGCATTTTTCCGGTAAGTGCAAAACATGATTAATCTTTCACATGGTAACAGAAATATCTGTATCTTTCTGTCCTGCTAATTAGAATAGTCAGGGGATGAAAACTGTCCGGTC
>JBBSNI010000492.1:0-3968 GCA_038232695.1 Cytophagales bacterium
AGCGTATTTTGACTTCTTCGATGCCGAAGATTTGCAAAAAAGCGTGTCCGACGGCAAGCCGGTGTTTGAGATGGAATCCCGCGTAGCGGGCGGCGTCCGCGTGACGCTCCGCATTCCCGTCCGGAAAGAATACATCACCTTTGAGCGCATTTATATGCCTGCCCTCACAGAAGGCGAAGTGACCAAGCCCGACGAGCGCGGCAACAAAGGCGTGATCGTAGAAAACCAGTTTGGCGTGACGGTCTATCCGTTTATCCGCACCGGCAAGCAGACGGAAAACCATCATTACCGCGTGGCTTTGATCGACCGCGACATCAGCCCGTTCAGCAGGCACAACCAGTACGAATTGCGCTTTTTTAAGAATGCCGGCAACACGGAAGTCGCCCACCAGGCGGTGAAAAAGCGCAGCGACAAACAGGCCGACGACCGCGCCACTTCGCAGTATTATGTGCTGGAAGATGAGTTTGACTTTATACAGGTGAGCAACCAGCAGGCCGAGGGCATCATCATCCCCAAGTTCCCGCAATACCACGGCGGCAACGATGTCTACACCTTCGCGGTGGACTTTGGCACCACCAATACCCACGTAGAATATAAGGTGAACAACGGCAATCCGCGCGCTTTCGACATCTCGGAAGAAGACGTGCAGATCGCTACGCTGCACGACCCGGAGTTTGCCGAAAAGAGCGCCGACTTCGGCGGCAGCGGCGCGACGCTCATCCGCGACCTGGTGCCGCAGGAGTTTTTGCCGCGCCACTTAGGGCAAGCTTATGAGTTTCGCTTCCCGCAAAGAACCGTGCTGGGCGAAAACCATAACCTCAACTTAGATACTTCTACGTATGCGCTGTCGGACTTTAACATTCCGTTTGACTACGAAAAATACCCCATCCGCCCCAACCCGCGGGTGACCAGTGATCTGAAGTGGTCTAATTATCCAAAAAACCCGGAAGACAAGCGGCGGGTAGAAGCCTTCTTTGAAAACCTGCTGCTGCTGATCCGCAACAAGGTGTTGCTCAACCGGGGCAACCTGTCCAAGACCAGGCTCATCTGGTTTTATCCTTCCAGCATGTTGCCCAACCGGCGCAACAGCCTGGAAAGCACCTGGGCGCGCCTGTTCCAGAAATACATCACTACCGAAAGAAGTCCGCAGAAGCTCTCGGAAAGCATTGCGCCCTTTTATTTCTACAAAGAAAGGCTGGGTAAAAGCGCGGCCGATAAGCCTTCTGTTGGCATCGACATTGGCGGCGGCACGACCGACATTGTGGTGTTTCAGAACAACGAGCCTTCGCTGCTGACCTCTTTCCGCTTTGCGGCCAATGCCGTGTTTGGCGACGGCTTCAACGGCTCTTCGGCCATCAACGGCTTTATCCGCCGCTACCAGGATGACGTAGCGCGAATGCTCAGCGAGAACAAGCAGCACGACCTGACGCAGGTGCTCAACACAATTCAAAATGAACACCGCTCGCAGGACATCATTGCTTTTTTCTTTTCGCTGGAAGAAAACAAAAAGATACGGGAGAAATCCATTCCTATCTCCTTTCAGACACTGCTCACCGACGACGACGACTTCAAGATCGTCTTTGTCATCTTCTACGCCGCCGTCATCTACCACTTAGCGCGCCTGATGCACGCCGAAGGCATGGACATCCCGCGCAACATTCTGTTTAGCGGCAGAGGCTCCAAGATGATCAACATTGCCGACCGCAGCCCCCGACTGGCCAGCCTGACCGAGCTTACCCGCATGATCTTCCGTGAGGTGTACCAGCAAAATACGGAGCAGATTGAGCTGGTGCAATACGAAGAACCCAAAGAGATCACCTGCAAAGGCGGGCTGTTGAGCGATGTAGACGTAGACATTGACCATATCAAAAAAGTATTGCTGGGTACAGGCAAGGATGTGGTGGTACCGGAGCAGACGGTCAAATATCCTGACATCAATGAGGCGATGTTGGAGCAGGTGTTAGAGGAAGTCCGGCAGTTTATCCGCCTGCTCTACCGGCTTCACCGGGAATACAACTTCACCCACCACTTCGGCGTGAACCCCGCCTTTATGGAAGACTACAAAGACTACTTGCAACAAGACCTGATGGAGTTCCTAAAATCCGGCAAACAAATGAAAATGAACGAACTGGCCGGCAACCCCGACGTCAACATAGAAGAAACCCTGTTTTTCTATCCCCTGACCGGCGCGCTCAACCGCCTGGCGTTCAAGATCGCCACGGAGTTGAATAGTGAGTCGGTGGATTGAGGTTGAAGGCGTATTTGACTGAGTATGAGTAGTTTTCATTTTTTGGCGATATTAAATTGAAATTTTATATTGGCATACCAAATCAAGAATTTAATTTAGAGCAAAGTTTTTATATCTATGGATTACAATTTAAAATTTCTCCCAATTAATAACGCACATGCCATTGTAGAATGCATAATTTTCGTAGAATTTTTACCTGTATTCTCGCATGCAGTGCGACAAAAACTTGTCGGACTTGCTCCAAGGTTAAAAGACGAGTTACCTAAAAGTGAGCCTAAAAATGTTGTAGAGCATACAATTATTATAACACCCGAAGGTCCTAAAACTCATGTCAGAGAAGAGCTAAGTGGCATAGAGCTTCAACGATTTAGGACAGATGGGAATTTAGAGTGGATGCTAAGAACAACTGAAAATATAATTTCTGTTCATTGTTTAGATTATACGCGATGGGAAAATGTATGGGACACAGCTAAAAAATATCTGGAAGCTGCCTTTGAGCAAATACAAGAATCTGGCAGTTTCGTTAATGCAATAGGCATCAAATACATTGATAGATTTGTTTATCAGGACGACGTAAAAAATTATAAAGTATCTGATTTGTTTTCAGAAAACACTGAGTTATTGGCTAATAAATTGTTTAACTCTGGTCCTTTATGGCACTCTCACATTGGATGGTTTGAAAAAATAGATGGAATTGACTTTCCTTGCCTCAATCAAGTTAACATAGATGCTACCTATGCTGACTTCTCCGGTTTGAAAAAACCGGTAACGACTATTGAGCATACTGCTATCCTAAATGCCGATGAATATAAAAGGGATATATCTTCTTTTATCGAATATGAAGATAAAAACGATGAAAATTCAAAATTTGATAAGATGATATTTATATTACATAATATAAACAAAGAAGTGTTAATTTCGCTTTTAAATGTAGATTTGAAGCAAAAGATTAACATAAGCAACGCTAATGATACTTAGTTCAGAAACAAACACTCTTTCAGAATATAATATAGGTGCTGCAAGTTTAAATTATGTTAAAAGCAAAACTAGCACTCAAGAACCTCTTCGCTCAGGTAAGGTACCAAAGTCTAGATCATCAAGTATAACTTCTTTACATTTAAATGATATTCGGTCGGCACAATCGGTAGATCGGTTTACAGCGAAATTGCTCGTAGAACCTTTTGCAAAAGATCAGTTAATAGATACTCAACGCCAAGACATAAAGATGATTGCAAGAGTTAGAGAACTTGCATTTTACAAAATTGGGTGGGATGGCTTTGACGGTCAACCGCCTTCTAAAGAAGCTATCGATGAAGCCGAAAAATTTATTATCAGTCTCTCGAAATACAACATTTCAGAACCATCTATTTCCTTAGCTTCTAATGGAGAAATTAATTTTTACTGGAAAAACAGTGATTTTCTATTAGATCTTGGTTTTTTTGGTGAAGGAGTTTACTCATACTATGCAAAAAAATCATCTGGTGAAGAGTACATTCAGGATGATATAAAAATAGATGCTCCGTTACCAAAAACAATAATTAAGCTTATAACTAAATAAGAATTTTTTTGATGAAGTATTCCTTAGCTCGACTTTAGCCTTACGCGGCCCTGGTCATCATAGCGCATAAATGCTGTATCAAGGGTTGGTTTAAATAATCAACCTCTGCTTCGGGCAGGGAGGTTAAAAATTGTTGTTTACCCCAAAGCCGCTCTCTGACCA
>JBBSNI010000493.1:0-3898 GCA_038232695.1 Cytophagales bacterium
CGATACGCTGGTGATCCCGAAAATATTACAGACGGTCAGCATGAATGGGGAATTACTCTACCCTATTGCCTCAAGGTATGACGACCGCAAAAACTTCAGAGACTATGTCGCGGAGGCAGGCGGGTTTACCAGGGAAGCCGACAGAAAACGGGCATATATTATTTATGCCAACGGTTCGGTAGACCGCACCCGGAGTTTGCTCTTTCTAAAGAACTATCCGAAGGTGAAACCCGGTGCAGAAATTGTAATACCCAGAAAACCTGAAAGACAAAGGATCAGTGCGCAGGCCTGGGTAGGCATCGGTGCAGGATTAGCAACGCTGACCCTGACCGTCATTACCATATTAGACCGCTTAGATGCCAGGGCAGCTAATCCCTGATCAGATTAACAAATAGAGAACGTTTTGTTAGAGACAGAAGAAAAAAAGAAAAGCCAACCAACACCTCCGCAAGAGAAGGAGGTATCGCCAGGCGTTCCCCCGGAGTCTTCCAAAGCAGCTTATGCCGGTGAAGATGAGATAGATCTGGGCGAACTCATGCAACAGGTGTGGGCCAGGCGCAAAACCCTGCTGTATACAATCCTGGTCACTTTTCTGCTGGGTATTTTTGTGGCTGCTTTCAGCCCTGAGGAATACCGGTCAAGCATTGTGCTGCTACCTCAGACAGACTCTCCGAGTGGTGGTATCAACATGGGTATTTTGCGTCAGTTTGGAGGGTTAGCCGGTCTGGGAGTAGGCACCTCTGCTTCCGGTACCATCAGCACCAGCTTATACCCTGACATCACGCAGAGTACGCCTTTCCTGCTGCATATGACAGAAGAGGAATTTTACTTTTCTACCCTGGATACCACGGTGAGCCTGGCGCAATATTTTAGCGAAATAGAGCAACCTGGCGTATTGGGTTATGCCAAAAAATATACCCTGGGCCTGCCCGGACAACTCATCAGCCTGCCTGCCAACCTGATCAGTTCTTTCAAAAACAAACCCAGGCGGGTTCTGATAGACAACCAAGCACAAAGCAACAACCCCGCTACTGATACGGCAGAGGTCTCGCTGGGTCATCAGCCCATTACCATTACCGGAACACAACTGTCTGTCATCAACGAACTGAAAAGCCGCATCACGACCAGCATTGAAGAAAATGGCACCGTAAAAGTAGAAGTAGAGATGCCCGATCCGATGGTGGCAGCTACGGCGACGGAGATGGCCGTTAAGTTCCTGACCAATTATGTGCTGGAGTTTCGTACCGAAAAGGCGCAGCAGGACCTGGCATTTGTAGAAAAACAGTATAATGAGAAAAAAGACCGCTACAATGCCGCCCAGCAGCAACTGGCCCGTTTCCAGGACCGCAACACCAATATCTTTACCCAAAGCGCCCAAATAGAGTTGGAGCGGCTGAACACAGAAAACAACCTGGCTTTCAACTTATACCAAAGCCTGGCGCAGCAGTTGGAGCAAGCCAAGATCAAAGTACAGGAGGAAACGCCTATCTTTAAGGTGCTGGAGCCTATACAGGTACCCCTGAGTATCAGCAAGCCCAACCGGGCCCTCATCATCACCCTGTCGCTGTTTGCCGGTATTTTTCTGGGGCTTGGAATTATCTTTTTACAAATTCTGTATACTAATTTTAAAAGTAAAACAAGCTAACATTGACCAATACCCTTACCCATCTGACGGATAAAAAGCTGGCTATCATAGGACTGGGCTACGTAGGACTGCCCCTGGCGGTCGCTTTCAGCAAACAATACAAAGTGGTTGGGTTTGATATCAATCCAAAAAGGATCAGTGAGCTTCGCGCCTTTACAGACCACACCCGGGAAGTTTCCGCCGAAGAACTCAGAGCAGCCAGCAATTTCTTCTGCACCCATCAGCCGGAAGACATCAAAGACTGTAACATCTACATCGTCACGGTGCCTACGCCCATAGACCAGTACAAAAAACCGGACCTGACGCCCCTTTACAAAGCCAGCGAAACGGTAGGCAAGCTGCTCAAGCCCGGCGATGTGGTCATTTATGAGTCTACGGTCTATCCGGGCTGTACGGAGGAAGACTGTGTGCCGGTACTGGAAAAACACAGTGGACTTACCTACAACCGGGATTTTTATTGCGGCTACTCGCCGGAAAGGATCAACCCGGGCGACAAAGAGCATAGGGTCGATACGATCCAAAAAGTGACCAGCGGCAGCACGCCGGAAGTAGCCGACATGGTTGATGCGCTTTACCGCTCGGTGATCACCGCCGGTACGCACAAAGCTTCTTCTATCAAGGTAGCCGAAGCGGCGAAGGTCATTGAGAATGCACAGCGCGACATCAACATTGCTTTTGTCAACGAGCTGGCGCTGATCTTCGACCGTATGCAGATTGACACGCACGAGGTGCTGGAAGCGGCAGGCACCAAGTGGAACTTCCTGCCTTTCCGTCCGGGGCTGGTCGGTGGGCACTGCATTGGGGTAGACCCGTATTATCTGACCTACAAAGCCGAAGGATTAGGCTACCATCCGGAAGTAATTTTGTCGGGCAGAAGGATCAACGACAATATGGGTATCTTCGTCGCCAACAAAGTCGTCAAACTGCTTTCGCAGAAAGGACATGCCGTGAAAGGAGCCAAAGTACTCATACTGGGTATTACTTTTAAAGAAAACTGCCCTGATATCAGGAATAGCCGGGTGATAGACATCATCCGCGAACTGGAAGGCTTCGGCATTGCGTTGGATGTTTTTGACCCGATGGCTGACCCCGAAGAGGTAAAGCAGGAGTACGGACTCGAACTGATCGGGCAGCCTGATCAACGGTACGACGGCATGGTACTGGCCGTAGGGCATCAGGCGTTTAGAGATATAGACCTGGACCGGCTGAAAAGTAAAAACACTATTATATACGACGTCAAGAGTTTTTTCAACAAAGCGCAGGTCGACGCCAAGCTATAAACAGCAAGTCTATTTTTTGTATCTGCCTGATTTTGTTACCTTTGCCACCCGATGGAGCATCCTGAGAAAATATTAGTCACCGGCGCTGCCGGTTTTATTGGTTTTCATTTATCCAAAAAACTATGCCGGGACGGCTACCAGGTCACAGGCATCGACAATCTGAATGACTACTATGATCCGGCGTTGAAGAAAGCGCGGCTGGCTATTCTTGAAGAGTTACCTAACTTCTCTTTTCACCGGATAGATTTACTGGAAAAAGAAAAAATAGATCATTTGTTCCGCGAAAATCGCTTTGCGTATGTGGTGAACCTGGCAGCGCAGGCAGGCGTCCGTTATTCGCTGACTAACCCGTATGCCTATATTGATGCCAACGTGACGGGGTTTCTGAACATTCTGGAAGCCTGCCGCCACCATCCGGTAAAGCACCTGGTATATGCTTCTTCCAGTTCGGTATACGGAGGCAATAAGGCGATGCCTTTTTCAGTGCATCACAACGTAGATCATCCTGTCTCGCTGTATGCCGCTACCAAGAAAGCCAATGAGTTGATGGCACATACCTATTCTCACCTGTATCAAATTCCTACCACGGGTTTGCGCTTTTTTACGGTCTATGGACCTTATGGCAGGCCGGACATGGCATTGTTCCTCTTTACCAAAGCCATCCTGGAAGACCGCGCCATTGACGTGTATAATCATGGAGAGATGCAGCGCGATTTTACGTATGTAGACGATATTGTAGAAGGCATCAGTAGATTAATTCCTCATACCGCTGCTCCCAATCCGGATTGGGACAGCCAGCAGCCGGATGCCGCCAGCAGTTTTGCCTCTTATAAGATTTACAATATTGGTAATAACAACCCGGTAAAGCTGTTTTATTTTATAGAAGTGCTGGAGCAATGTCTGGGCAAAAAAGCTGAGAAAAACCTGATGCCCCTACAGGATGGCGATGTACCCGCTACCTATGCGGATGTAG
>JBBSNI010000494.1:0-3885 GCA_038232695.1 Cytophagales bacterium
CCGGCAGGTCGTGCTCTCTATCTATCCTGCCGTGGAGTCGCAGCAGGAAGGATACATGCTGGTCATTTTTGAGGAGCAGGAGGCGTTTACAACTCCGAAGGCAGCGGACCCTGATTCCAAACTGCAGGATACTACCCTGAAAGAGTTGGAAGCAGAACTGGACCTGACCAAGCAGCGGCTTCAGGCGATCATAGAAGAATACGAGACAAGCCAGGAAGAGATGAAAGCCTCCAACGAGGAGCTTCAGAGTGTCAACGAAGAACTTCGCTCCACCATGGAGGAATTGGAGACCGGTAAAGAGGAACTCCAGAGCATGAATGAGGAACTCTCTACTGTCAACCAGGAAAACCGGAACAAGGTAGAAGAACTGGCGCTGCTCTCCGCCGACCTGCAAAACCTGCTGAAGGCGACCGACATTGCCACCCTTTTCCTGGATAAGCATCTGCGCATACTGCGGATTACGCCGCGTGTGGGCGAACTCTTCAATGTGCGCACCATGGACCGGGGGCGCCCGCTCTCCGACCTGACCCACCGGCTGGGCTACAACGATCTGATGAGCGATGCCCAACAGGTGTTAGACAAACTCGTGCCCATAGAGCGGGAAGTGCAGGACGAAGAAAACCGGTGGTACCTGACGCGGGTGCTCCCTTACCGGAGCGAAGAAGACCGCATTGAAGGAGTGGTCATTACCTTCGTCGATATTACCGCACGCCGGGAAACAGAAGAAGAACTGCGCCGAAGCGAAGAACACCTGCGGTTGGTTTTAGACAGTGCCACCGATTATGCCATCTTCACCCTGGACATGAACCATAAAGTAACCGGCTGGAACGAAGGGGCGCAGCGTATCTTAGGTTACCGGAAGGAGGAGATCATAGGACAACGGGCAGACGTGATCTTTACAGAGGAAGACAGGGCACAACAGGCGCCGGAGCAAGAGCTACAAAAAGCCACAGCGCACGGGCGTGCCGAAGATGAGCGATGGCATGTGCGCAAAGACGGAAGCCGCTTCTGGGGCAGTGGCACCATGATGCCCCTCCGTACAGATAGCCGTCAACTGCGTGGGTTTTTGAAGATCATGACGGATGATACCGGGCGCAGGCAGATGGAAGAGTCGCTCAGGCAAGCCAAAGAAGAAGCCGAGAAAGCCGCCAAGGCAAAAGAAGATTTTCTGGCGCATATGAGCCACGAGATCCGTACGCCCCTGAACGCTGTCGTGGGCCTGACCAGCCTGCTCCTGCATCAGCACCCAAAAGAAGAGCAACTGGAAAATATGCAAACCCTGAAATTCTCTGCCGAGAACCTGATGGTGTTGGTCAACGACATCCTGGACTTTAGCAAGATACAGTCGGGCAACGTCAGTGTAGAAGAAACCAGGGTGAACCTGAGAGAACTGCTGCATAGCCTGCAGAAAGCCCACCATCTGCAAGCCGAAGATTTAGGGAACGAGCTACAGTTTCATATTGACCAAAAGATTCCTGAGACAGTGCGTACCGACCAACTCAAGCTCTCCCAGGTGCTGCACAACCTGCTCGGCAATGCCATTAAGTTTACCCATCAGGGTTTGGTCAGTGTGGAAGTATCACTGAACCGCCAGGAAAGCGATACGCTTTGGATAGACTTTTCTGTGCAGGATACGGGTATTGGCATACCGGAAGACAAACTGACTGGTATTTTTGACGCTTTCACCCAGGCTGACATTTCTACGGTGAGGCAATACGGAGGTACAGGATTGGGGCTGACCATCACTAAACTATTGCTGGAAATTATGCACAGCCGGATAGAAGTAGAAAGCCAGCCGGGCAAGGGCACACGGTTTTTCTTTACCCTGCCTGTTACCGCGGGCAAGACAGCTACCCGCTCATCTTCTGGTAAGATACCGCAGGCTGAACCGGAGCAAGACCTTCCCGGGAATTTCAAGGTGCTGCTGGTAGAAGATGTAGCGATCAACCGTATGGTGATGATGCAGTTTCTTGAACAGTGGTGGCAGGTAAACCCCGATGAAGCCGAGGACGGAGAACAGGCAGTCGCTATGGCACAGCAGAAGTCCTACGACCTGATCCTGATGGATGTGCGTATGCCCCTGATGGACGGCTACGAAGCCACCCGCCTGATCCGTGCCTTGCCCGGCAAAGCGTATGAGCAAACCCCTATCCTTGCCCTGACAGCCGATACGGTAGAAAATATACAGAAAAATGCAAAAGATTCCCTGTTTACCGGTATTATTACCAAGCCGTTTGACCCGGCTAAACTCAAAGAAAAGATACAAGAGTACCTGCCCGTGAAAGTTAAATAAATCCTGTTCTTCTTTCTTTTTATATAGTAGCGTTATATACCGGCTTCCGGTCTTTCATCCCGGTATATTTACTTCGTCGTGTTTTCTTCCGGCTGGCGCCGTGTGCCGCAGCGGTAGGCGAAGTTTTGTTTGAACCTTTCTTTTTCTTCCGGCGTCATTTGCTGCCATTTTTGCTCAAATTTTATTTTCCATGCCTGTCTGCTTACATTATAGTTTTTGCTCCAGGAACGCTGACCGAAGCTGCCAAACAGGATTTTAGCCAACACCAGCAAACCGGCAGCCTGCCAGAGATTGATCGGCTTGCCGTTGAATAAGCCCGGAGCCAACCAGTTCCATAGCAGCATGATCAGCAGGCTTAACGCCAGCAAGGCTAAGGCGGCCATCGCTATTGCGCGTAAAATCCAGGTTCTTTTCATGTTCAGGTGTTAAGTACTTTAAAATATTTTCACTTGAGCATTGAATATTGAGTGTTTAAAAAATAGAAGTGATCTCGACTTATTTTGAGAGAAAAAAAGGGTTGTGGATATTTGTGTTACAAAACATAAACTTTAACCACAACCCTGATGTACAAAGTACTTAGCAAAGATACGATAGAGACAGAGATTTTGCCACATTTGCCTACTGCAAAACGAGGTTTTACAACTAAAAGTAAGTTAACAGAAATAGTAAACAGCATTTTATACAAACTCAAAACCGGTATACAATGGCACTTACTGCCAGTTGAATCCTTGTTTAGTGATAGAGTTTTGCACTACAAAACCGTATTTGGACATTATCGGAAGTGGTGTAAACAAGGTGCATGGAAGGCTTGTTGGATAGCTTTGTTGTCCAAAAATAAGTCTAAGCTAGACTTGTCCAGTGGTGATATAGATGGTAGTCATACGACTGCTCTGAGAGGTGGTGAGCAGACAGCTTATCAAGGAAGGAAAAAGCGAAAAACTACGAATGCGCTTTACCTGACTGATCGGCAGGGATTACCTTTGGCTATGTCCGAACCCTTAGCAGGTAACCACAATGATCTCTACGACATAGAAGCCTCTGTTGATGAACTGTTGGAAACTTTAGAAAAAGCCAAAATACCTACTCAAGGTTTATTTATCAATGCGGATGCTGGCTTTGATGCAGAAAGTTTTCGTCAGGCTTGCGCAGAAAAACAGATAATTGCCAATGTTGCTCATAACAAGCGTAGCGGAAAGCTAAGTTCTGATCACATAGTAGACGAAGAACTATATCATGAAAGATATGCTATTGAACGCACAAATGCTTGGATGGATAGCTTCCGTTCTTTATTGAATAGGTTTGACACCACTGTCTCAAGCTGGAAAGGCTTCAATTTCCTGGCTTTTATAGTGATAGGACTTAAAAAATTTAACAAATAAAAAGTCGAGATGACTTCATATTCAACACTCAACACTCAATGCTCAAGTGAAAAAATAACCAGTCATACAGCAGCTGGAGTTCCCCCGTTAAATTAGACACTGAGAAGAGCATCGGTTAGCGGATAAAACGTTTAACTTAGTTATCAAAACCAGTGTCAATTATGAGTAAGAAAAAGTATTATAGTCCGGAGTTCAAAGAGGAGGCGGTTCGCC
>JBBSNI010000495.1:0-3880 GCA_038232695.1 Cytophagales bacterium
CTGCTGTAAATATCAGCACAGATTCATTTCACGGGGAATGGAATTATTGCATTGAGCCAAACATGTAAATAGAAATGTTATTTTGACGCAATTACTTAGCGATGAAGATCCTCACGCTTTTGTAGACGAAGTAATTTTTACAGTTAACGAAAAATTCGATGAAAACCTGAAAGTATTAGCTACTAAAGAAGACTTGGCAAATCTCAAAACAGACTTAGTTCAGGTCTTTACCAGAAATTTATTCTTAGCATCTGTCGTTCAAATTGCTAGTATTGTAGGGCTTATATTGGGCGTATTAAAAGCTATAGGTATCTATTAGAATTGCATTTAACAGGCATAGAAAAATAAAGATACCCGTGGCTTGCCCCGCCACTTCCTGCATCAATGCATAGAGTGATATGGCTTTCACATCTTTGCTCATGGAAAAAGTATCTTGCCCTGAATAAACGACATACTTCCTGGACGCCTGAATATCCTCACAGGCCACGTGAAATCCTTTTGAGATAGACGGAGAAGAACTTCGTTTGATCTCAATGGCCCATTTTTCTTTTGCTCCAAACTCCAGAATCAAATCCATTTCAGCGCCTCCGGATGTGCGATAATAGTAAGGCACAAGACCCGAAGGCGCTACAGACATGATATTTTCAATGACAAAACCTTCCCAACTTCCTCCCACCACGGGGTGGCCGAGCAGGTCGTTGATGGTGGAAATGTTCAGCAACGCATGTGTCATGCCGCTATCTCTGACATACACTTTGGGGGAACGAACCAGTCGTTTACCAATATTGCGCGTCCAGGGCTTTAAGCGTCTGACCAGCAGCAGGTCTACCATCAAATCCAGGTAACGCCCTACCGTAACGCCGGATACCTCCAGGTTTTTGGCCATTTGTGCTGCATTCAAAGGGGTACCCTGATGGTGTGCCAGCATCGTCCAGAACCGTTCCAGCGTTTCTGCCGGAATTCTTGGTCCCAACTGCGGAATATCGCGTTCCAGATAGGTTTTGATGAAATCTTTCCGCCAGTCCATGCTGTCATTTTCAGAAGCAGCCAACAGGCTTTCCGGAAATCCTCCACGTAGCCAAAGAGTATTCGTAGTTGCCTGACTGATGATGTCTTCTGCTGTGGCAAACTCCAGCAGATTAATCGGGTAAAGCTCTATGTATGCGATGCGCCCCGCCAGCGACTCACTGGATTGTTGCAGCAGGTCTATAGAAGCCGATCCCAAAAACAGAAATTGTCCGGCTTTGTTTCCCTGGCGACGTTCCTTATCGATGATCCCACGCAAAGGAGCAAAGACTTCCGGCAGGCGTTGGATTTCATCAAGAATAATGAGTTTCTCCCTGTTTTCCGTATGAAAAAGGCTTATATCACGCACTTTTTCCAGGTCAAGGCGATCCTCTAAGTCAAGGTAGACAGACGGCAGGGTTTCAGAAATGTTGAACGCCAGGGTCGTTTTTCCTACTTGGCGGGGTCCCATAAGCGCTACGGAAGGACTGCGCCGTAAGGCTTGTTTTATTTTATTTTCTATCAGGCGGTAAATCACAACCATGCAAATATAACATAAAATGTAAGATTTGCATGGTTAGTTAATAAAACTGGGTGTATCACAATGGGATGTTTATTTCTATTCATGCTTGTTCGTTGGTCGCAGCCAGGTCGCTTTCCTTATAATCAGATGGGAGTACTTTGAAATATTATTTGAAAGTATGGCTGAAATAGCTGGCTTCTTGGTAAATAGCTACATATTAAAGATTCTTATGTAGATTTCCTGTTCATCTGCCCCCATACCTTAAACAGCCCGTAAGAAGATAAAATCGCCAGGGATGTAAAGAAAATGGCCAGTCCGAGATGATCATACAGCCACTGCCCGGTGGCAAACAGGGCACTATACACGGCTACCACACCCAACATCATACAAAGAATCCCCCGAGGAACATCCCATCCTTTTTGTTTTATGATAATATCGCCGTCTTTTTCAGCTTCTGCTACTACCTTTTTCCAGCCAGGTCCCCCAGGGTGTACCCGCCGGTAAAAGCTACGCAACGTAGCGGTATCCGTAGGCGGTGTCAGAAAAGTAACGACCAGCCATCCTACTGTAGTGAGTCCGACGCCCAGTAATAGCTTCCCCCCGGTACCGGGCAGTTCCATACCGGTCAGCGGATGCACAAACTCCAGGTACAGGGCGACCAGGAAGGAGATGAGCATTGCGGCAAGCTCGCTGAAGGCATTGATACGCCACCAGAACCAGCGCAGGATAAAGATCAGGCCGGTACCCGCACCAATCTGAAGCAGGATATCAAAAGCCTGAAGGGCATTGCTTAAAAGTAAAGCAAATAAGCCGGTAGCCACCAATAAACTGATGGTCGAGAGCTGTCCTACCCGCACCAACTGCCGCTCGGTGGCAGCAGGGTTCAGGAATCGCTTATAAAAATCATTGACCACATACGAAGACCCCCAGTTGATCTGGGTAGAAATGGTTGACATAAAGGCAGCAATCAGAGAAGCTACCACCAGTCCCAGAAAGCCGGTAGGCAAAAAGCTCAGCATCGCCGGATACGCAAAGTCGTTGTGAATAATATCAGGATTGATGGCGGGAAAAGCTTCCCGCATGGAGGCTATCGTAGGAAACACGACCAGGGAGGCCAGGGCGACTAATATCCAGGGCCACGGGCGCAGCGCATAGTGTGCCGCATTGAAGAACAGGGTTGCTTTTACGGCTCCCTTTTCGTTTTTGGCAGACAACATACGCTGGGCAATGTATCCGCCCCCGCCCGGTTCGGCACCCGGATACCAAACACTCCACCACTGCACGGCAATGGGCAATACCAGCAAGGTGATGACCATATCGGTATTGGAGAAATCGGGCAAAAGGCTGGTTTTAGAGACTACATTTTCATGGTGGATCAGCGTTTCAAGACTACCGATTTCCGGTAAGTTGACCAGAATCATGGCTGCGCCAATCGTACCTACCATAGAGATAATGAATTGAAAAAAGTCCGTCAGCAGGATACCCTTCAAACCACCGATCGTACTGTAGATGCCGGTGATGGTGAGCAACACCAGCAAAGTCTGCCAGGCTTCCCATTGGAGCATCACGGCCCCGATCTTGATGACAGCCAACGAGACGGAAGCCATCACCATCACGTTGAAAAATATGCCTAAGTACAAAGCGCGAAACCCCCGAAGAAACGCTGCCATCTTGCCACTATACCGTAATTCGTAGAACTCCAGATCGGTAGTCACCGCAGACCTTCGCCACAACTTGGCGTACACAAAAACGGTAAGCATACCCGTCAGCAGAAAAGACCACCAGACCCAGTTGCCGGAAACACCATTTTGCCGCACAATATCTGTCACCAGGTTGGGTGTATCGCATGAGAAGGTAGTGGCTACCATAGAAACACCCAGCAACCACCAGGGCATATTTCGCCCTGAAAGAAAGTAGTCTGCCACGCTGTTGCCCGCCGTCCGGGCGGCATACAAGCCGATCAGCAAAGAAATAATGAAAAAACTGATGATAATTATCCAGTCGAGCGTACCTAAGATCATACGGTAGTGGTGGTGAAGTTAAAGTTGGCAAAAATTACGGTAAGCGTGCAGCACAAATTCCTGCATTTCGCGGGCATGTTCTTCCATTTTAGTGAGCAATGTAAACTGCGCCCTGGCTCTCTGCAAATTGTGTTGTAGATGTTCGGTCTTATAATATACATCTCCGGCCATATAGTCCGTCAGAAAGCGCAGCCCCATCATAAAGGTCATGTATTGCGCTGAAAAAGCCAGTGCTGCCACCTCCGTATCAGTCAGCAAGGAAGCGGTTTCCTGCAAGAATCCCTCGGCAAAGGCTTTAAAATAAGCCATGTTCACGTCTATCTTATCCGCA
>JBBSNI010000496.1:0-3851 GCA_038232695.1 Cytophagales bacterium
ACCAAGCTGGGCAGGCAGATATTTCATAACCTGCATGTGTATGAAGGCAACGAGCATCCGCATGAAGCGCAGCAGCCTCAAACGTTAAAAATCAGTAAATAAACGCCGAATAAACCTATATGGACGTTATCAATAAAATAGGAAGACGCAAAACCGCCGTAGCCCGCATTTATATGCAGTCCGGCAACGGGGCGATCACCGTCAACAACAAAAAAGTAGAGGAATATTTTCCTTCTGAAATTCTGCAAACCATCGTCCGCCAGCCGCTGGCGCTGGTCAACGAAAAGGGCAATTATGACCTCATGGTGAATGTAAAAGGCGGCGGTTTTAAAGGACAAGCCGAAGCCATTCGCCTGGCCATTGCCCGCGCCCTGACCGACATCAACGCTGAGCATCGCCCGCCGCTGAAGAAAGAGGGCTTCCTGACGCGCGACCCGCGCATGGTAGAGCGGAAGAAGTACGGACGCAGAAAAGCCAGAAGATCATTCCAATTCAGTAAACGATAATTCATTGATGGAAAATTTAGAATATAAAGATTTGTTGGATGCAGGCGTCCACTTCGGACACCTGACCCGGAAGTGGAATCCTAAGATCGCTCCCTACATATTTATGGAGCGCAGCGGCATCCATATCATAGACCTGAACAAAACGCTGGCTTCGTTAGATGAGGCTGCCGGTGCTATGAAAGGCATCATCAAATCCGGGCGCAAAGTCATGTTTGTCGCTACCAAAAAGCAGGCGCAGGAAGTGGTCTCCGAAGAAGCCAAAAGGCTGCGGATGCCCTACGCAACCGACCGCTGGCTGGGTGGTATGCTCACTAACTTTGCTACCATCCGCAAGTCGCTCCGCAAGCTGTCGTCTATCGAGAAGATGATGAAGGAAGAAGCGTATCAGAACCTTGCCAAGCGCGAGCGCCTGATGATGACCCGCGAAAAAGACAAGCTGGAAAAAGTGCTGGGCGGTATTGCCGACCTCACACGCCTGCCCGCTGCCCTTTTCATAGTAGACATCAAGCGGGAGCATATCGCTGTGAAGGAAGCTAAAAAGCTCAACATCCCGGTCTTCGGCATGGTAGATACCAACTCCGATCCTACCGAGATTGATTACCCTATTCCAGCCAACGACGACGCTTTCAAGTCTATCTCACTGATCGTGAAGCATATAGGCAAAGCCGTGGAAGAAGGCTTGATCGAGCGTAAGCAGCAGAAAGAAGATTCCAAACTCAAAGATGAAGAAAACAAGAAAAGAAGAGCCGACGAGGGAGAAGAAACAGACGAAGAGCCTACTGACGCACAAGAGACAGTAGAAAAAGAAGAAAACGCCTGACGGCACGGCTGTCAATCTAAAAAATAAACGGAACATCGGGCGTCAACTGATGTTCTTTTTTTATGTATCACCAAGAAATTAAATAACCTATGGCTATTACCGCACAAGAAGTAAACAAACTCCGGCAAATGACAGGCGCCGGTATGATGGATTGTAAAAAAGCTTTGACCGAAGCCGACGGTGACTTCGACAAAGCCATCGAAATACTCAGAAAGAAAGGGCAAAAAGTATCCGCCTCCCGCTCCGACCGGGAAACCACCGAAGGCGCCGTCTTCGTCAAAGCCAGCCCCGACCATAAAGAAGCCGTACTGATCTCGCTGAATTGCGAGACTGATTTTGTCGGCAAAAATGAAGACTTTCTGAAAGCCGGTCAGCAGATGCTGGAAGCCACCTACGAGCATAAGCCGGAATCTATAGAAGCCCTCAAACAACTCAAAATAGGCAACCTGACCATCGGCGAAAAACTTACCGATATGGTGGGTAAGATCGGCGAAAAGATTGAGATAGGCGCCTATGAGCGGCTACAAGGCGAAAAGGTCGTCACCTATGTACACGCCGGCAATAAGCTGGGCGTGCTGGTGGCCCTGGCAAACACCAACGAGCAGGCCGAAGAAGCCGGCAAAGACGTGGCCATGCAAATCGCCGCCATGAGCCCTGTGGCCGTAGATAAAGACGATGTAGACCAGGCGACGCTGGACCGCGAGTTGGAAATCGGCAGGGAGCAGGCGCGCACCGAAGGCAAGCCTGAAAATATGCTTGACAAAATCGCCCAGGGCAAGCTCCAGAAGTTTTTCAAAGACCATACGCTCATGAACCAGGCGTACGTCAAAGACCCAAATAAGACGATTGCCCAATACTTAGATAGCGTTAATAAAGGGATGAAAGTGACGCAGTTTAAAAGAGTGTCGGTGAGCAATTAGTGCTTTCAGTTCAATATAAATATAAAGCCCGGCAGTATCCGGGCTTTTTTATTAATCTAACCCTCTGTCTTTAAACGACAAAAAACTTGACGGCCAGTCCAACCGCCAGCCAGGCGTAAGAAAGGTAAGCCAGGTATTTCAGCACGGTTTCTACTACGCCTTTGTCTGCCATCTCGTGGTCGTGGTGTTCTTCTTTTTTACTGAGAGCCAGCCAAACCAGTATGCCGCTCAGGAGGAGAAAAGCGATATTCAAAAAGAAAGTGTAGTTGATCTCAAAGAAAGTCTGGTCAGCGGCACTCTTTCCGCCACCTTGGGGCAATAGGTCAAACGCCTGAAAACCGTAATGCAGCGCCAGGGAAGTAACTACCAGTCCTGAAAACAGCAGAAAAAGAATATATAAGGCCATCTTCCAGCCATAATACTTGGCATTGATGCGCAGCACGGGAAAAACGACCAAATCGCTGAAGATAAAAGCCATCACACCGGCAAAACTTACGCCGTTGGCGTACAGCAGCGAAGCCAGCGGAATGTTGCCCATAGAACCGATAAAGGTACAAAAAGCAGCCACAGGACCTATCAACACATGCTCCAGGAGCGTAAAAAACCCAAACGAGCCGTTGTTGCTCTCCTGCCCTGTGTCGATGAAAAGTGTCTGGAAAAAAGAAGATGGGACAAAAGCAGCAATAATACCTGCCAGCGTAAAGCCTACCGTCACGTCTTTCCAGACCATATCCCATTCCATGATATACCGCTTACCTACCTTTTGCCATCCTTGCCGCGAGCGTATCTGTTCTTTCCAGTCAGGAATGTCTTTCTCCATATCTTCATCGCCTTTCAGACGGTTTCTGGCACTCTTGATGAGCTTTTTTGGGTTTGTCACCCGAACGATGAGCCACGAAATTAAGATCAGCAGGATACCGCCTATGTATTCGCCGACGACAAACTGCCAGGCCAGAAAGACCGAGATGATAATGCCCAGCTCGATGACCAGGTTGGTAGAAGCCAGCAAAAAGGCAATAGAAGGGACAAAACCAGCCCCTTTCTTGAACAAAGATTTGGTAGTGGCCAGCGCGGCAAAGCTACAGGAACTGCTGATAAATCCGAAGAAAGCACCCAGCAACACGCCTTTATTGTCGGCGCTGCCCATCGTCTCTTTCATCCGCTCCTGGGTGACAAAGACCTGGATCATACTGCTAATGATGTATCCCAGGGCGCCATCCAGAAAAACCCCAGGGAGGTAGTAACGGCTTCGGCATAAGATTGTAAAAATGTATCCATGATCTAACGGCTTGTGTTTTTCTATTGATCATTTGTATTCGCGCCAAAGATACCCGGTTGTAAGATAAACGTAGGTACAATATTCCAGCTTTTATTGATGAGATTATGGGTTTGCCCGGAAAAGTAACAAGGCAATAGCCCAGCAGTTGTTATTAAATACCAGGCTACCGGCTGAAAATGAAAAGGGTTTGGTTCTTTTTTTGATATTTTCAGCAAATCACTCTTTGTTTGTCATAAATTTCTATATTTACTGTTCTGAAATTTACGCGAACTAACAAGCCTATCATTGACCACCTATAAGCACTGAGCCATGAAATTTGTTGTATC
>JBBSNI010000497.1:0-3845 GCA_038232695.1 Cytophagales bacterium
CGTTCCACGACAAGATCCAGTGGTGGAGAAGGTAGTATAGCCTGAAATTTCATACCATTGTTACATGTTGAAAAATGTGCTCAAGAATTTAAAGGAAGTTAAATGATTTATGCTCCACTGTCAATACCTTTTAATAGTTTCAAAAGTCAATTTTGGAAGCTGTAAGCGGTTTTTCAAGTTCCAATGGTTTGTCAGGCTGTTCTTTATATCGCCTGGCTAACAGGTTATCTGTTCGGTAAGCCTCAGACTCCCAGGGAGTATATAGACGTTCAGCCTGTTTATACCAAACCCGAAGTCTGTGTCTCACCTACCTGATAACTGGCGGTTTGAGGTCTGTGAGACACAGACTTCGGTTATAGGGTTAGAAGAAATGCAAATGCATGAGTTAAGCTGCCATTATTACGTCCTCAAAGATTCTACAGGATTCGCTTTGGCTGTGACATACATTTTGTAGCTTACGGTTAGAAGGGAAATAACCAGATCACCGGAGAAAATAGTTTTTAACTTCAGACTTGCAGCTTCTCCAATCAAAAGCTCCAATCAACATCCGTTTCAGGCTCAGCCTCATTGAGTGCAAGATGCAAGCGCAACAGACCGGAAAGCAGGTCTCCTACCCCCAGCTTAGCTTCGTAATAAGGATCACCTTTCTGACGAACAAACAGCCCATTTTTCCAGAGATGTTCAATGGCAGTATTTGCGTATCGCTCCGCCTCTTCCAGGCATTGACGGTCTTTGGTCAGTTCAAACAGATCCAGGTTGGCGTTGATGGCTTCCCCCAGGTTCTGGGCTGTGTATACCTCCGGCAAGGGCTGGCTGTTGGTCACTTGCAATGCTTTTTGGGTTATCCGGGTCAGTGCTTCCGAAGAGTCACGACCGGCCATATAGGCGGCTACCCGCCCGAGGGCAAGCAGACTGGATGAACCGTAGCCAATTTTCCAGGGCGTAGCCCACTGGGGATTTTCAGGAAGCGAGCCATCCAGGTTTAGTTCATTGTAGTACAATTGTTTCTGCTCATTCCAGCCATAGCGGTCGTAAGCTTTCAGCAGCGTGATCGCCTGTTGTTTCATCTCCTTCGATGTGCTGAGTTCGCCGGCTTTATAGAGCCAATAGGCGTACAACAGCGTATTGCTCAAACTGGCGTTTTTTCCGGCTTCCGGTTCCGTAGCGTGATAAAGGCACCCAAATACCAGGTCTGTTCGGTGATCGCGCAGATTCCAGTAAAGCGTTCCGATCTGCCAGCTTTTTTCCTTCCACAACGTATCGCCGGTCTGCCGGTACAAAAAGGCGTACGAATAAGCATAGAGAGCCGCATGTTTGATCCAGGGCATCAGTACCTGCTGATACTGGGTTTTGTTCCAGATAGCATGGCGGTTGAACAGGTACGTTTGTGGATCGGGACCGTTGAAGTGGTACTTGAGTCCCTCGATGGCTTTCCGGGTTCGTCCGGCATCTATCTGCCACAAGCGCGACCAGGGGGGCGTCCAGGCGATCAGTTCGTGGGGCATCAGAAAATACGCCCGCTGGTCCAACTGGCGGCTTTCGGCGATAGACACGGTGTCAGTATAGAAATTGTAATACAAATGCTCGCCCCAACCTAGCAGACCGGTTTCCGGATGCTGCCCCCGCTCCAGGAAAGCCTGGGTATATGCGCGGGCTGCTTGTTGATACTGAGGATCATCTGTCAGTTGGCTCAACCGGTCAAACACCTGCAAGGTCAGCACATCGTGGTAATAGTTAGCCCCGCCGATGGCCCGGTCGTGGGGACGGACTCCTTGGGTAGGAGGCACACCCCGGATAGGCACCGTCAGGTTGCGGGCATCTATCACGGCCGCCCACATGGCGGTCCTTTCGGGGCCGTACCGGTCTAGCCCGACCGACAGCAAGGTATCGGCGAAGGTTTGTACGTAGTACAGGTAATTTTTTTTGGATTGCTGAGAGAAGGCTGAAAAGCTTATCAACAGGAATGCATAAGTGATTTTTCTGGTCATAGAATGTACCCCAAACATGATTATAGATTAAATTGGTTTAGGTTAACAAAAAAAGTTGTTTTTATCCCTTGCATCACTGTTCCACCAGACTTTTTTCCAGTTCGATAATATAATCTATCAGGTTGTCTTCCCTGGACAGGTTCAGTTTTTTGGCAGTTTCCCGGTCCTGAGATTTTTTGAGTTGTTCTATGTTTTCCTTGAGTTCCTCCATCAGTTCATTTTTTTGCATAAAGTTGATGGTGTAGAAAGTTGTATCCTTGCCTTTATCCGCTTAGATTGAAAATGACTGATGCCTTGAGATGACAAAGTAGCTTTGATCACCGGCTCTGCCGGTAAGCCTGCATGGTGACGTAGTATTTGGTCAGCATATTCTGCCGTTCCCAAGCGGGGATCTGTCCGGCAGACAGGTATTGCAGGTAGGTTTGGGTGACCTGAGCAAAGTGCGCTTCATGTCCTGCCTTATACTTTTCCGGGACCACTACCTCCCAGCCTTTGCCAGCGGGTTTGGCAACGACGCCCGGGTACTCCTCCCCTATCTTGTCCAATGCTGCATTCAGGGCGGTTGCTACCGCTGCTTTGTCGGCCTGCCTGACCGGCTCCACATACAGGGTAGCCTGGTAGTTTTGTGCCTTGTCTTGCCGGATGATGAGGTTGGATTTGGTGCCCCGCATAATGGAATAGTGTGTGTCGGCAGCGCCTTCGGGTGCCTGAAAGTTCCAGATGACGGATACCTTGCCATGCACACCGCGGGCGTTGAAGACAAATTCACCGTTGGAATATACGGGCAAGGTGTTGCCTTTCATATTTTTTTTCAGAAAATCAGGATACTCTTTCAGACCGGTAGCCTGCTCAAACTGGGCGGCGGAAAGCGCAGTAGGCCAGCGGCGGGCTTGCAGCACCTTTACCTCTGTGGTATCCACGCCCTGGCCGGGAAAACATTCCCACAGGATCAGGTCTACCAGGTGGGTAGACACATCGACGATGCCTTCGCCCTGCTGCTCCACATCAAAAAACCAGGCGGGGCGCACCAGCGGCTTACCTGCCACATATTTGAAGAAATGGTGTACACTTTCTTTGGAAATTGCCGGGTTCTCCGACGTTCCTTTTTCCAGGGTACCGAATACCTCCTGCTGTTGTGAGAGCGCCCGTTGCAGCAAGGTAGTGATCTCATAGCGCTCCGTCATGATGTCATAGAGCAACACACCCTTTTGCTGTGCTTCGGCAAAAGCCTGTTTCAAGGTATCATAATGTTCCGGCTGGATGACCATCGGTTTATCCGCCAGCACGTTGAGCCCGGCGTCTACGGATGCTTTGATATAGTGTGTTTTTTTGGCATTGTTGCCGGAAAGCACGACCACATTCCCTGGCTTTTCCTCGATCATTTTCTCAAAGAAATCCGGCCCCGTATACACTTTTTCTACCCAGTGGGTAGGATTATCGGGGCGGGTATTGAACTGCTCGATGCGTTGCAAATGTAACTGCAAATCCTCGCCTTTTGGCGCATACACATGCACCACCGAATCTACCTGGTCGTACATAAACTTCTGTACCAAAGCCGCGTGGAAATGCCCCGGGTCCAGCGTCATCAGCTTCACTTCGTCCTGGGCTCCGGTGAATTTCATAGTTTTATTTTCTGTGGTTTCCACGTTTTCTTCTTTAGAGTTGGAAGAAGTACAGGCACATAGTAAGGGAAGGAAAAGTAGGAGTAAGATGTTGTATTTCATAGATGGTGTTCAGGTGTTCAGGTGTTCAGGTGTTCAGGTGTTCAGGTGTTCAGGTGTTCAGGTGTTCAGGTGTTCAGGTGTTCAGGTGTTCAGGTGTTCAGGTGTTCAGGTGTTCAGGTGTTCAGGTGTTCAG
>JBBSNI010000498.1:0-3828 GCA_038232695.1 Cytophagales bacterium
AAAAGAAACAAGAATCTGTTTGAAGCTCATCAGAAGAAAAGAAATGATCAAGCCTGCCGAACGATTGAAAGATATTGCTAATGAAAACGAAGAACTCATCGCTATTATCTCAAAAAGCATAGAAACAGCCAAAAAGAACAAATCTACAAAACCCTGAGCATTGAATAAATGATAGATCTAAGAAACCTTGAGTATTGAGTGTTGAGTATTGAATATTTTTTTAAACACTCAATGCTCAAGTATGAAAAAATCATTGTAAATGAAAAAAGACATTAATCCTATCCCCTACGGACGGCAAGAGATCACCCAGGCAGACATAGAGGCGGTCGTCGCTGCGCTCAAGTCGGACTTTCTGACGCAAGGGCCGCGTATTGAGGCTTTTGAGCAGGCGTTTGCCCGCTATATTGGTGCGCCCTATGCAGTAGCTGTCGCTAATGGCACGGCAGCCCTGCACCTGGCCGCGCTGGCACTGGGCGTACAGCCCGGAAGCAAGGTCATCACCTCTCCCATCACCTTTGCTGCCTCGGCTAACGCGGTGCTGTATGCCGGCGGCCAAGTGGCTTTTTGCGACATTGACCCGAAAACCTATTTGCTTGACCTGAACAAACTGCAAACAATGCTCGCCAAGGCGCCTGCCGGTACCTACCAGGGTGTGATCCCGGTAGACTACGCCGGCTATCCTGTGCCGATGGATCAGTTGAAGGAAATTTGCGATAGATACGGCTTATGGATACTCGAAGATGCCTGCCACGCGCCCGGCGGGCAGTTTAAAGACAGCAGCGGACTGTTCCACCGCTGCGGCGACTGCACCTATGCGGATGCCGCTATTTTTTCCTTTCACCCGGTCAAGCACATTGCCGCTGGCGAAGGCGGTATGGTCACCACGCACCGGAAGGATGTTTATGAGAAATTGCTTTTGCTCCGCACCCACGGCATTACCAAATCGCCGGAACAGATGCAGCAAAACGACGGCGGCTGGTACTACGAGATGCAGGAATTAGGGTTCAACTACCGCCTGACAGACATACAGGCCGCTTTGGGGCAGTCGCAGCTTAGCCGTGCCAAGATCAATTTGCAAAAGAGAAGATGGCTGGCCGAGCGTTACGATGAGCAAATGGAAGGACTGGACAACCTCACCACGCCGACCGTGAGCGAAACGGTCCGACATGCCTATCACCTGTATGTGATCCGGACGACGGGAAGAAGCGCCTTGTACAACTACCTGCGGGAGCATCAGATCCTGGCGCAGGTGCATTATGTGCCGGTACATCTGCATCCGTATTACCGGCAGCTTGGCTGGAAAAAAGGTGATCTTCCGGTGGCTGAAAACTTTTACGAGCAATGCCTGAGCCTGCCCATGTACCCCAGCCTGACGCTGGCAGAGCAGGACTATGTGATAGAAACGATCATTCACTTTCAGCGGTAGCTATCAGGCAAGTTAATTTAACAGGTAGTTCAAACCAAACCTAAGCAAATTTCCATATGCTTCATTAAACTCTGAAATTCTATCTATATTTACCTTGCTTCTCAGTAATTCGTATCCTAAATCGATACCGATCAACGAATTACTTTTGAAAATCCGGGTCACACTTGCCGAGAGTCCATAGCTTAGTCCGGCTTTTGAACCATAAGGGTTATTTGTATAACCATCTTCCTCTCGAAGATCGTAATTTATACTTGATACACTTTCTGCCGATTCTCCTGAAAAGGAAAAAAGCCCTGAATTGACATTCAAGCTAATCTCTGTAGATTGACAATAGGCGCCAGTAACGTGAAAAAGTGAGTAAAGCATTAATATTGTTTTCTTCATATCTTCATTTTTTTGATGGCAGAGAACGTTCTATGCAGCCGTCAGACCGGGGTTGTTTGTGTTTTCCTGCCGAGTATCGTTTTCTAGCTTGGAGCAACTAAAGCACTAGCTCATGATTGCTAAGCTTGTGGCTGAATAATGTTAGCGGGCGTTTTCCTTTCTAGAAATGAACCGTTACCGTTTCATTACTCAATTCCACTACTTTGTTATCTGTCAAATCAGCCTCTATTTGGTCTATGTTCTTTTCAAACAGCACGATCAAATCCCGGTTGACAATGTTTCCCATCGTGAGCATCAACAGCTTTAAAGGTTGTCCTTTCAGGATGAAATACCTGTAAAAATCTTCGTCCTTTGATATAACTGTTCGATCTTGCTCTATGGACAACTTTATGATGTCCATATCATCGGTCCTATTCTTATGTAGAAGTTCCCGGGTATGGATCACATCGTGTCCTCTTTCCCGTAACCAATAGACTAAACGCATCGGCAAGTGAGCATCTACTAAAAACTGCATGTTATATCGCTACCTTATGGATGCTTTTTACTCGAATTGTCTCGTTAGCAAAAAGAATACAGGCCTGTATGTCTTCCTTTTCCAGGTCGGGGTAATCCTCCAAGATTTCTTCCGTGGTCATACCTGCTGCTAATAGGTCGAGCATGATTTCCACCGGATAGCGCATGTTACGAATAGTAGGCTTTCCGAAGCTTATTTTCGGATTCATGGTGATTCTTTTCAACAGTTCCTCTTTCATCATTTTTGTTGATAGTTTATTGGTAATCTACGAAAATACTGTGTCTTCTGTTTTCAATGGCTAACATCATTATATCAGCAATTGCGTATATGTACCTTATAGCTACCTTGCGCTGCTGCCCCGTGACAAAACAAGGGGGTGTTATTAATAGGTAGCAGGATCATAAGAGCAAGATAAACTGTTTTTCTAACCTTTACAACCACAGGCAAGCTGTATTTTTAGACGGCTGCCTGCCGGTTGGCAGCCCCTCCTTTTTTTACTGGTTTCAGAAATATGCTCACACCCGAAAGCGCATCGCCTGGCTTGATTGAACATTACAACATCACCGTTTTTCCTCACGGCTCACTAAGGTAGATGTCCTGAAAAACGGTTTTTCCTCACGGCTCACCTGCTGCGCTGTGACAGAATGTCGTAAAACGTCACTTGTGCACAGGTTACAAGTGTTGAAAAATGGTTTTTTGTCACTTCTGACCTATGCACAAGTCTTGTTCGTGTAAGTTTCCTCACTTGTGCGTTAGGGAGAAGTAATGTCGGTGTAAGTTTTCTTGTTGGTACAATGCGCTTCCTGGTTTAGGCTATGTCAAGCTGTCAGAAAAACAGGTGAAAATAAGGCAATCCTTGCTTTTTCTCCTCAATGGTACAGGCGTAATGATCAGGCAACATCCGCGATGATTTTGTCTGCTACGGTTGCTTTCTTGCACCCTCAAACTAAAACAAACCACATCTTATGCGTTATTCCTCTTTACCCAAACAATTAGCTTCGGCACAAACGGCTATCTACAATGCCCTGGAACATACCGGGATTCAGAAGAAACTAAACCAGTATGGTTTCACTATCAAACGTTTGCAGGAAGGCAACGGCTTGCTTAACAATGCTGTCTTGCTCTACAAAGACAAGAACGACCGCTATGGGGAGAAGCAGCAGCTTTCCAGCCAACTCAAAGACCAGGCAAAGGCAACCCGCAAGAAGTTTAAAGACCATGTAGATACGGTCAAACTGGCTTTCCGCTATGATCCTGCTACCCTGGCTACCTTCAAGGTAGAGCGTATTGCTAGCAGAAACGAAGACTGGCAGCTACAAGCCGACTATTTCTATGGCAAAACCGCCGCGTATGCCCAAGTGCTGGATGGTTACCAGTTGCCACAGAGCGAGTTAGCGCAAAACCAGGCCAGTGTAGAAGCCCTGATCGCCATGCGCAACCGCCGTATGCAAAAGAAGGGAGAGGCAGAAGAAGCCACCCGCCTGCGCAACGAGAGCATGAAAGC
>JBBSNI010000499.1:0-3811 GCA_038232695.1 Cytophagales bacterium
CTACACTGCGCAACATCAGCAAAGAAAAAATCTACAGCATCATCAACGTGTTGGGGCTGACCATCGGCGTGACGTGCAGCCTTTTTTTGCTGCTCTATATTATGGATGAACTGAGCTACGATAAGTTTCACGAAAAACAGGAGCGTATCTACCGCATTGCCACGCACTTCAAAGAGCCGGATAATGAGTTTACTTGGGCAGCCGTCCAGGTGCCGCTGGCACAGGAACTGGAAGAAAAATACTCGGAAGTCGTCCACGCCGTACGCTTTATCGGGCTGGGCAGAGAACTCTTTGAGAACGAAGACAAAGACCGGCGCTTCTACGAAGAAGATTTTTACTATACCGACTCCTCCCTCTTTGATGTATTCACCTTCCCGCTGATAGCAGGCGACCCGCAAACGGCACTAATCGCGCCCAACAGCATTGTGCTGACCCAATCGATGGCGACCAAGTACTTTGATAGGGAAGACGCGATGGGAAAAACACTGAAAAACGGAGACGAACTCTACAAAGTGACTGGCATCATGGAGGATGTGCCGCACAACTCGCACATTGACTTTGACGCCCTGCTGTCGCGCAGCAGCCTTCCGGCAGATTATCAGGACAACTGGGGTGGATGGGGTGTAGGCACCTATATATTGCTTCCAGAAAATTATGACTACCACAACTTTGAAGCCCGGCTGGAGGAAGTTATCAAAGTGCGGGTCAAACCCATCTTTGATCCGTTTGGCATTAACATCAACTATATGTTGCAACCTGTTGCCGATATTCACTTGTACTCCAAGATTGGCAGCGAGGCGGAAGAAGGCGGCGACATTTCTTATATCTATATCTTTGCGGCGGTGGCCATTTTTATGCTCCTCATTGCTGCCATCAACTACATGAACCTGGCCACGGCGCGGGCGTCTAAGCGTGCCAAAGAAGTCGGCATCCGCAAGACGGTAGGCTCTTCTAAAAAACAACTTATCGCGCAGTTTCTTTCAGAATCCATGCTGATCACCCTTGCCGCGGTGCTGATCAGTGTGCTGCTGGTGGCTGTTTTGTTGCCGTTGTTCAACAACCTGGCGGGCAAAGAAATTGGTTTTGGCTTTCTGGGGCAACCTGAAATCCTGTTGGGATTAGTCGCCATTGTGCTGCTGGTCGGCCCGGCGGCAGGCAGCTATCCGGCTTTTTATCTGGCGGGTTTTAACCCAGCGCAGGTGCTCAAAGGCAAAGTAAAAGCTGGCGGTAGCAACGTATCGCTTAGAAAGGTGTTGGTCGTATTGCAGTTTGCCATTTCCATCACCATGATCATCAGCACCTGGGTGGTGTATGACCAACTGAAATTTTTGCAAAACAAAGACCTGGGCTTTAGCCGGGAGCAGGTGCTTTCCATAGAAATGCCGGAAGAAGCCATGCGCGAAAAAGTGGCGGTATTGAGCAACCGTCTGCTGCAAAACACCGACGTGCAAAGCGTTTCTACCGCCAACAGCAAACCGGGCAACGGTCTCAATAAGGAACTAATGAACGTAGAATCCGCCGAAGGCATGGTAGAAAAAGGCATCGACTATTACTGGGCCGACTATGACTATATCCCGACGATGGGCATGACCATCACGCAGGGCAGAAACTTCTCCCGGGATTATACCACCGATACTTCGGCCGTGATCGTCAACGAGGCGATGGTCAAACGCATGGGATGGCAAGACCCCATCGGCAAGAAATTTCAGTTTGGGACGGACGCCGACGCACCAACGTTCAAAGTAGTGGGTACGGTCAAAGATTACCACCAGCTTTCGCTCTACAATATCATTGAGCCGCTGGCGATCTTCCTGCGGGAAAACAATTATTACCTGCACATCAAAATGTCGGGCCAGAACATTCCCGCGACGCTGCGTTATGTTGAAGACACCTGGAACGAGGTCAACCCCAACAAACCTTTCGCCTATGCTTTCCTGGACCAGGATTTCAACGCCCAGTACAAAGTCGACGAGAAACGGGGACAGATTTTTACGCTGTTTTCTGCCCTGACGGTGGTGATCGCCTGCCTGGGCTTGCTGGGGTTGGCTGCCTACACCACCGAGCAGCGTACCAAAGAGATCGGCATCCGCAAGGTTATCGGCGCCAGCGTCAGCCATATTGTGCTGCTGATCTACAAAGAGTTCTTCCTGCTGGTCGGCATCGCCCTGCTGCTGGCCTTCCCCGTGAGCTACTACTTTATGGACAACTGGCTGCAATCTTTTGCCTACCAGACGGATATCAAAGTGATCACATTCGTCGCTTCTGCCTTGCTAACCTTGCTGGTCACGATGCTGGCCGTCGGCTTCCACACCCTGCGGGCGGCGGTAGCTAACCCGGTTCATTCTTTGCGGAGCGAGTAAAATTAAGAGGATGTGTAAGTACGCGTTACGCCGGGCTGCGCTAAACGCGCGCCCAATGTCATTAAGTTAAAAACGTTCTTCCTCTGTTGGCGCGAGCGTCCACGCTCGTGCCTATTATTGGTAGGCATCATGCCTACAAGGCTGGAAGCCTTATTAATAGAAGGCACGAGCCTGGACGCTCGCGCCAACAACGCGAAGAACAAATCCCTTAACTTAATGACATTGAACGCGCGCCAGTTGTGCGTTTAAAAAATATTCAACCGGGCGCACTCAATGCTCAACACTCGATATTCAAGTACGACAAACTGTAGTTTTACCGATAAAAAAGAGAGAAAGTAAGTAACCCTATCTTTCAACACTGAGTTTGACCTAAACACCTAAACACCTAAACACCTAAACACCTAAACACCTAAACACCTAAACACCTAAACACCTAAACACCTAAACACCTAAACACCTAAACACCTAAACACCTAAACACCTGAACACCTGAACACCTGAACACCAACCAACTCATGCCAATCATCAAATCATTGAATCAGAGTCCATGATCGCCCGCTCCACTATCTTGCATCTCCGCGTGCCGTTTTCTTTCTTTCTGTTGCCGGTTTTCCTGTTTGCGCTAAGTATTGCGCTGCCAGTTAGTTGGATAAATGCCTTCTTGGTGTTCCTGGTCGTACATTTTCTGCTGTATCCGGCCAGCAACGGGTACAACAGTTATTTTGACAAAGACGAAAAAAGTATTGGTGGACTGGAGCATCCACCGCCGGTAAGCCGGCAGCTTTACTATGTTTCGCTGGCGCTGGATATGGTAGCGATCCTCATAGGGAGCCTGATCAGCCTGGAGTTTGCCCTGATGCTGCTGGTGTACGGACTGGTTTCCAAAGCGTACAGCCATCCGCGCATCCGGCTCAAAAAACGCGCGGTGGCAGGCTGGCTGGTGGCGGGGTTTTTTCAGGGTTTTTTTACTTTTATGATGGTCTACGCCGCCATGAAGCCGGTGAGTTTGTTTGAGATCAAAGAACCCGGCGTCTGGATAGCGGCGGCGCTGACCTCTCTGATGCTCTGGGGCTCTTACCCTATGACACAGATTTACCAGCACGAAGAAGACAGTAAAAGAGGCGACTATACACTGAGCTACAAGCTGGGTGTGCGGGGTACTTTTTACTTTACCACGATCTTTTTCAGCATCGCCGCCGCAGGTTTTATATGGTATTACCAGCAGTTTTATACCTGGCAATATGCTGTAGCCTTTCTGGTATTTCTGCTGCCTGTCCTGTTTTATTTTGGGCAATGGTACCGGAGAACCTACAACAATGAGCAAGAAGCTAACTTCCGTTCTACCATGCGGCTTAACATCCTATCCGGTTGGTGTTTGAATGTATTCTTCGGGCTGACCGCCTGGTGGAATGCGTTTGTTTAGCGTTGTTTACCTCGGAAATTATGACGGA
>JBBSNI010000500.1:0-3777 GCA_038232695.1 Cytophagales bacterium
CGTTACATTGAGGCCTTCCGGGAAGCAGGCGCAGACCATATTATCGTCCATTATGAATCCTGTACACACCTGCACCGGACGCTGGATACCATCAAAAAAGCAGGCTGCCAGGCAGGCGTAGCCATCAATCCGCATACGACGGTCGCCTTGCTGGAAGACATCGTCCACTTAGCGGATACGGTACTCGTCATGTCTGTAAACCCGGGTTTTGGCGGGCAAACCTTCATAGACCGCACCTACCACAAAATAGAAGCATTGAAAAAGTTGATCCAGCTAGAAAAAGCCAATGCTTTGATTGAAATAGATGGGGGCGTCAGTGATGAAAATGCTTCCCGGCTGCTGCATGTGGGTGCGGACGTGCTGGTGGCAGGAAGCTTTGTTTTCAAATCAGAAAATCCAACACAAACTATTGCAGCGTTGAAAAACCCGGCAGCATCCTGAGCGGTTGTTTCATGTCTCCCAAACATTTATTTCTCTTTTTATCACTCACATTTTCGCTGGCCGTTCACCTGGTCTGTGGGCAGGCGGTAGTCAGCGGTACGGTAAGCGATACCACCGGCACAGGCATCCTGGATGCAACGATCAGTGTTAAAAACCTGAACCGGGGTACAAGCACCAATGCAGACGGCTTCTATAGTCTTTCTTCGCCAGCCGGTGATTTTGTATTAATTATCAGCCACGTAGAATACCAGACTACGACCCGCAGCATACATCTGAAAGCAGGCGACACATTAATTATAAACGTAGCGCTTCGTCCACAAGTCCGGGTACTGGAGCAGGTAGAAGTCACCGGAAAAAACGATCCGGCTGAGCGGCGTGAGGCAGGCCTGATCAAACTGGATCCTAAGGCAGCGCAGAATATTCCTTCCCCTTTCAACGACTTTACCCGCGTATTAGCTACGCTGCCTGGCGTGGTCAGCAACAATGAGCTTTCTGCTGCTTATTCCGTTAGGGGAGGCAACTATGACGAAAACCTGGTGTATGTCAATGATATTCCGGTATACCGTCCTTTTCTGGTAAGTGCCGGGCAGCAGGAAGGGCTGAGTTTTATCAATCCTGATATGGTGTCGGAAGTGTCTTTTTCTGCCGGGGGCTGGCAGGCTAAATATGGCGACAAGCTTTCTTCCAGCCTGAATGTAACCTACAAAAAGCCCAGCCAGAGCCGGGCTTCTTTAGCGGCCAGCCTGCTGGGCGGGGCGGCGCACCTGGAAGGCGTTACGCCAGGCAAGAAAATGACTTACCTGGTAGGCGCCCGGCTCAAAAGCGCGCAGTACCTGCTGAACACGCTGGAAACCAACGGACAATACCTGCCCCGCTTCACCGATATTCAGTCTTATCTGAACATAGACATAGATGGAGACCCGCAAAAAAATACAACAGAACTGGGCATACTGACGGCGTTTGCCAGCAACCGCTACCTGGTGAGGCCGGAAAGCCGGAAAACTACTTTTGGCACACTGGACGAACCCTTCCGCCTGTACGTAGCCTACCAGGGACAGGAAACCCTGAACTACCGCACGTTTCAGCAGGGTTTTAAGCTTTCTCACCGGTTTAGCAATGCCTGGAACAATAAGCTGATGGCTTCCTGGGTGACCACCCGGGAGCGGGAATATTTCGACCTGCTAAGTGCTTACCGCCTGTGCGACATACAAATTGACCAGAACCAGCCAAACGCGGCTACCTGCAACACCGTATTGGGCGTTGGAGCCAATTATGATTATGCCCGCAACAAGCTTTCTGCCAACATTATCAACCTGGAGAACCGTACTGCCTATGCTTTCAACGCTTCCAACACAGCAGAATTTGGCGTGGGCTATGCTCACGAAGCCATTGAGGATCAGTTGCAGCAATACAATTTTAGCGATTCTGCCGAATACGCTACCATCCACAGCCGGGTGTACAACGATCTGAATATCAGGTCGCAGCGTCTGTTTGCCTTTGTGCAGAATACTTTTGAGCCAAGCCAGGCACATACCCTGCATTATGGTGCCCGCGTCCATTACTGGTCGTACAACGGACAGTGGCTCATCAGTCCGCGGATGCAGTACGCTTATCAGCCTCAGCGCGATCTTGTCTTTCGTATGGCAGCCGGGCTGTACCAGCAGCCGCCCTTTTACCGGGAGTTGCGCGACCGGCAGGGTAACCTGCATCCTGAAGTACGTGCCCAGTCGTCGGTACATGCCATTACGGGTATGGATTACCGTTTTACGATGCTTGGCAGGGAGTTTTCTTTTATGACAGAACTTTACTACAAATACCTTTACGATGTCATTCCTTACGATGTAGACAATGTGCGTATCCGGTATTTTGCCCAAAACAACGCCACAGCTTACGCTGCCGGTGCCGATTTCAGGATCAGCGGAGAGTTTATTGAAGGTGCCGAGTCGTGGTTTAGCCTGGGTATTCTGCGAACCCGCGAAGATGTAGCAGAAGATGGGCAAGGCTACATCCGCCGTCCTTCCGACCAGCTTGTCAACCTGGGCGTTTTTTTTCAGGACCATCTGCCGGGCGATCCGTCTACGCGCGTGTATCTGAGTTTGCTGTATGGCTCCGGTTTGCCCTTTGGTCCACCCAACCGGCCGGAATACCGTAATTTTCTCAACGGCGCCGACTATCAGCGGGTAGACATAGGATTCTCGAAGCAACTATTTTTCAGAGAAGAAAAGACAAAAAACAATGCCTTTCTACGCTCCCTCTGGCTGAGTGCCGAATTGCTCAATGCGTTGGGCTCTGACAACACAATTTCCTATACCTGGGTGACGGATGTCAACAACGAAGGGTATGGCGTACCCAACCGCCTTTCCGCGCGTTTCCTGAACCTGAAAGTAATGGTAAGGTATTAATTCATAGATTTTTTCTTTCAAAATGAATCAAATCAAAAACGGATTGCTATATTGTTTACGAGATGTATAGCTTCTGTTAAAAAAACCAATACCCTAATTCATTCAACCGAAACCTGATCATGACACACCCTTCCCGAAGAAATTTCCTGAAAACCTCCGCCGGCCTGATGGCGGGCACCGCCGTACCTGTATCACCGCTATTTGCCCGGTCACCCGCCCGCCCGGCGGCCAGCGACCAGGTCAATATTGCTGTGGTGGGCGTCCACAGTATTGGTTGGGCTGACCTGCAATCGCACCTGCGTGTGCCCGGCGTCAACTGTGTGGCCTTGTGCGACATCGACGAGCGTGTGCTCAACGAGCGGCTCAGCGATACAGAGAAGATCACAGGCAAACGCCCGCAGGCTTACCGCGACTTTCGCAAGCTCTACGAAAACAAAGATATAGATGCCGTTATCCTGGGTACGCCCGACCACTGGCATACGTTGCAAACAGTCTATGCCTGCCAGGCGGGGCTGGATGTGTATGTAGAAAAGCCCTTAGCCAATTCTATCGAGGAATGCGATGTGATAGAAGCTGCCGTCAAACGCTACAACCGTGTGGTGCAGGTAGGCCAGCAGCAGCGCAGCGAACAACACTGGCTGGACGCGCTCAACTATGTCAAAAGCGGCAAAATTGGAAAGGTCAGCGTGGTGCGCGCCTGGAACTATGGGGGCAACAATATTCCTGTCGTGCCCAATACCCAACCACCGGAAGGCGTAGACTACCAGATGTGGCTGGGACCCGCGCCAGACCGCCCCTTCAACGAAAACCGTTTTCATGGCTCTTTTCGCTGGTACTGGGACTATGCCGGCGGCAAGATGACCGACTGGGGTGTACACCTGATCGATATGGTGCTGCTCGGCATGGATGCCAAAGCGCCTAAGTCTGTGGTATC
>JBBSNI010000501.1:0-3774 GCA_038232695.1 Cytophagales bacterium
ATAAAGACCATGAAAAAACCACAAATAGTGCAGAAGCTTGGATATACTGGGCTAACTGCCAAAGAATCCTTGACCGATTGAATCTTAAACCTTTAGAAAATTTTTAAACACGCTCTTAACATTCTGCCTCACACAAATTTCAAACAGATGAAACGCATTTATCTATTATTATCTATCCTTATTCTATCGCAGGCTTGCGAACTGGAACTCACGCCCACCGACAGAGTGGTTGCCAATGATCTGCAATCGGCTCCCGGCGGACTGGCCTCGGCTACGTATGGTAACTATGCGATGCTGAAAGATATACTCTTATATAACGGTGTAGAGGATTTAAGAAATACCTACGTCAGGCATTTATACCAGATGGGGGAATTTTCCGGAGACAACGTGATGATCAGCGGCTCTACCACCGATCCGCTGTTTCAGGCATTTACCCTAAAGCACAACCCTGCCCTGATGAGTTCCTCTTACTTTTGGTTTGTCGCCTACAAAATCATCAACGGCGCCAACCTGATCATTGAATCGGCCGAGGAAGGCAACAATGACCGGGATGATCAGATCATTGGAGAGAACTACTTTCTTCGGGCGATGGCGCACTTCGATCTGCTGCGGTTTTTTGCCCGTCCACCCAGCCAGGGAACAGACAACCCCGGCATTATCCTGCGAACTTCTACCTCTACGGAAACGGATGTGTCCCGGGCTACGGTAGGAGCCTCTTACAACCAGGTGGTAGAGGATTTGCTGGCAGGGGCAGCACTGATGAACCAGCCGCATGGCCCGGAATATGCCTCTAAGGAAGCCGCCTGGGCACTGCTCTCCAGGGTTTATCTTTACATGAAAAATAATGAAAAGGCAGCAGAATTTGCTACCAAAGTCATAGACGCCAACAAATATACACTGGAACCACGCGCCAATTACGTAGCCTCTTTCTGGAATACGCCTACTTCTACAGAATCTATTTTTATTATGAAGCTGTTGCCGCAGGATGATAAAGGAAGCGGTAGCATCGGTTCTATGTACTTAGGCGAAGGACCGGGTTGGGGAGAAATATATCCTTCTCAGTCGTTCAGACAGCTATTGGCGCAACACCCGGAAGATGTACGCAATGATCTGATCAAACCGGAGTTGGATGAGAACGGAAATATCGCGCTGCGGAATGGGTATCCGAAATATTATATCACCAAATTCTCCTACCAGGACGACATCGTTACGCTGAGTTCGCCGCAATACCTGCGGTTTTCGGAGATGTATCTGAACCGTGCCGAAGCCAACGCCAAGTTAGGGAACGATCAGCAGGCGCTGGATGATGTCAACCTGCTCCGGGAAAGAGCCGGTCTGACGGGCAATGCGCTTTATACGACGGCAAATACAGGTTCAAGATCGGTACTGGATGTGGTGCTGGAAGAGCGGAGGATAGAACTGGCCTATGAGGCGCAACGTCCTTTTGATGTGTATCGCAACAAAAGAAATATGGACAGAAGCTATCCCGGCGGCCACCTTGCCGGCGGCGAAACTACCCAGATCATTGAGTATACCAATCCGAGAACCATCTTTTATATTCCCCAGGATGAAACGGATTTGAATAATGCTATTCAACAAAATCCCTAAAGCTTCTGTTACGATTATTTAACATGAAACCTACCTTATTAGTATTGGCAGCAGGCGTAGGAAGCCGTTATGGGAGCCTCAAACAAATAGACCGCTTTGGTCCTTCCGGGGAAACGATCATTGATTACTCCATTTACGATGCTATCCGGGCTGGTTTTGGGAAAGTGGTCTTTGTCATTCGTGCTTCTATTGAGCAGGAGTTTAAGGAAGTGTTCTACGGTAAGTTTTCTGATAAGATCGCTATAGACTATGCCTTGCAGGAGTTGGACCGCCTGCCACCGGGCTTTGAGGTTCCCGCCGGCCGCACAAAACCCTGGGGCACGGGCCACGCGGTGTGGGTAGCTGCCGGTAAGATCAGCGAACCTTTTGCGGTGATCAATGCCGATGACTATTACGGGCCCAAGTCTTTTCGACTCATGGCTGACTTTTTATCCAATCCGGCGCTTCATGCTTACGGCCTGGTAGGATATCAGCTTCGCAATACTTTGTCGGCGCATGGATACGCCTCCCGGGGAATTTGTGAAGTAGATCAGCAAGGGTACCTGGACAGTATTACCGAAAGAACCCATATCTACCGCACCCCTGATCAGCGGATCGTTTACCAGGCAGACGATGGAAACGAAACAGCGCTGACAGGCAACGAAGTGACCTCCATGAACCTGATGGGTTTTCCACCGGATGTGTTTGAGCAGTTTGGCGTTTCCTTCGCAGCATTTCTTCATGAACATGCGCATCATCCCAAAAAAGAATTCTATCTTCCCTCCGTAGTCAATGAGATCATCCGTGCAGGGCAGCTAAAGGTGAAAGTGCTGCATACCGCTGACCTGTGGTTTGGAGTCACATACCAGGAGGACAAGCACATTGCCCAGCAAAAATTCCGGCAATTGGTAGACGCCGGCGTGTATCCTGAAAACTTATGGGGGGCAAAGCTATAGAAAAGATCATCAGGCAATTTCAGATAGGGGAAGGTAACTTTTCTTATCAACCTTTTGGTTCCGGCCACATCAACGATACGTATATAGTCCGGCCGGAAGAAGCTTCCCGGGAGAAATACCTGTTGCAGCGCATCAACCACCAGGTCTTTAAGGATGTGGAAAGCCTGATGCACAATATGCGCCTGGTCACTATGCATCTCAAAAACAAGCTCAGCGTGGCCAAAGACAATCATTTTACAACCGTTGAAATAATACCTACCCACCAGGGCGAACTTTATTACCAGGATGAGAGCGGCTTCTGGCGGATGCAAACGTTCATCTCAGGCAGCATCACTTTTGATGTGGCAACCTCCGAACGCCAGGCTTTTGAGGCAGGCTTTGCTTTCGGCAAATTTCAGGTGCTGCTCCAGGATATGCCGGTCGATGTCTTGAAAGAAACGATCCCGGATTTTCATAACATAGCCTACCGGTTCCGCCATTTTGATGCAGCCCTGAAAGAAGATGCGGTAGGAAGAAAAGGATCCGTACGGGAGGAAATACAGTTTGCGATGGATAGAAAAAAAGCCATGTTAACTGTATATGCGCGTGTGATCAACAAGGAAGTGCCTGTCCGTATTACCCACAACGATACCAAGTTCAACAATGTACTGTTGGATCAACGCACCCAAAAAGCCCGCTGCGTGATCGACCTGGACACTGTCATGCCCGGCGTCGTCTGGTACGACTTCGGAGATGCCGTCCGCACCATTGTCAATAGGGCGGCGGAAGATGAAAAAGATGCGGATAAGATAGACGTGAACATGGCATATTTTAAAGCCTTTACCGGGGGCTTCTTACAGGAAACCGCTACCCTGCTGACTGATACGGAAGTGGCAGCACTGGCTTTTTCAGCGCAATACATGACCTTTATCATGGGGCTGCGCTTTCTGACGGACTATATGGCCGGAGATGTATATTACAAGACCGGACATCCACATCACAATTTGCAGAGAGCCAGGGCGCAGTTTACATTGCTCACTAAAATGGAAGAACGTGCCGGACAAATGCAGGAATTTGTGCTGCAAACTTATCGTAATTTTTGCCAACTTTAACTTCACCACCATAACAGTATGATCTTAGGTACGCTCGACTGGATAATTATCATCAGTTTTTTCATTATTTCTTTGCTGATCGGCCTGTATGCCGCCCGGACGGCGGGCAACAGCGTGGCAGACTACTTTCTTTCAGGGCG
>JBBSNI010000502.1:0-3764 GCA_038232695.1 Cytophagales bacterium
TCAATCATCGCATTGTTTTCAGTCCTTTGCGCCAGAGGTCTATGTTTCTGAACCAGAACTTTTTGTAGTCTTCGTCGGGCACCAGGTTGTAGTGGGCGTCGGTATAAATGTTTTTGACCTTGACAAAGCTGAACGACATGTCGGACAGGTCGCGGTCGGCGTCGTAGACCCAGACTTCGCGTTCGCCCTCACGGAATACTTTGTCGGGTGTGCCGTAGAGGATGTAGACCATGCCCTGTCCGGTTTTCCAGCCTTCTTTGTAGGTCGTAAACAGGCGGTTGGCTTCTGTTACCTGCCGGTAATAATTGCGGATAACGGTCTTGGCTCTTTCCTGGGAGCGGGTCACCTTCATCCAATACTTGTCCAGGGCGGCCTTTTTGTCTTCTTCCTCCATCTGCTCCATTTCTTCGGAGGTGCTGATATAGCGCAGCGGCTCTATGAGCGTCTCGGCCCTTACCAGCCGTGGATAGTACTGGTCTTCGATACGAAAAGAGATGCCCGACAAGGAGGAAGTATCGGTTTGCACAAAATACAGTCCCTGGTCGGCAAAGGTAAGCGGCTCGTTCAGGCTGACAGAAAACAAAGAATCAATGGTCAGGTTTTGCTGGGATTCCGTACCGCTGACGGCCATGGGCGGCGGGTTGGGCGCAAAGTCGTAGGGGTAGAAGTAGACAAAGGCAGTGGGTGCTTGCCGGTACACCGATACGATGCGAAAAGAGTCGGACTTTTCTATATAGTGCTTAAAGAGAGGAACATCTTCGTTAGGGCGCATAGTCACCAGGTCGGTGAGCGGAAAGCTGGTGTTGGTCTCCAGCGGAATATCAAACCTGAAGGGCGCACCGGCACCGTCTGCGCTGAGCGTAGCATAGACAAAAACATACTGACTTTCTTCATCCACCGGCAGGCTGAGCCTATAGAAGTAGGTACGGTCTTCCTGCTTGATCAACTGCTGGCTGCCGATGGTGTTGTTGCGCAGCACCTTGCTGTTTTTGTAGCCGTCGCGCACTTCGTACGTAAGAGAAGGCGGGGTATTGCCCGCGTTGCCGTGCAGCGAAACTTTCAGGAAGAGGGTCGCTTCGCTGGTGCCCATCGCCACGCGATGGTCCAGCCGCACAGGCGCCTTCGGATCATAGGTATGACGAATGTTGGTCTGGGTAGGTTTGTCGTTTTGTGCAACCACAGGAAAGACCAGGCCCATCCAAAATATGATCATCCCCAAAAGGCAGGCGGTGTGTTTTCTTAGGTTCATATTAGCTCAATAAAAAGCGGACAGCATCTGAGAATCTACATCTGGTTGAACTGGTTATAATATTTCATCAGCGTATCTTCGTACTTTTTGCCCAGTTCTACTTTTCCTGCACCGGCCAGCGCCCGCGAAATTTCGTTCAGAATGATCATTTGCTTTTGTCTTTCGTAGCCAAAGTCAGTCCCTTCTTCTACCATATAGGCCAGCATAGCGTCGGCACGGTCGCCAATGACCTGCGCGGTGTCCGTAGCTCTTTTTTCTTCCCCTACCTCAAAGAGCATGGGTACGGCTTGTGCCGTTACATAGTCGTAAGGGATAGACACGTCCGGCATCACTTCAAAGCTTTTGTTGAGCACCTGCCGGGCTTCTTCTTTTTTGCCTTCATCGAGCAACGCCCGGGCCAGGCTGTTGAAGCTGGAGCGGTGGTTCAGGGCAAAGTTGCGGTAGTCTTCGGTATAGTACACGTCGGGGTTATCCAACTGCCGCCAGAAGAAATGCTCCATCATATTCTCATACATCACCGTCGTGTTCACCAGTTCATCCGACGGATCAGGGTTCTCGATAGGCAGCAGGCGGTAGGTACTGCCCTCCTGTACGACGTTGGCTTTCAGGTCTATGTTGATGCCCAGCAGGGAGGTGTTGTTAAAGTAAATAGGGCGTTGCCATTTATTGGTCAGGATAAGGTCCAGGATCATCAGGTCTTTCTTTTCCAGGGCGCGTCCTTTGAGCTTGATATACATGCGGTCGGTGTAGAGATTTTCCATGCTGGCCGGAATGATCTCATCGATCTGTGCAGGAAGGTTGTTGCCGGCAGTTCTGGTCGAGGTAGCCTTTGCCAGCGTATCTTTTCCCTCGATAGGAGAGATCGTCTCTACGTTGAGGTAAAAGGTGTTGGCAGGCACTGTGTTATAGTCTCCATACCCGCCCCGCGCATTAGGCACTTTCAGGGCAGGGGAGTTGCTTTTGATCAGTTTGATGTACTGCTCTAAATTGATCGCGCCTTTGATATTAGGCCGTTCTACGTAAGGCAGGTAATCGTTGGGGCCGCCCTGCTTGAAGTTCTCCTGGGTAAGGGTAAAAGGCAGTGGGTCAGACTCATACGCCTGCCGGGTCATCTGCTCTATGTACCAGTCGGTATTGAAATAGCTTAGCACGATCACGCGCACGTCGGTGCGGAAGCCTTCCACTTCCTGCACATACCAGAGGGGAAAGGTATCGTTGTCGCCGCCGGTAAACAGTATGGCATTAGGCGCGCAGGAAGCCAGAAAGTTGCGGGCAGAGTCTACCGAGAAGAAGCGGTTGGAGCGGTCGTGGTCGTCCCAGTTCTGTACCGCCATGATCAGGGGCACCAGCAGGCAGACTGCCGTAGCGGCGATGCCTGCCATGCGCCGGTCTTTGATGAGCCGGGTGGCAAACTGCGCCAGGGCCATAACGCCGAAGCCTACCCAGATGGCAAAAGCATAAAACGCCCCTACGTAAATATAATCCCGTTCGCGCGGCTCTACCGGCGGGGAATTCAGGTAGACAACCAGGGCTAAGCCGGTGAGCAGAAACAACATGCCTACCACGGAGAATCCCTTCACATCTTTGCGGTATTGGTAGAAAAGCCCAGCCAGACCCAGCAGCAGGGGCAGCATGAAGTAGTTGTTGCGGGCTTTGTTTTCAGCCAGCGTTTGCGGCACCTTTTTGGCAGCATCCCAGGGCATCATCCATCCGGCATCTTTCAGGTCGCTTTCGCGCCCGACAAAGTTCCACATAAAGTAGCGCATAAACATATGCCCCAACTGGTAGCGGAAAAAGAAACTTAGGTTATTTATAAATTTAGGCTCTTCGTTGGGGCGCAAGCCCATCCATTTGCGGTATAGGTCTACGTGGTTGTCCTGGGTGCTGTAGGCGCGGGGGAAGATGGTGCTTTTCTTAGGATCGTAGATATTTTTGAGCTTATAATCGGCTACAATGTACTTATCCTCTCCCTTTTCGTAGACCGGCTTGCCCTGTTCCTGTTCTACCAGGTCTGCCGTAAAGTATTGCCCATAAGCCAGCGGACGGCTGCCATACTGCTCCCGCTCCAGGTAGCTTACAAAGCTGATGATGGTCTCCGGGTTGTTTTCATCAATGGGAGGATTATACCCGGAACGGATCAGCACCAGTGCATAGGAAGAATACCCGATCAGGATAAAAGTCAGCGCCAACATGGCGGTATGGAGCAGTTCTTTGCGTTGTTTGTAAGAATAGTACAGCCCATAGACCAGGCCGCCCAGCAGCAGCAGCACAAAGACGATCAGCCCGGAGCCGAAAGGAAGGTTCAGGTTATTGACAAAAAACACCTCGAAAGAACCCGCCAGCGAAGGCAGCCCCGGGATGATGCCGATCATGATCAGTCCGATCAGGGCCAGGCTGATGAGCAAAGTGATAATGATGCCCCGCGTAGTCGTTTTGTGTTTATGGAAATAATAGATCAGTCCCAGCGCGGGCAGCGTCACCAAATTGAGCAAGTGCACTCCGATAGACAGTCCCA
>JBBSNI010000503.1:0-3749 GCA_038232695.1 Cytophagales bacterium
CCAGAAAGGTAGCAGGCTCAATAAAAAACAAATGCAGCAGCGAGAAAAGCATCTTATCAGAAGCCAACAACTTCCTAAATGGGATGTCTGGATCAAGCCTTCCTATTATATGGGTAGGTTATTTCTTCAATGATCCCTAACTCCTTAGTCAATTATTAGTAAGTTACTAAGAATAAAAGTCACCCAGAGCAATTAGGATTTATTTTTCCCCCCATCAGATAACCAGTTTGGTGTTCATTTCAATGAAATTACCCAATCCACAAAAACATGTCTGGGTCTAAGCCTTCGATCATATTCCGAACTCCTGCCCTAAACGGGCAATGGTTTACGGTGCTCGGGAATGAAGAGAAACGGAAGGTCTGGGCAAGAGTCAAATTCAAGAACTATACTCTACTGCTGGATGCGGACGCATCCACAGTGTAGTACCAGCCCATATCACGTTGAAAAGTTCGTTAGCAACCAAGCAACGGGATTCATGCGTTGAGGTTAGTATAGAACAAGGGAAGAGGACTTCCTCTGGAGTATCTTTCCAAAATCTTTGATAAGTTTGTCCGGGTACCCACCGGAAATCAGCACGACATCAAAGGGTTTGGCCTCGGGCTGTACTATGTACACAGGATCTGCAAACTACATCGTTGGAAAATAGCCGTACACAGCGACTGAACTAAGGCAGTCGCTTCACTCTTCTACGACGGGAAGCATTTCTTCAGAAGTGCACATGATGTCTTTTACCTTCTAAATTATAATCACAACACGCGAACAGGCAAGGCTACTCCACCATACGGATACCGTTTAAGAGAACCCGCTAAACCTGGCATATCCAATGAGCATGGTCGCTTTCGTTAGTGATCAATTTGGCTTCTTTGCTAAAAGTAACCAAAACAACCAAGATTTGTATAAGAAGCCAAAGATTTAATTAGCTTGTTATACATAGATAGTTACATAGCGTTTTTACATAGCGGGTATTGCGAATCCATGAAAATTAGTGGTCCCAAAAAGTGAAAAGCTCGGCAAGTAAAAAAGGAAGGTTTTTATTTACTCCTCAGATCAGGAAGAGAGGGTGGTCGGGGCGGGACCGCCCCGCCATAGTGTAATCTACTGAACGGTTGGTCGCCCACGGCGGATTTTACACGATTGCTTGCCATACCTCAGTATTGATGCTTGACCAACTCTATGAAACGCGAGTACTGCTTGTTCTGCACTATCATCTACAAGAATGGCTGCCTGTTTACTATCCTCAATATGAGGTTGCACTACCTCCCATAACTGAGAAGGGGTGAAGCCTTCCCGCCTGAGAAACCGGGCCGCCGGGCGGTCGCTTACTGCATCGTGGCTCAGCCCTGCTTTGTGGTCAGCTAGTTCAGTACAGGTGTAGTTAGTCTGCGCACTGAGCAGGTAGCTGATATAATCATGTTTGTTTAGCATCCTGATAATATAAGTACCTAAGCGAATATATTCGCTTAGGTACTTATTATGCAATTGGCCTGGTTTATCGCCCATACCTCCTTAGGATTACAGACCACCCTCATTCAGGTGAGAGAAGCGAAACTTACTCCTCAGAAAAAACCGGAAAAATTAATTTTGCAGGTAGACCCTTCGCCTGTTCCCATCTCGGCTGCCTTAAAGGAAATAAACTTACATGAAAAGCAGGAAGATGTTTTCATCACAGCAAGCACCAGAGTCATTTTTGAAAGAGCAGAAAAAGTGAGTATCGCCAGAAATGCCAGCGTATTAATCACTGGCGAAACGGGTACAGGGAAGGAAATTATTGCCAGATACATTCATCAGCATTCAGCAAGGCGAAGCTATCCTTTTGTAGCCCTCAACTGCTCGGCATTTTCCGATAACCTGCTGGAGTCCCGGCTATTTGGCTATCGTAAGGGAGCCTTCACGGATGCCAAAAAAGATACAAAGGGCTTATTTCAGTCAGCAGAAGGCGGTACTCTTTTTTTAGATGAGATCGGTGATATATCTTCTTATATGCAGCAATCTCTTTTAAGAGTATTGCAGGAAAAGGAAGTTCATCCCATCGGAGGAAAGCCTCTGAGCGTGGATGTACGCATCATTGCGGCAACGAATCGCGACTTAATATCACTTGAGTGTATAACAAAATTGGGGCAAGGAAAAAACAAGAGCGAGCGGAAGTGTTAAGTTTCCGTATTTAGAAATAGACAAAAATCTAAAAAACTCGCTCTATGGGATTAAAAGAAAAAAAACTTTCGCATATACACAAACAGCTTGATAAAATAACTCAGGATATGGAACAGCAAGCAAAACGGGGAAGCAAAATACATGAGGTAGAAAAGGGACTTTTCAGTTCCTTGCTTCAATTAGGTCTGTCGTTGCTATGCTATTACATATTGCTTATAAAGGAAATTGTAGCTCAAGCAGGTGTACCTGAGGATAGCTTGGGGGAAAAGATGCAACACAAGGGAGGGCGAAGTAGTCCCTACTTGAGTGTTTTTGGAAGAATAGATATACATCGCAGTAAATATTATTCCCCTATTGAAAAAACATACTATCCTGTTGATAAGCGGCTAGGCTTACCCAAAAGCAGCTATTCCTACCTGCTAAGCGATTGGCTGAGTTATGGGGCTGTAGAAATGGATTTTCAACAGAGTGTAGCGCAACTCGAGCATATACTGGGACATAATCTCCAAGCAATGCAGAGTAGCCGTAGAACTTATGCATTGAGCCAGCAGGTAGATACCTTTTATGAGTGGGGCGGTGTTCGGCAAAAAGCCGAAGAAACTCAGCCTACCAGCGGATTGCCGCCCAGTAGCACCCATTTAAGTGTAGGCTATGACGGTAAAGGGGTGCCGATCATCCGCTCAGAAACTACCCGTAAACAGGAAAACACGGCTGTGCGCTTAAGCAAAGGTCAGAAGCGTGGGGTAAAGAAAGAGGCCACCGTAAGTCTGAGCAGTGAATTTACAGCCAAACCAAGAAGTGCTGAGCAGATCATAGAGGCACTTTTTTCTACTACAGAAGCGGGGTCGCTCCCGGTCGGGCACGACGGCGATGAAAAACAATCACCGGACAAAGAACAGCATACTTGGCATGAGAATAAGCATGTGCGTGCATTTTTATCGGATAAAGAAAAAGCCGTGCGCTATGGCATGGAGAATCTGCTACACCGTGATAAGACAGGCCATAAACCCATAATAGTACTCATAGATGGGGATAGAGCATTAGAAAAAGCTGTCCATAAAGTAGTAGAGCAGCAAGGGCTACAAGAAAGAGTTCATGGCTATGTACTGGATTTAATTCATGTACTGGAATATGTCTGGAAGGTGGCCAATGCTCGCTGGGGAGAAAACAGCCCCAAACGGCAAGCGTGGGTAAAGCAACAAGTACGACTTTTACTTCAAAGCCAAACAGAACAGGTGCTGGAACACTGGCAGGCGATCGCAGAAAAACAGACGCTTAGTAAAAACCAGCAATATAACCTGGAAAGAGGAATTACTTATGTGAAAAATCATCAGCATATGATGGATTATAAAACTTATTTAGAAAGAGGTTATCCTGTGACTACAGGGGCAGTAGAGAGTGCTTGCGGTCATTTTGTGAAAAGCAGAATGGAGAGAAATGCCATGCATTGGGGAAAGCAGGGAGCACAGAAAATGCTTGACATCAGAGCTGTGAAAAAGAACGGAGACTGGGGTGAGTATATGGATGACTTTATCAATAAAGAGCAACAAACCTTGTATGGTAAGGCTGCTTAATTACCCCAACTTTGTTATACACTC
>JBBSNI010000504.1:0-3748 GCA_038232695.1 Cytophagales bacterium
AACGTCCGGATAAACAATATAGTAGCCAGCAATGCCAGCTTGATATCGAGCAGTATTACTGGTTTCCCCGAGCATTGTGTAGAAAATGTCATGATCAGTAATGTGCACATAACTTACCAGGGAGGGGGTACTGAAAAACACCACCAATATGAGGTGCCGGAAAAAGAAGGAAGTTATCCCGAAAATCGCATGTTTGGCCATTATCTACCAGCTTATGGTTTTTTTATCAGACATGCTAAGAACCTTACACTACAGAACATTACCTTATCTTTAGCGCAACCGGACCACCGCAGTGTTATCAGAATGGATGATGTAGAGCAGGTCAAAATAAGCGATCTTAAGGCAGATAATCCTGCTTCTGATGTCCCGCCTCTTGAAATCATCCATGGGAAGAACATTCTAATTGCTGAAAGCTATGGATGGGATAAGCATGATACTTTTTTATTCGTTGATAAGCATTCAAAGGGTATTACACTAATGAATAATGATCTTTCTGCATTTAAAAATATAATAGACGAATTCAATAAAAGTGCATTGAAACTAATGAATAACTTAGAAAGCAGATAAATTCCGCAATTCTCTGAATAACACCAAGTTTTGAACCATACACCAGACAAAACCACCAAGCCTCAACGTACCTGCCCGGCACGGTTTCACCTGTCTCTTCTCTTGAGTTGGGCGCTCATTTTTTCCATCTCCGTTACTTACGGTCAATCAGCGCAAGACAAAGCCCCGCTCAATATCCTCCTCATCACCGCCGACGACTTAGGCCTACAGTTAGGCTGCTATGGCGATAGCGTTGCCCGTACGCCTCATCTGGATGCCTTGGCCCGGCAGGGCGTGCTGTTTGAGAACGCTTATGTCACCCAGGCTTCCTGTAGCCCGTCGCGCAGCAGTATGCTCACCGGGCTGTACCCGCACCAGAACGGACAGATCGGGCTTTCGCACCGGGGCTACCGCATGTATGAGAGCGTCCGTACACTACCGCAAAGGCTCAAAGCGCAGGGCTATGTAAACGCTATCATTGGCAAGTTGCATGTAGAACCGCATACGAATTTCCCTTTTGACTATGCCAATACGGACGCCCGCAAAACCCGGGACGTCGCTGAGGTCGCCGCACAGGCCGAAAGCCTGATGGATACGGTCAGCCGCCCGTTTTTCCTCATGGTCAACTACTTTGATCCGCACGTAGAACTCATCCCGCAGGTGAAAGGCATTCCTGAAAAGCCTTTTACACCGGACGAAGTGCAGGCTTTTCCTTTTCAGCAGGTAGATACACCGACAGAGCTTGACCGTATTGCCAATTATTACAGTTGTGTCGCCCGGTTGGATGCCGGGATAGGCATGCTCATGGAGGCGCTCACCCGCACAGGCAAAGCGGAAAATACCCTGGTGATCTTTTTAGGCGATCATGGGCCGCCCTTTGTGCGGGCAAAAACCAACTGCTACGAAGCCGGGCTGAAAGTGCCTTTCCTGCTTCGTTGGCCCGGTAAAGCGGCGCAAAGATTTTCTGGCTTTGTCAATGCCAATGATATTGTGCCTACCGCCCTGGAGGCGGCGCAAATGGCTGTTCCTGCTGAGCTTCCGGGCAGCAGTTTACGACCTATTGTGGATGGTCAGCCCTTTGAAGAGCGTCCTTATTTGTTTGCTGAATTCAATGCTCATGCGCCCCAGTTATTCTACCCCATGCGCTCGGTGCGCGACAAGCAGTACAAACTCATTGTCAATGATTTATCCGGCAAACCTTTTCCTTCTACCTCCGTGGATGGCGACCCTGCCTGGAAGGAGGCGCAAAAAGCGAAGTTCGCCGGTACGCCCGTGCGCCGGGTGTTCGACAGGTACGTACACCGCCCGGCGCTGGAATTATATGATCTGAACAAAGACCCACAGGAATTTACCAACCTGGCTGACGACCCGTCTTACCAGGCAGTCATTGAGCGTTTACAAAAAGCGTTGAGGCAATGGCAAGCGCAAACCCATGACCCGCTGCTCAACAAGACAAAACATACCAGGATGCTCCGGGTACACGAAGAAATCCGGGAGGCAAGCCAAAATAATCCCGACTATAAACCCCCTACACCCATTCCCTGGACAGATTATTAGATCATAGTATACACATTCCATCAAACAACCCAACCCATGACCCATCAACCTATTGTATGGTGCACCTTTTTGTTTTTAACCTTTGCCTGCACTTCTAAAAACCAGGAAGAAACAGCATCAGACGAAGCCTCGCCGCCTAATATTGTCTTTATCTTCGCCGACGATATGGGCTATGGCGACCCGGGTTGCTACAACGCCCAATCTAAAATCCCTACCCCCAACATCGACAAGATCGCTGCCGGGGGCGTGCGCCTGACCGATGCCCATGCACCGGGAGCCTGGTGTGTGCCTTCCCGCTACGGACTCATGACTGGTCGCTACCCGGCCCGCACCAGGCTCAACTGGCAGGAGCGCGCCCTGATTGATCCTGATCGCCTGACGCTGGCTGCTATGCTCAAACAACATGGGTACTATACGGCCATGATCGGCAAGTGGCACTTAGGCTTCGATGGGGTAGCCGACTGGCAGAATATCTCCTGCGACAAGCCGCTGCGCGGTGGCCCGGTCGACCGGGGTTTTGATGCGTTCTTTGGCATGTATGCTTCCCTGGACATTCCGCCCTACTTTTATATTGAAAACGACCGCTGCCTGGCTGCCCCTACCGAAACCATTGACGACCACCAAAGTAAGGACGCCACAACTACGATCTCAGGGGCTTTCTGGCGAAAGGGTAAGATCGCGCCTGGCTTCCAGCACGCTGAAGTGCTGCCTACGTTCACTAACAAGGCGCTGGCTTTCCTCCAGGAACATCAGCAAAAGCGAACTGACCAACCTTTTTTTCTGTACTTAGCACTCACCGCCCCGCATACGCCCTGGCTGCCTACCGAGCCATTTGAAGGCAAAAGCCAGGCGGGCGACTATGGCGACTTTACCGTGCAGGTAGACCATACGGTAGGAGAAATCACGCAGACCCTGGAAAAGTTAGGATTGACAGATAATACCCTGCTGATCTTTACCAGTGATAACGGTCCGGTATGGTTTGAAGAGGATGTAGAAAAATACGACCACCGTTCTACGGATGTGTTGCGCGGCATGAAGGTAGACCTGTGGGAAGGCGGTCACCGCATCCCTTTTGTAGCGCAGTGGCCGGGCAAAATCCCGGAGGGTACGGTACGCTCCGACCTGTTCTGCTTTACCGACATTATGGCTACCTTTGCTGCCATCGTAGGTGATACGCTGCCTGCCGGTGCCGGAGAAGATAGCTACAACCAATTAGCGGTCTGGCAAAACCAGACCCTTACCCAACCCATCCGGGAAGCGCTGCTCATAGAAGAGCGGGTATTTCGGCTAGGCAACTGGAAATATATAGAGGGAAGCGGGGCGGGGGTGCTGACCAAAAAGTATAGCCCAACGCCTGTTGCTGAAAAAGACGTTCCGGGAGAACTGTACAATTTGCAGGAAGACCTCTCCGAGCAGCACAACTTGTATGAAGAGTTTCCCGAGCAGGTGAAAGTCATGCAGCAACGCCTGCAACAATACACCAAAGAAAACGATCAGTCGCCTTTGCCCTGACCTGTCCTGTGAATACCTGTCGTAAACCTATGAGATACATTGTTTTAGCATTTTTACTAGGGCGTGTTGACATACATTGAGAAAGTCACGAACTTTGACTTAAAAAACTATGCGCAGATACGAATTACGCCAG
>JBBSNI010000505.1:0-3742 GCA_038232695.1 Cytophagales bacterium
ATGGATTGATTTACTACTCAATCTCCCGCGAAAGGCTAAAGAGCGATTTGAAATTGCAGAGACTGGAAGCAGAGAAGATGCATGAAATAGACCTGATGAAATCCCGCTTTTTTGCCAACATTTCCCATGAGTTCCGCACGCCGCTGACCCTGATCTTAGGGCCTTTAGACAGGTTTCTTTCCCGCACTCCGGAAGAAAACGAGGATAGATCGGTCTACCAGATGATGCAACGCAATGCCCAGCGCTTGCTGCATCTAATCAACCAACTGCTGGACTTATCCAAACTGGAAGCGGATAGTATGAGGTTGGAAACCAAGCCGGCAGCCATCGTGCCGTTTCTCAGGAGTGTGGCACTTTCCTTTACTTCTCTGGCTGAACGGCGGCAGATACAGTATCATTTTCAACACCCCACAGGCAATCCGGTGGTATATTTTGATGCCGATAAGCTGGAAAAGATCATGGTGAACCTGCTATCCAATGCTTTTAAATTTACCCCGGAAGGTGGACAAATTACCGTAAAAGCTCGTTTTGATACCGCCCAGGCGCTGTCTGCTCCGGAAAGTATCAGAAAAAACAAACAGGCATCCCAGGCAAATGTACTGGAGCTTATGGTGCAAGACAGTGGTGTAGGCTTAACAGACGAGCAGCTTGCCAGAGTATTTGATCGTTTTTACCAGGCTGACTCATCACAGACAAGAGCGCAGGAAGGCAGTGGTATTGGTTTATCGCTTGTCAGGGAACTGGTGGAGTTGCATGGAGGTGAAGTTTCCGTGCAAAGTCATCCTCACAAAGGTAGTTGCTTTACCGTACGGCTGCCGCTGCTGATGGCAGACTTAGAGGAAACGGTGATGGTCGGACCTGCCCTGGAAAATGGGCGGCAAAGCATGATCTCCTTCGAGGATACATCCGATGAAATGGACAAATCTGCTGCCTCAGTAGCAGAGGAAACTGACAAACCTTTGGTGCTGATCGTAGAGGACAATGCTGACATCCGAAAGTTTGTGCATGAAAGTTTAAAAGATGTTTATCAGGTCATAGAGGCCGCTGATGGTCTGGCAGGATATAATCTGGCCAGGGAAACCATCCCGGACCTGATCCTCAGTGATGTGATGATGCCTGCTATGGATGGGGTAGAACTCTGTAGTAAACTAAAAACGGATGAAAAGACAGCCCATGTACCGGTGATCCTGCTCACCGCCAAAGCCAGTGGGGGAGATAAGATAGCAGGACTGGAAACCGGAGCCGATGATTATATGACCAAACCCTTTGAAGCGGCTGAACTGCGGGTACGCATCAAAAATCTGATCGCAAGCAGAAAGAAACTAAGAGAACACTTCAGCAGAGAAATAACCTTGCAACCCAGGTCTATTACCATCACCTCCGTGGATGAGCAGTTCCTGCAACGGGTGATGCAGATCATGGAAGCGCATATGGCAGATACCGGATTTGGGGTAGAAGCCTTGGGTCTGGAAGTAGGCATGAGCCGGATGCAGTTGTTCAGGAAGTTAAAAGCCTTAACCAATCATGCTCCAGGGGATTTCATCCGCCTGATGCGTTTGAAAAGAGCGGCTGAACTGCTCGCTCATGGGGCTGGCAATATCGCAGAGGTGGCATTCCAGATAGGTTTCCAGGATCCTTCTTACTTTACCAAATGCTTTCAGAAGCAGTTTGGGCAAACCCCTTCTGAATATATGACCAGCACCCTATCGTAAAGCACAAAGCTGGTTCGTATTGCTGAAGGAAAGTGATGGATAAATACCTAAAACCAGGTATTGACAGTGGAGCATAAATCATTTAACTTCCTTTAAATTCTTGAGCACATTTTTCAACATGTAACAATGGTATGAAATTTCAGGCTATACTACCTTCTCCACCACTGCATCTTATAGTGGAACGCTACTGGATAGCAGAAGCTCCTTATTCACCAGGACAAGTAGTGGAGGTGCCGGTTTCGGCAGGCATCCATCATGGATTTCATTTTTGTTGTAAAGTTCCGCATCGCTTGCGATATCCTGATGGCATGTTGTCTACCATACCTAAATGCTGTGTCGCTGGGCATCTTACCCAGAGATTGGTTCATCTCATAGCAGATCCATCCGAATTATTTGGGGTGGATTTAAAGCCTACAGCCCTGTATAAGGTATTGGGATTAGCCCCGGAAAAGCTTACAGATGCTTTTATGGATATAGAAGTGGTATTTGGACAGGCAGGAAGGAGACTCAAAGAGCAATTGGAGGCAGCGAATAGCTTTGAGAAGTATATACAAGTGGCTGAATCATTTCTTGCAAACTACCTTTCAAAAAACAACATGCAAAAAGGTCATGTTGAGCAGGCCATAGCAATGATCATGCATCATGAAGGTAATATTAGTATGGGCGCTATTGGTAAAGCGTTGCACATTTCAGAAAGACATTTGTTAAGGACTTTTACCAAAGAGGTAGGCATCAGCCCCAAGCTTTACGCACGCATTATTCGTTTTAACCGCGCATGTAGTTTTCTGGAGAAGCATCCCAACATCAAAGTGCAAGATATTGTCTATGAGTTTGGCTATTTTGATCAATCCCATCTGATCAAAGATTTTGTGCGGTTTTCAGGAAAAAATCTGGCAGGCTATTTCAAAGACTTTCCTGACTTCAACAAAGATTATTTTTTTTAGTGTGATGTCCGATTTTTACAATACTTCTTCATAAACTCTTCACAACTTGAAGCCATTCAGCAAGAATTTATTGTGGTGTGGCAATATGCCGACTCTGCATTAAAATACTCACGGATGGTAAGTCTCATTTTGCTAATGGGATGTAATCATACCAGTGATAAAAATAACCTAACGACAATTCTCATCAAAAAACCATGAAAGACACACAAGAAATGCCCACCTTCGTCATTGAAAGAGAAATTCCTGATGCAGGAAAACTCACTGCTGAGGAGCTTAAAGGGACTTCACAAGCCTCCTGCTCAGTTTTAAAAGAAATGGAACCCGACATTCAATGGCTGCATAGTTATGTTACTGAAAATAAGGTTTATTGCGTTTACAAGGCGCGTAATAAAGAGTTAATAAAAGAACATGCGCAAAAAGCAGGCGTTCCTGCCAATGCATATCAATCAATTGTCTACCATAATAGATCCCACTACTGCTAATTAGCCATGAGGAGTCGTTCTTAACATTCTTAGGGACACTCTGTAACTTGATGGGGTTACAATTGCCCGGATAGTTTTACTAAGTTCTGATACATACTCATACTTCGGCTGTTCATTGCAGCATGCAGGAGTCTTTGGTATGTCCGATGAATAACAAGCCTAAAGCTCATAAAAATGGATTATTCTTACCTTTATCAGATAACTGATTTCAAATTTGGCAAAGTCAAGCGGTTGGCTGTTATTGCCTTGGTTGTGCAGTCATTTTATCCTGTACAAGCACAAATGAGCCTTTATGGGGAAGTGAAGGATGAGGGTCGGCAGCCGGTCTCTTTTGCTAATGTGCTGTTATTACACTCCGCCGATTCTTCACTGGCGATAGGCATTATCACCGGTGATGAAGGGGAATTTACCGTCAACGCCCAACCCGGCGAATACATCCTCAACATTGCTATGATGGGATACCAACCTATCTTCTCACCGCTTGATATTACCTCCACTACTGACGGAGATTTAGGGTCATTTTACCTGGCCGAAGATATTCAAGAACTAAACGAAGTAGTGATAAGGGGGCAAAAACCACTGTTTGAAAAGCAAGTAGACCGGA
>JBBSNI010000506.1:0-3733 GCA_038232695.1 Cytophagales bacterium
TCGGCTACCTGATCTACCAGTATAAAGGCTTTTACCTCTTCCATGATGGCTTCATTCTTTTTTCTCATCAAGCAATAAGCTTAAAAATTAAGCTTTAATTCCTTAACTTAATGACATTGGCCGCGCGGTCAATAGCATTAAGTTAAGGAATTCATGATCCTTTATTCGCCGCTGTCGCTCCTTCGGATTTGCAATCCGAAGGCATTTACTATAAGGATTTGTAATCCGACATCATCATACGCCGTCTCAAAGGACAAGTTCGGGATTGCAAACGCATCGGCGCCCGATCCGAAGGAGCGGGGCGAGCGAAGAAAGCAGCGTTAGGTAACTGCTGTTAAACGCGCCATGAGGTGTTCGAATAAAACAGGCAGCAGAGAATCCTGTTCCCTGCTGCCTATCACAATCAGTTTCCTGTTTGCGGTCTGCGTCTTATACTTTCTGGCTTTTCACCGCGATACCGATGGCTTCCAGGAGTTGGGGGCTGTCTTTGAGGGCTACGCGGGCTACGCTGTAAAAGTCTTTCATCCAGGCGCGCATTTCCTTCTGGGCAAGGTCGCGCTGGTGGGTGGTATTTTCGGCTTCGCCTTTCTTGGCCAGCTTGCCTTCACGCTGCCCCTGGATAGAGGCGACCATCATACGTGCCTGGCTGATCTCCTCTACGGTGATGGCATAGCGCGTCATCTGGCTGTGTACTTCTGCCAGCTTAGTGTAGAAGCTCTGCGCCATCGGCAGCCATAGCGACAACCTCTTCGGGATGGCGCGGTCGATCTGTAGCTGTCTTTTCAGGGCAGGCTCTTTGCGAAAAGCCTCGCGGGCTACCTTCACATGCTCCATATACTGCCTGCGGCAGGTAGCCGTATCTTCTGCCAGCGTCAGGGCTATTTGCTGGCGCTCGTCGTACTTATCCTTTTTGAGGATGTGCAGCAGATTCACTCTGTCTATCAGGGTTTTTCCCTGCTTCATCTTGGGGGCGTTGTAGCCAAAGCCTGCCATCCGGGTCTGTATTTCCGGCATCGTGGTTACGTTTTCCATCGCAGCGCGCGAGCGGGTGATCTCTTCCTGTATCATAATGGTCTGTCTGTGGTTTGAGGTGAACGATGCATCAAAAGTAGGTGGCTCCTGCCTGGTATACCACCCGGATTTGCCGGATACCTTAGCGGTGTAAGGAAAACGCAGTTTGTGCAGAGTGGCTGCAAAAAAGCCTGGGAGAAGGGGCCATCCTGCCGGTCAGGGGGGTATTTTGCGGGTAAAGCCTATGCAAACCGGGCGGCAGGCAGAGGGTTTAACTTCCGGGAAGTGCACCAACCGGGCGGCTGGTATACATAAGTGGTATAAACAGTACATCTACCTATAGGTTAATACATGATCTGGCTGCCAAAAATGTATAAACCGTGCGGTTGGTAGACCTTCCGGCGTCCAAACAGTCCTCTGACCGGTAGGATGGTATGCCTGCCGGCGGCTTACAGGTGCTTTGACCGGCTGGCATAGGCACTTGTCAGTGGCTTTATAGTGCCCGAACCGGCCGGACTGGTGACGGTGCCCTGCCTGGCGGGTCTGCTGACCGGGTAGGTTTGAGGTGTGTTGGGTGGTTGTTGATAGGCAAGGTAGGCTGGTAGCTACAGAGATTATCTATTAATGTTTGGCATAACCGGATGGGGAAAGCAGTTTTTTAACAGATTTTCTGTACAGGTGGAAACAAGCCGACGCCAGTCTGCTGATTGTACGTGTTGGAAGCAGTGCCATAGGTTACTTTGTGTGTGAAAGGGATTACAAGGTGCCTGTTCTCTTTGTTACTTTTTGTCTTGACACAAAAAGTAACCGCAGCGGCGGACCGTCAAAAAAGTCAAGGAAAGAATAAAACCTCACGCACAAAAGCTGCGCATCCACCCGATTCTTTCCATCCCGACGCACATTTTTTCTAAGATTGGAGCATATTGTGTAATCCCTTTTCTATACTGCGTATAGTTCGTCAGAAAGGTGCGTGGGGTGGGGCAAAATCGCGGAGGGTGCGTTGGGTCTGTGCGTGGCGTGATATTTTGCCCAAGACTTTTGACGGTCCGCCGCCGCGGTTACTTTTGACGGTCCGCCGCTGCGGTCGATTGCAAAAGCAACAAAGCGAACAAGGAGCATAAATAGTACAAGCTATGCTGATGTCTTGGCTAATCATTGAATTCTGTATTAAGTCTCTTTACAAAAACCGCCTTCACCCACTATTCTTTACCTCTAATTAATTATGTACGACATCATCGGCGACATCCACGGGCAAGCCACCTTGCTGCACAACTTACTGCACCGCATGGGCTATACCCACCGCCAGGGCTGCTACCGGCACGCCAGCCGCCAGGCGATCTTCCTGGGCGACTTTATCAACAAAGGCAGCCAGACGCGCCAGGTGCTGGAGACCGTCCGGGCGATGGTAGTCGGGGGGGCTGCCCGCGCCGTGCCCGGCAACCACGAACTGCACCTCGTCGGCTACTTTACCCGCCATAAGCTGGGTGAATATATCCGTCCGCATACCGAAGAAAACACGGCGCAGCACCAGCCTACGCTGGATGCCTTCCGCGGAGAGGAAGCTATGTTGCAGCAGTATATTGCCTGGTTCAAAACCCTGCCGCTGTCCATAGCCTTAGACGGCTGCCGCATCGTCCATGCCTTCTGGCACCGGGAGAGCATCGCCTGGCTCAAGCAGCATTACCCTGAAAACTGCCTGTCGGACCGGCTGCTGCATGAGTTGGTGCCGGAGGCTTGTCCTGCCTGGCAGGCGGTGAGCGAGTTGCTCATCGGACTTAAACTCAACCTGCCGGAACAAGCCGGTGGTGAGCCTTTCAAAGTCCGGTGGTGGCAACTGCCCCGAAGCCACCGCTACTTTGACCTGGCCATACGTCCCGACGAAAAGAAAGGAAATGTAGAAGTACCGGTGGCAGTAGATACAAATGCCTATACCTATCCGCCCCACGACAAGCCGCTCTTCTTCGGTCACTACAACCTGCCGGGGCTACCCCGGCTCACGGGGGACAACTACGCCTGCCTGGACTTTAGCCTGCCCGGCCGCGCCCTGGTCATTGCCTACCGCTGGGACGGCGAGCAGACGCTGCACGCTGAGAAGATGGTGTATGTGTAGTATGAAAAGTTATACCATTTATCAGACAGACATGGCAGTTTATAGGAATAAAAACGTTACTATTGGTAAAAGCAATCTACCAAACCTATGGTCTGGAAAGTATCTATAGAAAACTTTAAGTCTATCAAACAGCTTCGTTTTGATGCCAAACGTGTCAACGTCTTTATCGGGGAGCCTAATACGGGGAAGTCTGATTTGCTGGAAGCCCTGGGTGTGTTTTCGTCTGTGTATGAACAGGACTTGCTGATCAGATACAAAGATCCAAGTGACCTTTTCTATAACAACCTTCTTTCGGAAGACATTAAAGTGCAGGCGGATAATTATACATACAACATCCCTGTTAATCATTTTCCACTACACTTACTCGCTGAGATGAAAAAGGATGGTAAAGCTTTAGGATTTCTCGAGTATAACTTCAAAACTGAAAAGTTTAATGTTAGCGCAAATCCTGTTGAAAGGATTTTCAAATACTTCATTGCCGTACACAAATAAATTGCTGGTAGTTGTTGACATATTGGGGAAAGACTCTTAGGTGTTGCTTGATAAAGAAGCGAAAGGCGCGTAGTCCTATCTGGAAGAAGGAATAGGCATGGATACGATCTTTTCGTAAGA
>JBBSNI010000507.1:0-3732 GCA_038232695.1 Cytophagales bacterium
CATATAGCATATCTGCTTCTATAACTTTACTGTAGCTTTGCATTTCTGATCTCTTTTTTCTCTTTGAACGTAAATCTAAAACTTACAAATCAAACACTTATTTTTATCTTGTTACTTAGCACCAATTACAACCGTGTTGCCATAGATGGTAATGGACTAAGCGTTCCGGATTTTTATCACATCTCTAATGCTACGCCCGGTAACGCTGACGATGTTATAGAGAAAAAAGAGGTAATGGGACTCATTGCCCAGGCCAATATCGGCTACCGCGATATGATATTCCTTAACCTTACTGCCCGTAACGACTGGTCTTCTACGCTGCCGGATAATGATAATTCCTTTTTCTATCCTGCGGCAAGCTTAGGCATTGAGTTCACCGAACTGTTGGGGATCAGCGATAACAACTTTCTTCCTTATGGTAAACTCAGGGTGAGCTACGGACAGGTAGGTAACGATGCGCCGCTTTATGCCACTTCCAGCTATTATGCCAAGACCGATGTGACCGGCGATGGTTTCACCGATGGTTTGGTTTTTCCTATCTTAGGCGTTAACGCTTTTGAGCAGGACGGCACCCTGGGGAACGACGAACTGAAGCCTGAAACCACCACTACCTTTGAGATAGGAGCAGACCTGCGCTTCTACAACAACCGCCTGGCGTTGGATGTGACGTATTACAATGCTGAGACCAAAGACCAGATTTTACCAGTGACGATTTCTGCTGCTTCGGGCTTCCTTGAGTCTGTGCGTAATGCGGGTCTTATTACCAACAAAGGGATAGAAGCTGTGCTGAGCGGCTCTCCGGTACGCAGCGATGCTTTCCAATGGGACATTACGGCTAACTTTACGGCTTACGAAAATACCGTTAACAGAATACTGCCTGACCTGACCAATATTACCCTCAATGGCTTTACCAGTGTTTCTTCCAACGTTATCGAGGGCGAACCTTACGGTGTCATCTTCGGAGAGGCTCTGGAGCGTGTGGATGATCCCGACAGCCCCTTCAATGGACGCCTGATCATTGGTCCGGATGGATTCCCTATTACCGCTAACGATTCCCGTATCCTGGGCGACCCTAACCCGGATTGGCAATTAGGGCTTACCAATGCTTTTACCTACAAAGGTCTTACCCTGAGTGCCCTGGTAGATTTCCGCAAAGGTGGTGATGTGTGGAACGGAACCTACGGTATTGCCCAGTATTTTGGCGTTACCCAGCACTCCGCAGACCTCAGAGGAGAAGCCGGCGATGGCGTGATCTTCGACGGCGTACAGCGCACAGGCGATGAAGCTAACCAATATGTAGAGAATGCCCAGCAGATTGATCTGAACAATAATGCTATTGGTACGCTCGCTAACCGCTGGACCCGCTTTGGTTTTGGTACCCGGGGAGAAGAAAACGTAGAAGATGCTTCCTGGATACGCCTGAGAGAAGTCCGCCTTGCTTATACATTCCCGCAAAGCATCCTGGAAAACCTGGGTATTTCTAACGCCACATTTTCCCTGACCGGCCGCAACCTCTTCTTGTTTACCGGCTACAAAGGCATCGACCCGGAAACCAACCTGACCGGAACCAGCAACGGATTCGGTCTCGACTATTTCAACAATCCGAATACCCGGGGCTATGGCGCTGCTTTAACGGTTACTTTCTAAAAAATTAAAGACTATAAAAATGAGACAAATGAATATAAAAAGTTTATGCATGGTGGTAGCCGTACTTTTTTCTACCTCCGCCTGCGACTTTGGAGATACCAATATTGACCCGGCTTCCCTGAATCGAGGCCAGGTGTCAGTAGCTCTGCTGCTGCCGGGCGCTATCGCGCAGCTTGGATTTTCCCGCGGTGCCCTGGGAGGGCGCAATCCTGGTTTGTTTATGCAATATTTTCAGGGACAGGATGCCCAACAGTTAGAATATACGCAGTACACACTGACCGATAACGCTATGAACAACTTCTGGCGTACAGGCATGTATGGCGGTACCATGAAAGACCTGAACCTGATCATTGAGAAGACTTCCGCAGGGGCAGACGGCGCAGAAGCTGAAGTAGATGCCCCTTATTACCGCGGTATTGCCAGAATATTGATGGCTAATTCTCTGGGTATCTTAACGACTTTCTTCGGCGATGTGCCTTATTCCGAGGCATTTCAGGGCGAAGAGGGCCTGATCCAACCTGCTTACGATACGCAGGAAGAAATTTATAACTCCATACAGACATTGTTGGACGAAGGCATTGCCGATCTGCAAGGCGAGGAAGGCGTTATCGTACCCGGTGGAGACGATCTGATCTTCGAGGGAGATGCCTCCAAATGGGTCAAGACGGCTTATGGGCTCAAGGCTCGTTACTACCTGCAACAAAGTAAGTTTGACCTGGCCGCACAGGCGTTGCCCAATGCCCTGGCCAGCAATGCGGATAATGCGCTCTTTCCTTTTGAGGAATCCATTACAGGTGCCAATCCTTTCTGGTTGTTCGAGACAGACCGTACTGCTACCATGCGTGTTCATCCTTACTTCCGTGGCGTCATGACCAATGATCCCAGGTATGATTTACTGATAGGAGCAGGAAATAATTTTTCCGGCCCCAGTCTGTTCTGGACCAGCCAGGGTTCTCCGCTCAAACTGTTTACTTTCTCGGAAGTAAAGATGATTGAAGCAGAGCTGGCGGCAAGAGCAACTAATGCTGCCGCTGCCAACACAGCACTAAAGGCAGCGATCAGTGCAGAGATGCAACTTCTGGGCGTACCTGCCGGTCAGATAGCTTCTTACCTGGCAGGGATTACGGGGGGTGACCTGAATGCGGTGCTGACGGAAAAGTATAAGACCATGTATCCCGATACAGCCGTGTCCTGGGCAGACCAGAGGCGCACCGGTATTCCTAACCTGGAACCCAACCGGACGGTGAGTACAGCTACTACGATCCCGCAGCGCTTCCCCTATCCTAACAGCGAAGACCTGTACAACCAGGCAAACAAAGACGCAGCAAAATCACGACTGGGAATCAGCAGCAACGAGGACAACCTCTTCAAGGTGCTGCCTGTCTTTGCAAACTAAATATTTTAACGAAAAAACTCTATAGGATGATCAAGCATCAGTTATACAACATATTGGCTCTGACAGCGATTCTTTTTGCGGTCATGGCCTGCGAAGAAAACGAAGATTTTTTAGCTTTTGAGGAAGCTAACTCAAATATTACCATAGAAGGCTATCCTGCATACGCAGCAGAGTTTTCGCTGTTAGACCAGGTAGTTCTGCCTGTCAAAGCGCCGGGCGCCCAAGAGATACAGGTGATACGCGAAGTTACTTATACGCCCGCAGGAGCCGACGACGCGGTAGAAATCTCGGAAACCCTGGCTACGCTCAGCGGACCGGAAGCTACATTAACCTCCTCTATTGCTGAAATCACTAAAAATCCGGAAAACCTGCCGCCATCCGAATTAGGCGCGGTCAGTCTTTTGTTCCAGGTGAACGTGAATGGTCAGACATCTTTCAGAAGATTTGATCTGGAATTCTTCGACCCGCTGACGGTAGAAGCGCCGGAAGAAGCCTTCAATGATTCTACCATCTTGGTAAAATATGCTTTGGACAACGAAAACGCAACCATCAGTAACGTATCCGTATTCTTGCGCGACACCACCCAAGGAGAATTTTCTACCACACCCTTGAAAACATTTACCAGTACCGAGGACAGCCTGGAAGTAGTCATTCCTGCCGAAGCAGTGGTGGCGCCCGGCGGCGACATC
>JBBSNI010000508.1:0-3723 GCA_038232695.1 Cytophagales bacterium
CCAGGAGCTACAACAACTCCTACAGGTAGAAACCGACGTCGTTATAGCCGAAGAGAAGTTGCTCCCCCTGGAGGCGGCAGCCGATACGATGCCGACCGCCTCTATGCCGATCGCTCAAAATCTTGTGACAGAATACTACGAAAGGGCCACGCTGGTGGCAGGTGCAGCCAGTCGCCTGGAACAGCAACGGCTGCTGCCTGATGTTCATCTTCAATATTTTGTAGGAACCAACCGCCAGCCTGAGGCCAGGCTCTACCGGGGTGTGCAAATTGGCGTAGCTGTGCCCCTGTGGTTTGGTGCCCAACGGGCTGGCATACAAGCCGCTGCCATTGCCAATGATATGGCCGGGCGCAACGCGGTCAACTACCGCTATCTGCTAACTTCACAGCAAAGCAGGTTGCAATCTCAACTTGATAAGTACAGGCAAGCTATTATCTACTACGAAAACACGGGGCAGCGTTTGTCGGAGGAGCTTTTCAACACGGCTTTGAGAAGTTTCCAGGAAGGGGAAATAGACTTTTTACAGTATGTGCAGACCCTGGACAATGCTAAGGCTATTGAGCTAGACTACCTGGAAAACCTGCACTTATACAATCAAACCTTGTTAGAATTACAGTACCTTACGCTATCCTCCTCTTTACCATGAAATGCACCGCTTACTATATCATATATCTTGTTACGCTGCTTGTTGTCTTGGCTTCTTGTGGAAAACAGGACGCCCCGCCAGGCGAAGCCGCTGCGCCCAAGGACAGCACCCAGGCTAACGAAGTGACTATCTCCAAAGCGCAGTTTGAAACTTCAGGCATGGCCTTAGGAACGCTGTCTATGCATACCTTTGCCGACCGGGTGGAGGCCAATGGTTACCTGGACGTTCCGCCTCAAAACAAAGCAGAAGTCAGTACTTACTTAGAGGGATACATCCACCAGATAGACCTGCTGGTGGGCGACCCGGTGAAGAAAGGTCAGTTTCTGGTCAGTCTGATCAACCCGCAATACCTCCAACTACAGCAGGATTATTTGGATACTAAAGAACAACTGGTTTTCTTGAAGGCAGAATATGAGCGGCAGAAAACACTTGTTGCAGAAAATATTGCTTCTCAAAAAAGTTTTCTGAAAGCACAAAGCGACTACAAAAGCGCCGCGGCACGCTACCAGGGGATGAAGGAAAAGCTGAAATTAATCAACATTGATCCTGCCCGGGTAGAAGCAGGAGATTTTACGTCTACGATTAATATTTATGCACCCATCACGGGCAAGATCACGGCGATCAACACAACGCTGGGCAGCTTCGTGTCGCCCTCCGATGTGATTCTGGAAATTATCAACAAAGACCATGAACATTTAGAATTGCAGGTTTTTGAAAAAGATATTCTCAAACTCAAAGAAGAGCAAACCATAGAATTCAGGATTCCTAACGCCGGAGATGAGACTTTCCGGGCGGAAATACACCGGGTCGGTCAGTCGCTGGACCCTGAGAAAAGAACGGTGACCGTTCATGCTGATCTGCTGGAAGAAAATCCCCGGTTCGTTACCGGCATGTACGTAGAAGCCCAGGTGCTGACGGATACCCTGCAAGCACCGGCATTGCCTGAAGCAGCGATTGTGCAAGAAGAAGGACAACTGTACCTGCTCGCCATGAAAAGCCAGCAGGGCAATCATTATACGTTCGAGAAGCTAAAAATGAAAACCGGTCGAACCGCCGATGGACAAATAGAAGTACTCAACCCCCAGGTATTGGAACCTGACCGCCAGGTGCTGGTGCAGGGCGCTTTTAGTTTAATCGGGAATTGAATTGAGTGTATAGCATATTGGGGGCAAGCTATCACTACCACCTATCACAGCCGTAGCAGGGTCTCCTGCAAGGGACCCTGCGTGAATATACTGTGTCACATCACACAGGGTCCTCTTCGAGAGACCCGGTATGGAGTACACTGCTACGGCTGTGATGCCCCCCGTTTGTTATACACTCAATTGAATTTAAAGATCTTCTATACCCTCATAAATATCTGCTAAGGACAAGGTTACATCCAAAGAAGCCAGGTGAAGCTGTTGATCCATTCCCTGCAGATTGGTTCTTCGCCACAGGTCTTCCGCTTCCCGGTAGAAAGTGCTGACATATGGCAGATGTTGAGCCACCAGCACATACTGCTGAAAAGAGGGTAGCGTACAGTATTCTTCAAACTTGATCGTTCTGTCGTGCTTCTCGGTGCTGTCAGAGAGCACTTCTACAATCAGCAGGGGATTGGTGATAATATCTTTGCGTTGTTGGTAATAGATAGGCTTATCAGACACGACTACCGCGTCGGGATAGACGAAGTGGTTAAAAGATTCTATCCTTATCTTGGTATCGCTATTGGACACATAGTACCTTTGTTTGTTGGCTCTAAGAACTATCTTTAGCGCTGTCATGATATTGACTGCTATAGTGTTATGGATAAAAGATGCTCCGGACATAGGTACGATGTTTCCATTAAAAAAGAAATGTTTTTCCGCAGATGCATCCTCCCGCTCCAGATACTCCTGGATGCTGTAATGCTTTTGGGCAAGTAACGTCTCTGTCATCACTATTTTTTTCTTTAAAATTAAGGAAAAGAAGCAACAGATACAACCACACGCATCATCAGTTGATAATCAAAACCGGAACATCAATTTTATGTCTCACGGCATCTACCGTTGTGCCAAAAACAAGGTCTTTCAGACCTTTGTGCCCGTGGGCACCCATCACCAACAAGTCAATGTCCTGCCCAGCTACAATTTTTGCGATTTCGAGCGAGGGGCTTCCAAAACCTATCTTACGGTTAGCTTTGTAGCCCATTTCAACAAGTTTATCCTGGTATTGCTTTAGGTTATCCTCATCCTGCTGCGTTTCATGATCCAGGGTGTTTTTTCCCAGGTAGCGGGCGGCAGCACTTTCCACCACATGGATAAAGGTGTAAGTAGCCGACTTGCCCCCCTGGCGCAGCGCATTTTGGATGACCTTCTGATCATTGCCGGAGAAATCTATGGTGATACCGATATGGGTATAGCTTTTCAGCGTTTCGACTTCCGTAAATACCTGCGCCTGCCCGTGCGGCACCTGGTTTTTATCGCCGGGCCGGAAAGTCAGAAATGGATGGATAAAAACATACACCAAAAGCGCCAGACAAGCCAGTACCAAAGGAATCACAAGGACATAAATCAGGATTTTGTTATTGCCTGAAGTTTCTATCCAGGTAGTGATCTCATCAATGACCAGGTGAACGTTGAGGTAAACAATAATGGCCGCACTGACCCAGGCCAGGATTTTTACCCAGGGCCTGATGGCAAACTCTTCCATCGTTTTTTTGTCGGAGTTGAAGTGGATCAGCGGAATGACAGCAAATCCTAATTGCAGACTCAATACTACCTGGCTGAGCACCAGCAGCCTGCCCAACGCCTGATCGCCAAAATAGATGAGGGTAAATAATGCCGGTATGATAGCCAGCAGGCGGGTGATCAATCGCCTCAACCAGGGCTGGATTCTCAAATTAAGGTGCCCTTCCATCACAATCTGCCCGGCCAGTGTGCCGGTAATGGTAGAACTCTGCCCGGCAGCGATCAGGGCAATGGCAAAGAAAGTGGGTGTCGCTTTGCCAAACAGGTTCTCCAATAGCTCGGAGGCATCCTGTATTTCAGCCACCGTAAAGTAGCCATTGACATAAAAAGCGGTAGCGGCCAGCACCAGGATGGCTGCGTTCACAAAAA
>JBBSNI010000509.1:0-3718 GCA_038232695.1 Cytophagales bacterium
CAAGACATTGCACTCGTGCAATGCCATGAAATTACCTTGCCGCAAGACATTGCACTGCTACAATGTCGTGCGGCAAGCTTTCCGTGTAAGATGTATGTATTGCAATGCCATACATTTGCTTAGCCGTGTAATATGTACGTGCCGCAATGTCTTAGTTTTGCTTAGCCGTGTAATATGTACGTGCCGCAATGCCTTAAAAAACATAAAAACAAGACATTGCACCACTTCCCCAACAGTAAAATATCGATATTTTGGGGTTGTTTTGCCCCCTTGCTTTTCGCCCATATTTCCTTTTGCCAAAGTATCTTACATCCACATGATTTGGTATGTAAGCGGCTTTTATATCCAAACCCAAACTAATTGTATTACCTCCCCTCCGGCAGCCACACCGCCATCGCATCGGCGCCCCGGTTCGACCAGGCATAGTAGGGAATAGCGGTGAAGGCTTGCCCGCCTCTTCCCCGGATTGTAACGATTCCCTGCAACAAATCAGGTTGGAAGGTGGTTTGAAAAGCCGTATTTTTAGCGAGGACAATGCCTTTCAAACTGCCACCGTTGTCTTTGCCTTCTACGCAGTATACCAAAGGGCCGCGCTCCAGGGCTACTTTGCGGCGGTCGGCGGCTACTTTTTCGTGGGCAGTTACCTGCCGCACGGGCATAGATAGGTTTAGCTCCACCTGGTCGCCCGGCTGCCAGGTGCGTTGCAGCACGGCAAAGCCGTCTTGCAGGGTGTAGCGGGCTTCTTTGCCGTTTACTTTCAGCGTAATAGCTGGCGTTGCATCCTGCCGGACATCCTGCCGGACATCATCAGCATACGCATACAGCGTGCCTGGGGTAGGCTCGTTGCGGGCCCAGCCCGGCAGGCGCAGATGGAGGGCAAAAGATGTGGGCTTTTCCGGTTGTAGCGTGAAAGTCATTTTTCCTTCCCAGGGATAGTTGGTCTGCTGCGTGATCTGCACATTTTGGTTGCCTGTTTTCATCGTGCCTGTGCCGGCTACAAACAGGTTGATAAACACCTGATCGTCGCGTACGGCATAGACATAACCGGGCAGCGAAGGCAGAAACCGGGCGATGTTGGTCGGGCAGCACGAGGTGTTGAACCAGGGACTGCGCGTCGCCAGCCCCTGATTGAACTTACTGATACCGTCGGCAGCCAGCGGGTTGGGATAGAAAAAAGTATTGCCCTCCAGGGAGACGCCCGACAGAAAGCCGTTGTACAGGGTTCTCTCGAAGACATCCAGGTATTTTCCATGACCGGTCAGCAAAAACAGGCGGTAGTTCCAGAGCATATTAGCCACGGCAGCGCAGGTTTCGTTATAGGCTTCGGCATTGGGCAACTCATACGCCGAACCAAAACCTTCCGTACCGGCAGCCGCGCCCAACCCCCCGGTGATATACATCTTTTTGTTGACCACATCCTGCCAGATGGTCTGGATGGCCTCTACATACGCCTAGTCCTGGCTGAGCGTTGCCATATCGGCCATAGCCGAATAGAGGTAGCCCGCGCGCACCACATGGCCCGTAGGTTCGGTCTGCGCCGTCACCGGCTCGTGGTCCTGGTAGTAGGTGCTGTCTACCGGGTTGGCCCAGCCGGCGACGTACATCTTGCGGTGCTCGTGGTGGCCGCGCTGGTCTAAGTAGAATTTAGCCAGGTCCAGGTATGCTTTGTTGCCTGTTACGCGGTAAAGCTTAATCAGGCCGAGTTCGGTTTCTTCATGGCCGGGTACGCCGTAGCGTTTGCCTTCGCCAAAAGTCTTTACCAGGAAGTCTGCATTGTTGGTAGCTACGTTGAGCAGGCTTTTTTTGCCTGTGGCCAGGTAGTGGGCCACGGCTGCTTCGTACAGGTGGCCTACGTTGTAGAGTTCGTGGCTGTCTTGCAGGTTCGCCCAGCGTTCTTGGCCCGCCCGCTCGTCTATAGCACTTTCAGGATTCCGCTGGTGGATGGTGCGGATGGTATACAGGTAACCGTCCGGCTCCTGCGCTGCCGCGATCTTAGCGATCAGGCTGTCTAAGTATTGATCCATTTCGTTGTCCGGCTGCACGGCCAGGGAGTAGGCGGCTGCCTCGATTACTTTGAAAACATCGGAGTCGTCGTAGGCAATGCCTTTGAAGGTGCCCTGGGCCAACCCTCCGGCAACGGCAAAGTTCTGGATACGTCCGGTCTCTTCGCATTTCTGGAAGGCAAAAGGGATGGTCACCTGCCGGTTGGTATCCAACCGTGGCGACCAGAAAGCCGATTGAAAGTGTACCTGGGAAAAAGGCACTGGGCGGATAGGGTAATCCTGCGCGGTAAGCGGATCATTAGCCAACAGAAGCGGTAGGGTCAGCAACCAGGTAATATTTCGTGCGTGCATAGCAATAAACGGTCAGTTTGCGTTTCAAAGTAGCAAATTTTAAAAAACAAACCAGCGTTCCGGTTCATTATTAAACTAACACTACCTCGTCTGTAGCCGTTATCCATGATATTGAACATGCGTCTTGCATGTAACACACTATGCTTCATGGACATTTCATCCATTATTTAACAATATGCTATGCAACACAATCCTTTACCTCAAACAGACTTCCAGGTATCTGCCATCGCTTTTGGTGCCTGGGCTATCGTTGGCGGCTTCAACTGGGGACCCCAGGAAGAAAAAGATTCTATAGAAGCCCTGCAAGCTGCTTACGAGTCGGGCATCACCTTTTTTGATACCGCCGAATTGTATGGTGACGGCGCTTCGGAGAACCTTATCGATAAAGCCTTGTCGGAGGTGAAAGACAAGATCATCATTGCTACGAAGATCAAGCCGGAAGATTTTGCCTACGGCGACGTCCGCAAAGCCTGCGAGCAAAGGCTGAAGGCGTTGCGCACCGAACGCCTGGACTTGCTGCAACTCCACTGGCCCAATCCTGACATTCCCTTGGAAAAAACCTTGCAAGCGTTCGAAGAGCTCAAAGAAGAAGGCAAGATCAGAGCCTACGGCGTGTCTAACTTCGGGGTGAAAGATATGGAAACGTGTCTGTCTGCCGGTCACATAGCCAGCAACCAGGTGCCGTACAACTTGCTCTGGCGGGCTATTGAGTACGAGGTGCTTCCTTTTTGTGTGGATCACAACGTCCCGGTACTCTGCTATTCTCCGATCATGCAGGGGCTGCTGGCCGGTAAGTTCTCTTCTGCCGACGCCGTGCCGGAAGACCGGGCGCGCACCCGCCACTTCTCCAAAGACCGTCCGCAGGTACGCCACCAGGAGGCCGGTGCCGAAGCAGAGACCTTTGCTGCCATTGACGCTATCCGGCAGATCGCCACAGAAGCGGGCCTGGCAATGGAACACCTCAGCCTTGCCTGGCTGCTGGCCCAACCGGGCGTAGCCAGCGTCATCGTCGGTGGACGCAACGCCGCACAGGTCAGAAAAAATGTACAGGCAGCTTCCGTCCGCTTATCCGAAGAAGTGATCAGGCAACTTAATGAAGCGACTGACCCTTTGAAAAAGAAGTTAGGCGCTAACCCTGATCTGTGGCAGAGCAACTCGAGGTACCGGTGAAAGAATGGATCATTCGTGTACGCGAAAAAACTTTGCAGCATCAGCATCAGAAAGACCAGAGGTCTTATAATAAAACACACGAGCCCGGAGGCTCGCGCGAACGTATTTAAATAATTTAACCCGTTCGCGCGAGGCTCTTGCCTCGTGTGGGTTATATAACAGCTTTCAGCCGCTTATTACACATAAGCGTTTCC
>JBBSNI010000510.1:0-3704 GCA_038232695.1 Cytophagales bacterium
AATGAGGCACTGAATTTTCTCCTTGTCTTTTTCATAATACCACAAATTTAGTTATTAAAATTTACACTTAACTTGTGGTCTAAATTTACCGAGGTATTATAGATATCTCAGCCAATATTCTAACTATCAATGGGCTTTTGAAAGATAAATTTAAGCAGTCTAAGACCACTGAGTTTATTGTCCAGGGTAACTTCATTGAAGATTTTCCCTATCATTATCACTCTATTCATAATGACATGGATAATAATGCACTTAAAATTTATCACTTGATGTTTAACTTGCATGAGAACATCCAACGCTAATATCCACACACATTGGTAGACCGCTTAATTTCTTCACACTTTCAAAGCCTGTCAAGGAGTATGGCGGAATTGAAAAAGAGCCTTCAACAGCTGGTGACACTGAGCCGTTTACGTAAATTAGAACAAGAAACCGTTCCACGGCGGCACAAAAACAAATTGAAGCCATATCAATAAGCTACGATATTGAAACGGATTACTTATACACTCAAGGGAGAGAAAGAAAAACCCACAAAGCAATTGTTAATCTAATCGAGCAAATTGCAAAAGCCGCTGAATAAAAATAAAACAGAGTTTCCACGTTGACTGAATTTACATAAATTGCGTCAAAACAATGACGGTATATGGAATTGGTTGATAGAACTTTGGAGGATCAAATCCTCAAAAATCTCTCAGATAACAAGGTGGTCGTTCTTTTAGGAGCACGAAGAATTGGAGAAAAGCCTATCCAGCGGCAACTTTTGAAATGATAACACCTGATAATTATCTAAGCTAGATAAAAAACCAAGCATCATAGCAACTACTACTTCCCCAGATTCACTTCCAGACTGGGCATCTCTACATCTTCATCCCAGATATGCCTGGCAAACCATTGCCAGTTGTGCCAGACAGCCGCCAGGCGCTCTTTAGGTTTGTCAATACCATGTCCGAAGCCTTTGTAGACGATCAGTTTGGTTTCTACCTGCATATCTTTTAGCCCCTGGTAGAGTTCGTAGGCGTTCGGTATAGGCACACGCTTATCGTTTTCGCCGTGCTGTATCAGGGTAGGCGTACTGGCATGGGTGATGTTGCTCATGGGCGAGGTTTGGGCATAAATCTCAGGGTCGGTCCAGGGGTCGGCTTGCAGATACTGGCGCGTAAAAGGATGAATGTCGGTGTTTACATAATAGGTAACCCAGTTGGAGATACCAGCGCCTACGGAAATAGCTTTGAAGCGGTCAGTATGCGTCGTCAGAAACGCTGAGATATAGCCGCCCTGGCTCCAGCCCATGGCAGCCATGCGCGTCGTGTCTATCATATTTTTCTCAGCCAAATAGTCTACGCCGGACAGTACGTCCCAGGCGTCGCCTATGCCCAGGTTCCTTACGTTTTTGGAGCGGAATGCCTCGCCGTAGCCTGCCGAACCCCGGTAGTTGGGGCGCAGCACCAACGCGCCTTTGGCAAGCCACTGGCTCACCGGGTACACGTAGTCCAGCACCGGCGTGGGAGTGTCGATGCCCGTAGGGCCGCCGTGAATGACCACCATCAGCGGATATTTTTTGCCAGGATCGTAATCAGCCGGTTTGTGCAATATGCCTTCTATGGCAAGGCCGTCTTTACTTTTCCATTGGATCACCTCGCTGCTGCCCAGCCGCCAGTCTTCTATCTGCCGGGTCATGTTAGAAACGGCTACCGGCTTCATGGCTTGGGTGCTGGTGGTATACACCTCGGCAAGCGTCGCCGGTTTTCTGCCCAACAAGGCTAAGCGGGCGCCATCCTGGGAAAAGCTGAGCGAAAATATATTCTCCGGATTCTGAAGAATAGCCTCAGACTTACCTGACTTCGGATCGATGCGGTACACGTAAGAGCGGGTGCGCTCGCGGGCGACGGCATATAGGCCGGTAGGGTTCCAGTCCAGGTCTGATACGTTTTCGTCTACATCTTTGGCTAAAGGCATAGCCGCCCCTTTTCCGTCGGCAGCGATCTTGAATATTTTAAGGTTTTTGTAAAAGTTAGACGCTGTATCGCCTTCGTTGGAGCCATAGGCGATCCATTGCCCGTCGGGCGACCATACCGGGTTGCCATCAAAGCCGGGGTTTTCTACCAGCGGCTTTATCTTATTATCTTTCAGGGTAATGACCGCAATATCGGCGGTCATGAAAGCGGTAATCTCAGGCGTAGCCTGCTTCTGGAAAGCGATCTGACTGCCGTCAGGCGACCAGCTAAAATTGCTTACCGTAAAGGTTCCGTGCGTAAGCCGCTGCGGCTGAGGAAGCTGGATGCAGTCTTTGAGGTTACCAGCAACAGAATCTTCCTCGTAGCAAGGCTTTTCTTCCGGGCGCGGCCACATATCCGGCTTCACGGTGACCATCCACAGATGCGACAGGTGGTAGGCTTTGTCTTCTACAGCAAACTCGCCGTATTTTTCTTTCCGTTTTTCTTCCTCTTCCTTGTACACATCCTCTTTGACAAAGGCAATGCGCAGGTCGGTAGGCGACCAGGCAAAGGCTGATATCCCTTCCTCCTCGTCGGTCATCTGCTGGGCTTCGCCGCCGTAAGCTCTCATCATATAAACCTGATTTTTGTTGCCCCGGTCTGCCAGAAAAGCGATCCATTGGCTGTCGTGCGACCATTGCGGCGAGGTACTGCTTTCGTCCTGGGTATTAGTCAGTTGAAAAGGTGTACCTGTGCCGTTATAAAGCCAGATTTCTTCATCGTAACGGTTGTTCTTCCAATCGGTGCTGCGCACAGTAAAAGCGATGGATCTGCCATCAGGAGAGATCACCGGCTCAGAGGCGCTGCGCAGGGAAAGCACTTCCTCAAAAGAAGGATCAAGTTTTTGCTTTTGCTGCGCCCATCCTAAAGAAATGATCGTGAGGAAAAGTGTGAATAAGAACGATGTTTTTTTCATGTTGAGCATGTTATTTTTTAACCACCGCAGCGGCGGCCGCAAAGGACACAAAGCTTACACAAGGGGCACAAAGCACAAAGGTCTGGGTACTGTCATAGTGTTCTTTGTGCCATCCTTAGTGTCCCTTATGTTTAAATACAAAAGCTCCTATGTATGTGAAATAAACTTTTACTTCCAATTTACTAAAATCTCAAGTTTTTCCTATTCAAAACTTGTTGACAAGCGTGTTCTGGCACTTACAGAAACTTAGCCTGTACCTGTATCCAACGGTCGGGCAGTTCGCCTTGAGTAGCCATTTCATAATCGGCGGGGTCGCAGGGGACGATGCATTTCATGGACTGCATTGCTTCTACCTGGGCGTTGGGTACTTCCATCCACCACTTTTCGCTGCGTTTGGCTTTGTAAAAGGTAAGCACGGAAGGCTTGGAAGGCATGGGTACTCTGTATTTTGTAAAGTCATTTCCTTCAAAATCGTCCTCGTATGTGCGGTGATAAAACCCTTCGATCAGGTACCAGATCATAGTGGCTACCACGGAGGCAGTCTTGTGGCGGTGGTCGTCTTCAGAAGGATTGTACTCATAAAAACCGGCTGCGTTGAGCTTTTCGCTGTGTCCGGCATACCAGCAAAGCTGGCAGGCTTCCTGCCCGGTCAAGCCAAAGGGTTGTGTATAAGCATTTCCCGGCGCATCGTCCGACTTGATGGCGGTTATGTCAAAGCTCAGCATATTTGCGTTACGTACCACAGGTTCCATCGTCGTAATGTTTTGGCTCACCTGGCCCAGCCGATAGCTGTC
>JBBSNI010000511.1:0-3699 GCA_038232695.1 Cytophagales bacterium
TGCAAAACAAAAACGAACACTTAAATGGGAACCTTGAGTAAAAGTACAACGGTTCGCCGTGCGATTGAAAAATGGATTTTGCCACACTTGCCTCTTGGCAAACGCGGCTTTGAAACAACCGTACCCATCGTTGAGATAGTGGAATGCATCCTGTACCGCTTAAAAACAGGCTGCCAGTGGCGGGAACTACCGACCAAGCAGTTTTTTTCCGATAAAGCCCTAAAATGGGGTGCTGTCGCTTCGGCGATCCGATTTTTACTATTTTAACAAATGGTCAAAGGCAGGTTGCTGGAAGGAAATCTGGGTGAATCTTTTGAAAGCGAACCTGCCACACCTGGACTTGTCCAGCGCAGAGTTTGATGGCAGCCATACACCTGCAGTACCATTCACACATCGGGTGTAGAGTTTTCTCTTTCTCGGAAGCACTTCCCATGAGGGGGTATGGGGTATCTGCTAAGCAACCATCACGCTGATAATCAAAACATATCGTTTTCAGGTTATTTAGTGGTTATTTTCAGGGTAATCATGGGGTATCCGCTAAGCAATCATCACACTAATAGGGGTAGAATGAGGCAAGGGGATTTCCTGTCCATCTTCTTTTAGTCCTTCAATATGAAAGTCAATGGCTTCTTTGATCAACTCCTCTACTTCCTGCCGGGTTTCAGCAACAGCTACACAGCCAGGCAGATCAGGCACATAAGCCCCGTAACTGGTTTCTCCTTTTTCTATGATCACCAAATATTCCTTCATGATTGATCTATTTTTGCCTGACGGTAGATGTTTTTTAAAGTGCCGGTTGGAATGTCTACCGACAGTTTACCGGCTGTGATCAATCCGGCAGTGTATATTTTGATCTGTTCATAGTTGGATTTTACCTTTTCAGTAATGTAGTCTTTTTCAACCTCTAAAGATTCTTGTTCGGTCTGTTGGTCTGCCATAAAATACTAACAAACGTGACAATTATGAGACTGACACAAAATAAAAAAACCTAACTCATTGATTGACAACAAGTTAGGATTAGCAAAAGCGGTCTGGACGGGACTCGAACCCGCGACCTCCTGCGTGACAGGCAGGCATTCTAACCAACTGAACTACCAGACCGTTTTGAAGTTGCAAACATAGATGCATTAATCTTTATTTACAATCATTCATTCTATTTTTTTTATCATACTGCACCACCTTTTAACCCCCTGTGCCTGTCTTATCGTACAATCTTTTGGTATAATTGGGTAGAATATTATAGTTTTGTCCGTTAACGTATCCACAAAGTATGCTATTAGAATTTGAGAAACCAATCGTAGAGCTTGAGACCAAGCTGGCCAATATGAAACAAATGGCGATGGAAAACGGGGTGGATGTTTCGGATGCCGTCCGAACGCTGGAGCAAAAAATAGAGACGCTCAAGAAGGAAACCTTTCAGCACCTGACCCGCTGGCAGCGCGTACAACTCTCGCGCCACGGCGACCGCCCCTACACCCTGGACTATATCCACGGACTCTGCGACGACTTCGTAGAACTGCATGGCGACCGTTGTATTAACGACGATAAAGCGATGGTAGGAGGCTTTGGAAGCATCAACGGGCAGACCTTCCTCTTTCTTGGGCAGCAAAAAGGGCGCAACACCAAAGACCGGCAGTTTCGCAACTTCGGAATGGCCAACCCGGAAGGCTACCGCAAAGGCTTACGCCTGATGAAGCTGGCAGAGAAATTCAACAAACCCATCGTCACCCTGATCGATACGCCCGGCGCCTATCCCGGCATAGAAGCCGAAGAGCGCGGACAGGGCGAAGCCATTGCCCGAAACCTGCGGGAGATGTTTATGCTCAAAGTGCCTGTCATCTGCATTATCATCGGAGAGGGCGCTTCCGGCGGCGCGCTGGGCATTGCCATCGGCGACCGTGTCTTTATGCTCGAGAATACCTGGTACTCGGTCATCTCGCCTGAGTCGTGCTCTTCTATCCTGTGGCGTAGCTGGGAGTACAAAGAGCAGGCGGCAGAAGCCCTGAAGCTGACAGCCGAAGATATGCTCCACTTCAAGCTCGTCGACGGCATCATTGAGGAGCCGCTGGGTGGTGCCCACACGGATGTCAAGTTTCAGACAGAAGCGATCAAAAGACATATTTTCAGCAGTCTGGATGTGCTGAACGCTATGCCGGCAGAAGAACGCATCGCCCGGCGCATCGACAAATTTACCCGGATGGGGGTGTTCAAATGAAGACAGGCATTGTCCTTTCGGGGGGCGGATCCAGGGGTATGGCTCACCTGGGCGTGATCAAAGCACTGGATGAATTAGGGGTGGATATTCATATCATCTCCGGGAGCAGTTCGGGTGCCATCATCGGCGCGATGTACAGCAATGGCTATTCCCCGGACGAAATCTTCCAAATTGTCAAAGACATCCGCTACCTTAAAATCCTGCGTCCGGCCATCAGTCGCACCGGGCTGCTCAAGATGGATGGCGCCGAGATGCTCTACGATAAATATATCACCGTCAACCGCTTCGATGCCCTGAAAATCCCGCTCATCGTAGCGGCTACGGATGTGCAATTGGGCAAAACGGCTTACTTCTCAGAGGGCGCCCTGATCCGGGCGCTGATGGCTTCTTCCTGCATTCCTATCGTCTTTGAGCCCCTACGTTTCGAAGACCGCCTCTACGTAGACGGTGGACTGCTCAACAACCTGCCTGCACAGATACTGGTGGGGAAATGCGACCGCATCATTGGCATTCATACCAACCCGGTAGACGAAGACTTTGTGGTCACCAATTTCAAGTCTATGATCGAGAGAACTTTTCTGCTGACGATCAACGCCAACGCCTATCCGCAAAGGAAGTATTGCGACCTGTTCGTTGAACCGCCCGCGCTCAAACCCTACAAGGTATTTGATACGGGTAAGCTGGAAGAGATCTTCACCATCGGCTACGAATACACCTACAGCATCCGCGACCAGCTCAAACCTTTCTGCCGTGCTTAGCGTGTAGTAGTCTGGTCTGTGAGACACAGCCCACGGGTGGGAGTTATCTCAAAGTCAGGCTTATTCGTTTGTTGCCATATTATAAATTATAATTTGTCTGCAATGTTGATTAATTCGTTTGTAGTTTTCCAATTTCTTGTTGTTGCCGTAACCTTCAATTTAGTTTCAAAAAAACTATTTGTCAATTTTGAATTACTGTAATCAAATTCAAACCTTCTTGTTATTTCTTTCTCAATTTTATCAGAAAGTTTTTTGTCGTCAGTTTGTTTATACTGAAAAATAACATTTCCACTTTGAATGTAAGTTTTCACTTTTTCAAAGCCAAGGTCGGAATACAATTGTCGTAAAGCGTCCATTTTTATCATTCTGTGTCCGCTTACATTTATTCCTCTTAAAATTGAAATGTATGTCTTCATTTATGTCTGTCAAATTTTTGTACGGTGTCGTTTTACAATGACGGCTAACGAACAAGTGCAGCCGTCAGGCCGGACTTGTTGGCTGTTTTACTTTCGTATATCAATATTCTAACTTGGAGCAATTAGCGTACTGATTTGTTTTTGCTAAGCTGGCGGCTGCACCTTGTTGGGTGCTGTGTTTTTTTCTTTTCTATTCGCAGAAGTCTTATTCTTTTTACTACGGTTCTTACGTTTATACTCCTGAATGAACTTGCTAATTTGTTCTCTGTCTTTGTCTGTAAGTGGTTCTCTCTGAATGATAAAATCTACA
>JBBSNI010000512.1:0-3695 GCA_038232695.1 Cytophagales bacterium
ACCGCCAGCCAGGCGATCAACAAGGCGGCTGCGCCTGCCCCTGCAAATACCCAGACAGACATATCCGTCCGGTAGGCAAAATCAGACAGCCACTGCCGCATGGCAAAGTACGATACGGGAATAGCAATGAGCAGGGCCAGCAAGATCAGTTGGGTATAGCCTTTGGAAAGCAGCAGCACAATGCTGCGGGCAGAAGCGCCCATCACTTTGCGAATACCGATCTCTTTGGTGCGTTGCTCGGCTATAAATGCCATCAAAGCCAGCAGCCCCAGGCAAGCCACCAGGATAGCCAGGCTCGTAAAGATGCCAAACACCTTACCCAGGCGCATCTCGGAGCGATATAAGGCTTCGTAATCCTGGTTGAGAAAAGAATAATCAAAGAAAGCACCCTCCGGGGCAAACTTCTTCCACGTTTTTTCTATAAATGCCAGCGTACCCGGCACATCCTCTCCGCTGATGCGGACTTCCAAGGTATGATAATCTCTCCGGCTTGGGTCCAGTACCATGAATAATGGAGCAATTTCGTTATGCAGCGACTGGAAATGAAAATCTTCTACTACGCCAATGACCTGGCAAAAGTCATCATTCCACAAAACCTGGGCTTGCAAGGGGTTGTCGATACCCATTTTCCTGACTGCCGCCTCGTTGAGGATCATCGCGAGCGTATCGGAGGCCAACGCAGCAGAGAAGTTACGCCCTGCTTTCAGTGGAATGTCAAACGTAGGCAGAAAATCATACTCTACCAACAGCCTGTTGAGTTGATACGCTTCGTCCTGGGCTTGACCGCGCACCTGCAACCCTCCTTGGGCATTGGTGATCAAATGAGGACTTTGACTGGAAGCGGTGGCATATTGCACCTGCGGATGGGCTCTCACTTCGTTCATAAAAGTCCCGAAATGATCACGCACGGCATTGTTCAGTATGACTACATTCTCCTGATGATAGCCTAATTTCTTGTTTTGCATATACTGCAATTGCCGGTATACCATTAGGGTACATACGATGAGCGTAATAGAAATAGCAAACTGAAAGACGACCAAACCATTGCGAAAACGCCTTCCTTCCCGCCCGGTCTTGAGCGCACCCCGCAATGCCTGCACCGGCTGAAAGCGGGTCAGGTAAAATGCTGGGTACAAGCCTGCCAGGATGCCAATGCTGATGCCTCCTATCAATACCGTTAGGCCTAACGCTGGGTTTCCAAACAGATCAAGGGTCAGTTGCTTATTAGCTAAGGCATTGAAAGGACGGCGGAACAGTTCTGCCAGCCCCAAACCCAACAAAGTAGCTGTCAGACTTACCATCAAGGATTCTATCAAAAACTGGTAGATCAACGGACTGCGCGCCGATCCCAATGTTTTGCGAACGCCCACTTCCCGCGCCCGGTCTGCCGAGCGGGCAGTAGACAAATTGACATAGTTGACGCAGGCAATGACCAGCACGAACAGCGCGATGATAGAAAAGATATACACATAGCGAATGCTGCTGTTAGCTTCTAATTCCATACCCAAGTCAGAATGCAAATGGATGCTTGTCAACGGTTGGGCAGAAAAGGCGACATCAAATTTTCCCAATTCGATCCCTTCTTTGATACTTGGATTATACTTGATGCCTACTTCCTTGATCTTTTCAGGAACCCCGGACACAGAGGCGTTTTCAGTTAGCAGAAAATAGGTAGACACGTGCCCGTTTACATTACCCCAGTTGACTTTTTCGCTCACCCGGGGCTCAAACTGTTTGATCAACTCGAAATGAAAATGGGCATTAGAAGGAGGATTTTCGGCGACACCGGTCACCTGGTAAACCTGATCATTTATTTCAATAGTTTTTCCCAAAACGCCGGTAGACTGCTTGAATAACGTACGCGCTAAATCCTCTGTCAGCACTACAGAAGACGGATCATCCAGTGCCGTAGCCGGGTTTCCTTCCAGCAAAGGAAAGGTAAAAAAGTGAAAGAAGTTGCTGTCGGCTGTGATCGTCTCCACGCCCGGAAACAAGTCTTCTCCTAAGCGAACCGTATGGTCCCACATCTTTTGCACCCGCAGCGTCGTTTCAATCCCAGGTATTTCTTCGGCAATGACCTCGCCCATGTGGTAGTTGGTAGAAGCCACCGCGCTTTTTCGTCCGTTGAAGTTAGTTTCGGTGGTTACCCGGTAGATGCGGTCAGCTTTTTCGTGAAAGCGGTCGTAGCTCAGTTCATTCAGCACATAGAGCGTGATAAGCAGACCTGCCGCCAGTCCAATGGCCAGTCCGAAGATGTTGATAGCGGTATAGAATTTCTTTCTATACAGATGTCTGAAAGCAATGGTGAGATAGTTTTTAAGCATAAGTTAAGTGTTTGGCGTGGCTTTAAGTAAAGTAATCAAATCATGCCAATCATTTAATCACAGTACAGATAGGCACAAAAGTCCTTCCACTTCGCCACAAACCGCCTTAGCTTGCCGGAAACCGGCATTTGCAAAGCCTTCATGCCCCTCAATTGTATCAAAACCGTACACCCTACTGTCCGGTTTTGATACAGTTATTTATTCAATTCCTCCCCCCAGGTCTGTGTCTCACCTAGAGTATATACACAAATACCATAGTTTTGTTGGATGGAAAAAGTTGATGTAATAAAGTTACCCGACAAGCGTCTAGACCGTGTTTTAGACAAGATAACCAAACGCATCAGTGAAAAGCAGACGCTTTGTCTGAGGAGGTTATCTAATGCGCGAAAAGAGGAGATTCAATTTGGCAGATTTATAGCAAATGAAAGAGTAAGCATGAAAGCCTTGGAAGAACAACTCTATGGGCAGATGAGGAACCACTGTCAATCTGCCCATTGTTTGCTCATTGAGTCGGACCGCCGAGCGGATACTTCAAAAGTTGGATTCAGTTTAGAGAGAACCATTCAAGGTCTGGGCAAGGTTGACAAGGGTCAGATACAAGGCTTCTATCTTCATCCTGTACTCTGTATTGATGCTCAGAGCTATGGTTGTCATGGTATTGCTTGTGTGGAGTTTATCAACCGAGCTTGGTCAAGGCAGGTTTTTAGCGGAATGCCGCCCAGCGGACCGCGTCCACGGTGGATGCCCCCGGAACCAGTCCGGGGCAAGCTGCCCAGCCGACAAGCCATTAGCACGGCTAGGAGTAAAACTGCTTTTGAAGAAAAGGAAGCCTACCGTTGGTTGAGCAGCATCCAAAAGGCGCTGCTACAATGTAGGCAGGTACCTACTAAAACGGTGATAGCCGACCGAGAGGCTGATATTTATCCTCTGCTCACCGGGCTCACTGCCCTGGGAGTAGACTACGTAATTCGTGCCCGCTTTGATCGTTCTATACAAGGGGGGCAGACGATCTTAGAAGAGGTAGAAAACTGGAGTGAACAGAGTTGTTACCAGCTACAAGTGCCTGCCAGTGATACCCATAGTGCCCATCAGGCTAAGGTAGTCATCAAGTACGGAGCGGTAGTTTTAAAAAAGCCAGCAGGCAAAAGCATACATGTGCAACCCAACCACCACCCAACCTACATAGTAGAAGTAAAGGAGTTGGCTGAGAGTGTGGTCAACCAGGAAGCTCCTATTCACTGGCTGCTGTTGAGCTCGCACCTCATTGATACTACCAGCATAGCCCTACAGGTTATAGAATGGTATAAGCAACGCTGGAACGTGGAGCAGGTGTTCAGAACCCTGAAAAGCAAAGGGCTCAGGTTAGAATCC
>JBBSNI010000513.1:0-3676 GCA_038232695.1 Cytophagales bacterium
CCTGTGTGGGGTACTACGTAAGTTGAAACACCTAACACGCAAGCTTTTACTTCGTACTACCAAATTCCGTCTTCCAGCTATAAAACTTAAACACCTACACACCATAACACTGTAACCCCTCAACTATGGCAAAACTCTTTATCTTCGGTATCGGCGGCACGGGCGTCCGGGTGATCAAATCGCTGGTGATGCTGCTGGCAGCCGGGGTGGATATCAACGCCTCGGAGATCGTCCCGGTCATTGTAGACCCGCACCAGAGCAACGAGGACCTGAAGCGCACCGTCGACCTGCTGGAAAACTACCAGGCCATCCAGAATAAGTTGCAAGACCGGAGCGGGTTTTTTAAAACCAAAGTCACCACCTTGCAAAACCTGGTGTCGTCTAAGGATATGCTTTCCAGCACGTTTTCTTTTCATCTCAAAGATGTACAGAACGAGCAGTTTAAAGACTATGTAGACTACGGCAGCCTGGACAAGAGCAACAAAGCCCTGATGAGCCTGCTGTTTTCGGAGGCAAACCTGGAAACAGAGATGGACATTGGCTTTATCGGCAATCCCAACATTGGCAGCGTAGTGCTCAACCAGTTTAAAGACTCCCAGGAGTTTGCCCACTTTGCTTCCAACTTCCAGCAGAACGACCGGATTTTTATCATTAGTTCTATCTTCGGGGGCACCGGCGCGGCCGGTTTTCCGACCATTCTGAAGAACCTGCGCAATGCCCAGCCGCCGCTGCCCAACCACGAGTGGGTACGCAACGCCAAAGTAGGCGCCATCACGCTACTCCCCTATTTTGGCGTAGCGCCCAGCCCCGACAGTAAAATTGACAAAGCCACCTTCATATCCAAGTCCAAAGCCGCGCTTTCCTACTATGAGCGCAGCATCAGCGGCATCAACGCAGTCAATGCGCTGTATTACCTGGGCGATAACAACACCAAAGACTACCCCAACGACCCCGGCGAAGGCGGACAGCGCAACGACGCCCACTTCATAGAGCTGGCGGCTGCCCTGTCGGTCATTGACTTTATGAGCCTGGGCGACGGGCTGCTGGTCACTGAGGAGAGCAAGGCGGCGCAGCCTGTCTACAAAGAGTTTGGCGTGAAAGAAGCCCACAAGGCGCTGGACTTCACGCACCTGGGCGACCGCACGCAGGAGATGCTCAAAAAGCCGCTGAGCCAGTACATGCTCTTCAACCTGTACCTGGCGCAGCACTTTCCGCAATACCTCAACAAACAACCCTGGATGAACCGCAAGCCACCCCGAATCAACCAGTCGTTTGTGACCTCGCCCTTTTACCAGAACCACCTGAGCAGCTTCAACCGTCATTTTACGAATTGGCTGCAAGAGCTGGCGCAAAACAAGCGGGCGTTTGTGCCCTTTAATATTTCGATCAACAAAGGCAACCTGTTTGAATACATCAACGGCGTCCGTCCGCGCCCCCACTGGAACCCATTGGCCAAAGACCACTTTGTGCTGTATGATGAGGAACTCAACAAAGCCGAACGCCACGTAGCTGCCCCCTCGGCGGAGCAGAAGTTTATGAATATTTTTTACAGGGCAACGGAAAAGTTGGTGGGAAGGAAATTTGGGTTTTGAATTGGAAAAAAAATGGTACAGATTCCAGATTTGTCTTATGACATTGATAAAAAGGCTTTTTCTGTCTTTAGGGGATGGATTAGGAACGCAAAAGAAAAATATCCTACGTGGGATGTGTTTATAGAAGATAAACAGGAAATTTCAAAAGAATTTCAAAATGAGATACTGAGTAGTTTAAAGAGCATTAGTAAAGAGAAATATTTAGAAAATAACTTGATAGATTGGTGTATAGGATATTTGGAGGGAAGATTAATATCAGGTTTAAGTATCTTATGGTCAATGAAGTATTTAGACAAACCAGAGAGATACCACCATGTGCTTTGGTTGAAATCAATAAGCATGTATCTGGATGTTGACAAATTAACGTTGAAAAGAATAAACCGACTTTACAAGCATCTACAAGAAACTGAATTTCCATTCAAAAAATTAGATCAAGAAGTTGAAAAAAACGATTTTTCAGCACATCATCTACTATCAGATTTAGAAGCCGAGGACAATTGGGAAACAAATAAAGATTATTTGGAAAATATGATTTACAATGAAACCTTGAAAATGATTGAGAAGCAAAAGAAGATAGAAATTCCAGATTTAGATGAGTATTTTCTAATAGAAGAGCTTAAAGAGTTGGTTTTGAAGAATCCTTTTGAAAAATAAAAACAAAACTACAGCATGGATCAAGCAGAAGTTATAAACAAAATCCGCCGCTACAGGCAACTTTTGCAGAAGGATTTTGCTATAGAAAAAATGTATCTCTTTGGCTCCTATGCCGCAGGAACAGAACATCCCGATAGTGATATTGATGTCGCCATTGTGGTTGATGAAATCAAAGGCGATTATTTTACGTACACACCACTTCTATGGAAATTGAGGCGAAGCATTGATGAGCGCATTGAACCTTTGTTATTTGAAAAGGGAGAAGACCAAAGCGGATTTTTGCAGGAAATCATGAAAACAGGGATTGAGATAAACTAAAGATATAGCGTTCAAGCGTTTCCTTATATTTCATAAGAAACCTATATTGCTACAAAAAAATATGCCCAAAGTACTCACATACCATAACCTGACCCACGGCGAACATTGGTTCAAAGCCGACCCCTACGGCAAGCGGCAGATAGAAGCCATCAGCGACCCGGAAGGCGGCGAGACCGAAAACCCGCCTACCTCCATCCCCAGCCCTTTTGCGCGGATGGACCTGGTGCGCACTGCCTTCAAAAACATTGTCAAAGATAAAAAGCTCTTAGGCGACCGCATCGACCGCAAGCTGGTCTCCGAGTGCCTGGACGTGGGCGAGGTGTTCTTTAACATGGATTACCTCAAAGACCGTATCCAGATCATTGCCTGGGATCAGAAAAAAGACTTGCAAGCGTTGCTCAATGCGGGCAACGAGCACCATCGCCGCCTGGGTGAGGTCTTGCAACTTTACCTGCGCCAGGATGCCCATGTCTATAACTTTGACAAGCTCCAGCGGCTTTACATCGTGCAATACAACTACAAGATCATCGGCGGCACCTCGCCTTCTACCTTGTTTTTTCCGTCGGCCAACGACCTGAGCTTCGTGGATGTGCCCCTGGAAAAGAATCAACTCTTCAGCGGCGAATACACGCCGCTGTACGAACGCAACGAAGCCTACCAGACCTACCTGTACGCCCTGCTCAAATTCTTCCGCTCAGCAGGCAGCGAGGTGCCCGACTTTAGAAGCTGCTTTAAAGAGATCGCCGACTACCTGGACGCTAACCTGGAAATTGTGCGGACACAAAACCCAGATTTGTACCAAGCCATCAACCAGCTATCCGTCACCGACTTTTACGACCATTATGCCGAACTGGACACGGGCGCGGCTGGCGACCTGGTAGAACTGCTGGGCTTTCCGCTGCGCAAGAAAAAGATAGACACAGGCTCCGTAGCCGACCAGAGCGACTTTGTGATTGAGTCTAAAAAATACCAGGGAAAAATGAAACCGCTGGTGCTGCAAAACCAGTTCAGCAAGCCCTTGCAGTACGTCAACGACGTGTGGAACAAAAACATAGAAGTGCCTTACAGCGTCAAGGAAGACCTCAACGAGCGCAAGCTGCCGGGGCAGGTGA
>JBBSNI010000514.1:0-3672 GCA_038232695.1 Cytophagales bacterium
AGGCATGGAGCACCACAACCAATAGCATTGATACGGTAATCTTACTTAATTTCACAGGCTAACATATTTTGATCTTCAATAGAAGCTTTTAGCACATCACCGCGCCGGATAGCGCCTACGCCTTTGGGCGTGCCGGTAAAGATGATGTCCCCTTTCTTCAGGGTGAAAAACGTCGACAAATAGGAAATAATATAATCAAATTTGAAGAGCATCATACCCGTGTTGCCTTTTTGCTTTAATTCATCATTTACTGCCAATGAAAAGCTGATGTTGTGGACGTCTTCAAATTTTTCCTTAGGCAAAAAGGCAGACACCGGGGCAGAACCGTTGAACCCTTTGGCAAGCAGCCAGGGCAGCCCGTTTTCTTTGGCTTTCTGTTGCAGGTCGCGCGCCGTAAAGTCGATACCAATGCCTATTTCATCGTAATATTTGTGGGCAAATTTTTCCTGCACATGCTTTCCTTCTTTGCTGATCTTGAGCAATATTTCTACCTCGTAGTGAATATCCCGGGAGAAATCCGGGTAGTAAAAAGGCTCGTTGTTTTTGAGCAATGCCGTATCCGGCTTCATAAAGATCACCGGCTCGCCCAGTTCTTTATTGTTAAGTTCCCGGATATGCTCAGCATAGTTTCTTCCAATGGCAAATATTCTCATAACAGTATAGGTGACAATTGATACGTTTGAACGAACTAATAAATAAAGGCATCGCTTCCCAGTTTTCAAAGGTTTTTTTTGGATGTTATTTTTCGGGCTGATTTGTTGCTCATGCCCTTTTATTCATCATTAAGGCATATTCATTACTTTTTCTTGTTACAAATAGAATATAATTAATGTAAGAATTTATTTTAATTTAAATATATAATTAGTATTATGCAAAAAATTAGTTGAAAAATCATGGAAAAGCATCAATACGAATTTGGGGTTATTGGCAATTGTGCATTTTTAGCACTCGTCGAGAAAAGTACGAACATCAACTGGCTTTGCTGGCCTCGCTTTGACAGTAGTTTTGTCTTCGGCAGTATGCTGGATGATGAGAAAGGAGGAGAATTCAGTATCAAGCCCCGCACCGAGCAGTACACTTCCCATCAGTATTATGTGGAAAACACAAACGTGTTATGTACCGAGATAGAAAATGAAGACGGCAGATACCGGGTGACAGATTTTTCACCGCGCTTTTCTCAGTACGACCGGTATTTTAAACCTTTGATGCTCATCCGCAAAATTGAACCACTCTCTGGCACACCCCGCGTCAAAGTGACCTGTAAGCCGGTAGGCGAATACGGCGATTTCGTGCCTTCTATGAACCAGGCCAGCAACCACGTGAAGTTCCTGGGGCTGGAAAATGAGATCAGGCTTACCACCGACATCTCCCTTACGTATATCCTGGAAAACCAGTATTTTGTGCTCAACGATATCCGGTATATGGTGCTTACCTATGGGGCGCCGCTGGAAGCGCCTATTGAAAGTACCTGCGAAACCTTCCTGCAAAAAACGGTCAGCTACTGGCGCAACTGGGTCAAGAGTACCAGCATCAAAGATTTTTATCAGCCGCAGGTGATCCGCTCGGCGCTGGTGCTAAAGATCCACCAGTATGAAGATACCGGCGGCATTATCGCTTCTACCACGGCGGGCCTGCCCGAAGCGCCGGGCAGCGGCAGAAACTGGGACTACCGCTACTGCTGGCTCAGAGATACCTATTATACGCTGACGGCTTTCAACAACATCGGCCACTTTGAAGAACTGGAAAAATATTTTCATTACATCGCCAATATTTCAGCCAACCAGGAAGACCGCTATCAGCCCCTGTACTCCGTAGGCGGCACCAACCACTTGACAGAGAAAATCATGGACCTGAAGGGGTACCTGGGCAACCAGCCGGTACGCATAGGCAACCAGGCGCATGAGCATATTCAGAATGATGTCTACGGGCAGGTGCTGCTCTCGCTGCTGCCTTTGTATGTAGACCACCGTTTTAACAACGAAGAAAGAGCCGGAACGCACCAGTTGGCTTGCCAGGTGCTCCACAAAATAGAAATCTATATGGATGAGCCGGATGCCGGCTTATGGGAGTTCAGAGACCGGAGCCAGCAACACTGCTATACGTATCTTTTCCACTGGGCGGGCAGTTCGGCTGCTCTCAAGATCGCCTATTTTCTGAAGGACAAACAACTGGAAGAAAAGGCATTGCGGATAAAGAACAAAGCCGCCGCACAGATAGAAGCCTGCTTTAATCCTCAGCGGGGCGTGTATACCCAGGCAGTAGGTAGCCAGAACTTAGATGCCAGCACCTTGCAGCTTATCATGATGAACTACCTGGAGGGTGACTCCAGGCGTGCCAGGCAACATTTGCGAATGCTGGAAAAAGATCTCAAATCTACCGATGGCTTGTTTTATCGTTACAAACACATCGATGATTTTGGCAAGCCGGAAACCACCTTTCTGATCTGCGCTTTCTGGTATGTAGAAGCTTTGGCGTGTGTCGGACGGGTAGATGAAGCCATTCAGACGTTTGAAAGCATCATGAAATACAGCAATCACTTAAACTTGTTCAGCGAAGATGTAGACGCAGCCACGGGCAGCCAGTGGGGCAACTTTCCGCAAGCGTACAGCCATGTAGGGTTGGTCAACGCGGCATTCAGGATAGCCTCTAAGCTGGATAAGCCCGGGTTTTTGGTGTAATGGGTGCTTTGGTGTTCAGGTGCTTGGGTGTTCCGGTGTTCAAGTATTCAAAGGGCACTTACCCATTTTTTGACATTTTTCTGTTGGCTCACTTTCCGTACAGCGCCTGCCCGGCCGGTTCATACTTATCGCCCGGTTGCCAGAAAGGTTTCTTAGCCATCGTGGCTATCTTTTGGGCTGCCAGTATGTAGGCTTCGCAAAACTTTTCCAGGTAGTTAAAGTGTAGGGTGCTTACCTCGTCGGTTACCTGGTGGTAATTTTTCATAATTTCGGGGTCGAAGGCCGTAATGCCCGGCGCAAAATCTACCGCCGGTATTCCTTTGGCAGCGAAGCTGACATTGTCCGAACGGTCGTAGAGGTTTTGCTCGGGTACCGGGTCAGGGATGGCCTCTAAGCCCAAAGCATCGCTGGCAGCGGCAAGCGCCTCACCGGCGGTGGTTCTTTCCAGCCCGATCACCGTCACTTTGGTCGTATCGTTGTAGCCGGCTCCGTCAGTGTTCAGGTTGAAAACGGTCTGCTCGAGCGGCAGGAGCGGATGGTCGGCATACCAGGCGCTGCCCAGCAAGCCTTTTTCTTCGGCAGTCAGCGCCAGAAACAGCAACGAACGCTTGGGCGGATGCTCACCGAAATATTCAGCCGCCGTCAGCAGGGCCGTGACGCCAACGGCATTGTCGCGGGCTCCGTTATAGATAGAATCCTGCCCGTTACTGCTACTCTTGCCCACCCCCACATGGTCGTAGTGTGCCGATAAGATCACGTATTCTTCTTTCAGTTTGGCGTCTGTTCCCTTCACCAAAGCCGCTACATTTTTGGCCGGGATTTCTTTTTTCTCCTGTGGGGCAATGTGCAAGGTTCCCGCCCCGGACTTTTGAAATAAAGAAACATGTTTTCCCTGCGGATTGCCGCCCAGCGGATCATTTAGCCAGATCAGGGGCGTGGTTGGTTTATGCACACTGTCTTCGCCCAGCGGAGTGCCGCCCAGCGGAGTGCCGCC
>JBBSNI010000515.1:0-3669 GCA_038232695.1 Cytophagales bacterium
AAACACCAGGTCGGCCTGGCTGCTTTCGTACAGGATACCGATGGTGTTTTCATCAATGGATGTCAGGCAGGAATAGCCTCGTCCCATTCCTTCATCCAGCAATAACTGATACTCCTGAGGCCAGGTCATTCCCTCATCTTTGCTGAGCTTGAGGGTCATATGATGCCTTCCTTCCGTGGAGTTGGGATTAGAAAAGATCAGATAATGTTCCCCGTGGTAGGTATGGGAAATGATACTGGCCATACTCACGGGCTCGATGAGAGCTTTGCGGGAAGTTGGGTGTGCGGTCCAGGTCTGCCCCATATCCGAGGTAGTGTATACTGAGCGGGCACCGCCACGGTTATCGCGCATGTTGAGCATCAGTGAGCCATCCGTTAACTGTACCACCTGTGCTTCGGTGGTATTGGCTTTGGCGCCAGTGCCGATCTGCCAGGTTTTTCCATGATCTTTGCTGTAGATGATGGTAGCATAGGGCATGCCTGCTGCGTCTTTATACTGTGCAGGAAACACCAGCGTGCCATCATCCATCGTAATGCCTTTGCCCGGCCCTTGTAGCAGTAAGGTCCAGTCAGGGTGCTTAATTTGATCAGTGATATTGACCGGTTCCGACCAGGTGAGACCATCATCTTCACTTTTCACCAGCAGGAACTGCCCGGTTTCCCGGGGAGATAGGCCTGGTCCGGAAGCATGCCAGGCACGCTCTCCGGGATAGCCGTGGGTCCATAGCCCGGCTACCCAGACCGTGCCCGTGTTGCGGTCTACCAGGATGGAAGGATCTCCTACACCATTGGCATCTTCAGTCAAGCCACCCCAGGTGACACGGTCTATGATGATCTTCATGGGTTCCCAGGTTTCGCCGCCATCAGGGCTGCGGTTGATCCCGATATCAATATCTTCCTGCAAGTCGACCGCACTGTTGTAGCGCACATCGTACACGGCAATCAGCGTACCTTGGTTGGTAGTTACCAGACCGGGAATCCGGTAAGTGTCCACGCTGTCATCTCCATGCTGGCGTAAGGCAATCCCGGCACGCAAGACATGCAGGTTCTGTTGCCGGACAGGATACTTTTTTCTGTCAATCACGATGTCATCAACATGGACAGAAAAGCGATCTTCCGGGGAAGTACTTTTTTCAGGTTGCAAACTTATCCAGAGATAATTATTTCCTTTCTGCAACCGTAAGCGATTTTTCAGGTACACATTTTTTCCTGCTTTAGCCGTGGCGAACAAGCCCTTGGCAGCAAAAACCGAGTCCTTGCCCGTATAAAATACCTGTACCTGTTCTATGCTGTTCTTCCCTTTCTTTTCCTCAACGCTAAGTAAAATTTCTTCCAAAGGTTGTCCGTCTGATGCGGCCTGTATATTGATCCTTGCTACCGGATTATGTGTCTTTCCTTGTAGCACAGGATATACCGGATACCATACCTGGATATCGGGTGTGGTCTGTGCTTTGAGAGCAAAACCAGGAAACAGGATAAGTATGGCTAAGACTGTTCTTTTAAGGTTGCATATTTTTTGGTTCATCATTGTTTGTATTTGATTCCCTGGCGTTTCTCAACATTAAAATGCAGGATAACCTGGGGTTTGCTCTAAGGCTCTGTTGTTGGTCAGTGTATTTCTATCTACCGGCCAGAGTAGTTTGTAGGGTTCCGAAGGATCAACGGTCGTGTAGGCATACACAAAATTGTCGCCCATCCGGCGTAAATCATACCAGCGTTTGCCCTCGAAAATAAACTCATAAAAACGTTCCTGCAAAATTGCTTCATGCGGATTGGCGTCTATGGGTTGGTTGGGAAAACCATCCATAAGCGCATCATAGGCTTCACCGTAAGCTCTTTCCCGTACTTGATTGATCTCAACAGCAGGGTCTTCCCCCAATATCATTTTGGCTTCTGCCAGCAATAGCAGCAAATCAGCATAACGGTAGATGGGAAAGTCATTGGTATACACCCGGACACCGGCGTTTTGTTCACCTGGATATTTTTTCACAAAAGCACCTGCTATCTCATACTGATCTTCTACTTTATTGTAAGCAGCCTGTATGGTATACCGCTTCCTGCTGTCTCTATCATCAAAAGCACGGAAGGTGGCAATTTTCACGGGCGCCCGCAACAAACCACCCCAGTTGTCCTCAGTGGCGGTGAACTGCCTGTCTTCCAGTGAATCGTAATAGTTGATGATCAGGCCCGTTTGCGGCATAAACGTGCCGGCAATAGGGAGTTCAGCCTCGTTGAGCTGGTAGCGGATGGTGAAAATGATTTCATCGTTCCCCGGATTGTCATAGGCAAAAACATCAGCAAAGTTGGATAGCAAGGACAAACCTACGTGGGCCTGAATATCAGTGAGCGCATCGCGCGCAATAGTAGCGTCCGCGGCTCCCCCGCCCCGGTAGCTCGTCCATAAATATACTTCGGCTTTTAGCATCAAAGTGGCCGCTTTAGACCAGAAACTTTTCCTGTTGCTGAAGGTATAGTTGTCGCCAAAACTACTAACAGACAAATCAATGTCTTCTTTGATCAGATTCATGACCTCCTGCTGGCTGGATACCGGTTTGGCAAGATCTGCAATTTCGATAGAGGAAGTAGGCTCTGTCTGGATAATGACTTCACCCCACGAGCGCAGTAAGTGAAAGTAATAAAAAGCCCTCATGCCATGCGCCATGCCTAAATAGTAATTTTTATCAGCTTCGGGTATTTCGCTCGTCGAATTCATCTTGCTGATGAGCAGGTTGAGCTGGTTGATGTTGGCATAAAAATTACCATAGTTAGAAACGCCAGGGTTATCCGTATCTAGCGTATTCAGCCACATGCGCTCCACGCCCTGCGTGGCTTCTCCGGTAAAAACAGAACTGGAGCCTGGGTCCGTCCCAAAAATATCAGCCCGCATCTCGCCCAGGAAGATAAAGGCCAGCGTACTTTCTCTAAACCTGTCGTGGACACCTGTCACAAAGGCTTCTGTCTGTTCCGGCGTTTTCCAGAAGTTAGCATCGCTGATGCTGCTGATGGGGGCAAGGTCCAGTTTATCGCTACAGGCGTTGATAAGAACAGCCAGGAAGAAGTAACTTGCTACATAGAATATTTTTTTCATGTCTTGGTTTTTTAAAGGTTTTAAAAAGATACCTGCACGCCCAGCACAAAAGTTCTTGGCGTGGGATAAGTTCCCCGGTATACACCGGTTACATTTCCGCTAAAATCAACGGGAGGTTCGGGAGTAGGGCCGGTGAATTTGGTGAGGTAAAACAAATTGCTGGCCGTAGCAAAGATCCTGGCCTGGGATAAGATATTGGTTGCTGACAGCAGGCTGTTGGAAAAATTATAGGACAGCGTAATTTCCCGCAGCGCCAGGTAATCCCCTTTTTCGTAAAAGTTGGAATTGTTGCTGTTCAGGTTAGGAGAAGCATTGTTGCTTCGGGTATAATTTTTCTTGCCCAATGGTGCGGACACCTGGTCGGCATAATAGACTTTAGGAATATCCGTGTCGGTATTGGTGGGTGACCAAGCCTGTTTTTGCAGCTCTATATAGTTAAAGGTACCCTGATAATTGCCCAATGTCCTGGCCACCAGGTCATTGTAAATGGTATGGCCCAACGCAAATTCAAAGCGGGGATACAGGGAAAATCCTTTGTAGGTCAGGTTGGCACTGAAGCCTCCTGTCCATTTGGGATAAATA
>JBBSNI010000516.1:0-3656 GCA_038232695.1 Cytophagales bacterium
GGTGCTTTTATCAATTTGGATGCCTTTGCTCATGGTGCTCGACAGATAGATACTCTTAAAGTAAGTACCCTTAGTAGAAGAGGGCTTGAGCTTGCTGATGGTCAGGATCACTTCCGAGGCGTTGTCTATGAGCTTTTGCGGGTCAAAAGAAGCTTTGCCCACGCTGGCGTGGATGATGCCGAACTTGTCTACCTTAAAGTCTATCTTACCGGCTTTAACGTCCCTGACCGCTTTGCCTACATCCATTGTCACGGTACCGGCTTTCGGGTTGGGCATCAGACCACGCGGACCTAACACCCTGCCCAGCTTACCTACCTTGGCCATGACGGTGGGCATGGTGATGATCACATCCACATCCGTCCAGCCGCCTTCTATTTTCTGAACGTATTCGTCCAGCCCTACATAGTCGGCGCCTGCCGCTTTGGCTTCTTCTTCTTTTTCGGGCGTACACAGCACCAGCACCCGGACGGTCTTGCCTGTGCCATGCGGCAGGGCTACTACGCCGCGTACCATCTGGTCTGCTTTGCGCGGGTCTACGCCCAGGTTGATGTCCAGGTCAACGGAAGCGTCAAACTTGGTGAAGGTAATTTCCTTGACCAGTGCGGCAGCATCCTGCAAAGAATATTGTCTGGAAGGGTCCACTTTCTGGGCCACTTCTTTTTGTTTTTTTGTTAGTTTTGCCATTGTTTCTTTTATTTATCCCAGGGGGCGGTGCCTCTTACCCTGAGTCCCATACTTCTTGCCGTACCGGCTACGATTTTCATCGCAGAATCTAATTTGAAGGCGTTCAGGTCCTGCATTTTGGTTTCGGCAATTGTTTTGACCTGATCCCAGGTAACAGAACCTACCTTGCTGCGGTTAGGCTCAGCCGATCCTTTTTTTATCTTGGAAGCTTCCATCAGCATGACAGCCGCAGGAGGCGTTTTGATCACAAAATCAAAGGATTTATCGACATAGATAGCGATCTGTACGGGTAATAGCTGCCCGGGTCTGTCCTGCGTTCTGGCGTTGAACTGCTTGCAAAACTCCATGATGTTAAGTCCTTTACTACCCAGGGCCGGTCCTACGGGTGGTGAGGGGTTTGCCTGTCCGCCTCTGACTTGTAATTTTAGATAACCGGTAATTTCTTTAGCCATTGCTGCTGTCTACTTTTTCTACTTGCATGTAATTTAATTCTACGGGGGTATTTCTCCCGAAGATCTTGACCATCACTTTAAGCTTTTTCCGCTCTTCAAACACTTCTTCTATGTTGCCGATGAAGCCGCTGAACGGTCCATCCATCACCTTCACTTCTTCGCCCATCATATAAGGCGTATCCAGCTTGATATCTTCGTCTTCGGTCTCTTCTACTTTGCCCAGGATACGGTTGACCTCGGTAGGGCGCAGCGGAATCGGCTTTTTGGCAGGTCCGCCATCATCAGCGCCCAGAAAGCCAATGATGCCCGGTATGCTGTTGATCGTATGATAGGCTTCTCCGTTGCTCAGGTCTGCCGAGATCATAATATAGCCTGGGAAAAAATTTCTTTCCCGCACTCTTTTCTTTCCATTCCGCATCTCCATCACTTTTTCAGAAGGGATGAGCACCTGAGGAATAAACTCTTCCAGTTGCTGGCGGGCAATCTCGTTTTCAAGGTAACCTTTTACCTTTTTTTCCTGTCCGCTCACTGCCCGAACCACATACCATTTATATTCGCTCATATCTCAGTGCTTTTCAGAATGCATTATAAATCCACTTCAGCACATTCTCGAACCCCAGATCGATCAGACCGATGATGAGGGCAAAAATCAGGGAAGCGATCAGAACCAGGAAAGAGCTTCTTTGCAGAGATGAATACTCAGGCCAGGTGACCTTGTTGGTCATCTCATCGATAGAAGCCTTGACGAAGTCAACTACTTTGTTCATGATTATTTTGTCAGCACGGGCGGAGAGGCTCGAACTCCCGGCCTACGGTTTTGGAGACCGTCGCTCTACCAACTGAGCTACGCCCGTGTACTATGAAAAACAGACCTGGCTTGGCGTACTTTGCACAAGCCAGGTCTTTATGCTTATTATCAGTCAGTAATATCCGTTACCTGGCCGGCACCTACGGTTCTGCCGCCTTCGCGGATGGCAAAGCGCAGTCCTTTTTCCATGGCTACCGGGTTGATCAGTTCTACCGAGATAGACACGTTATCACCAGGCATCACCATCTCTACGTTCTCAGGCAGAGAGATTTCGCCCGTCACGTCGGTGGTTCTGAAGTAGAACTGTGGACGGTACTTTTTGAAGAAAGGTGTATGACGTCCACCTTCTTCTTTAGAAAGCACATAAATCTCCGCTTTGAAGTTTTTGTGAGGCTTCACTGTGCCGGGCTTGGCGATTACCATGCCTCTTCTGATCTGGGTTTTTTCAATACCCCGGAGCAGCAATCCTACGTTGTCGCCGGCTTCGCCGCGGTCCAGGATTTTGCGGAACATTTCCACACCCGTCACGGTAGACTTTAGGTTTTCAGCGCCCATACCGAGGATTTCCACGATGTCGCCACTGTTGACCACGCCTCTTTCGATCCTTCCGGTAGCGACCGTACCCCGGCCTGTGATAGAGAACACATCTTCTACAGGCATCAGGAAGTCTTTGTCGATCAGACGCTCCGGCATCGGGATGTACTCATCTACGGCATCCATCAGTTCCATCACTTTGCCGACCCACTTTTCTTCACCATTCAAAGCACCCAGAGCAGAACCCTGAATCACAGGAATATCATCGCCGGGGAATTCGTAGAAAGAGAGCAGTTCTCTGATCTCCATCTCAACCAGTTCGAGTAGCTCAGCATCATCTACCAGGTCTACCTTATTCATAAACACCACGATAGAAGGTACGCCTACCTGGCGTGCCAGCAGTATGTGCTCACGGGTTTGCGGCATGGGACCATCAGTAGCAGCTACGACCAGGATGGCACCGTCCATCTGGGCAGCACCTGTTACCATGTTCTTCACATAGTCAGCGTGACCGGGGCAGTCTACGTGGGCATAGTGGCGTTTTTCGGTCATATACTCCACGTGGGAAGTATTGATGGTAATACCTCTTTCTTTTTCTTCAGGGGCATTATCAATAGAAGCAAAATCTCTCATCGATGCCAGCCCTTTATCGGACAGCACTTTGGTGATCGCAGCAGTTAACGTAGTTTTTCCGTGGTCTACGTGACCAATCGTACCAATGTTCAAGTGGGGTTTGGAACGGTCAAAGGTTTCTTTAGCCATTGTTAATCAGGTTACAGTTTTTAAAAATTAAAAATCATTCACAGGAAATTATCTGCAAAGCTGTTTGAGCCAACGACGGGACTTGAACCCGTGACCCCTTCCTTACCAAGGAAGTACTCTACCACTGAGCTACGTCGGCCTTTTTTAAGTTCTAAGTTGTTTAGTTCTAAGTTCATAATTTAAACTTAAAACATAGAACTGAGCAACTCAGAACTTTTAGAGAGCGGGAGAAGGGTCTCGAACCCTCGACCTATAGCTTGGAAGGCTATCGCTCTACCAATTGAGCTACTCCCGCCGGTAAACAGTGAACACAGCGAATTTTTAGCTAACAAGTACACGTTGCTAAAAATTCACAAAAAGAGATAAATTCCGTGGGGAGAGCAGGATTCGAACCTACGAAGGCATACGCCAGCAGA
>JBBSNI010000517.1:0-3636 GCA_038232695.1 Cytophagales bacterium
AAGTGCAGGGGACTAATTCGGGCGATAAGTCTGTAATTCCTAGGCGACCCGGTAGTTCACCACCCGCACTTTCGGTTCTTGTTATTTTGTACTTTCTAAAGTTATGCTTTGTTTTACAAATCTAAAGGGCGACCCGGTCCGCTTCCAAGCATCGATGCCATCCTTATCTCTCACGACCACTACGATCATCTGGATTATGGCTCTATCCGGCAGCTTAAAGACAAAACCAAATACTTTTTTGTCCCTCTTGGCGTAGGCGCTCATCTGCAACACTGGGGCGTGGAAGCTTCCAAGATCACCGAACTGGACTGGTGGCAATCCGCTGACATAGACGGCATGACCTTTACGGCGACACCAGCCCGCCACTTTTCAGGCAGAGGATTGACCGACAGAGATAAGACCTTATGGGCTTCCTGGGTCATCAAAGGTCAGGATAATAACATATACTTTAGCGGGGATAGCGGCTATAGAACTCACTTCAAACAGATCGGTGAGCAGTACGGGCCTTTTGATTTTACGATGATAGAATGCGGGCAGTACAATGAAAAGTGGGAAGCTATCCATATGATGCCCGAACAAAGCCTGCAAGCCCACATAGACCTGCAAGGGAAGATGATGATGCCTATCCACTGGGGCGCCTTTAACTTAGCCGTTCATCCCTGGAAAGAACCGGTAGAACGCCTGCTGAAAGCGAAAAAAGAAGACATGATGATTGCTACCCCTGTGATCGGCGAAAGCTTTGTGTTGTCTCAAGCCTTGCCGGATGCGCGTTGGTGGGAATAACAAATTTGTCTCCTGAGAAAGTGCTCTTTCATTGTAAAGACGCCCCTTGGTAGTAAAAATTAGAAGTTAGATTGTTGTCTTCCAAGAAATTTTTTGAAAAAATTACAGTGAAAGAATAGGTAGTAATCCAATGAAAAAACTAATTTGAAGCACAAAGAATAACTCTCTATCCTATGGGCACACAAACAGATATTGCTCTTTTGAAAAAAATAGCTGTGTTGGAAGCAGAGAATGAGACGCTAAAAAATGAACAGAAACTGATGGCCAAAAGCCGGGAAAATGAACGATTTCTAAACTGTATTATTGACAATTTGCCCATGGGATTCCAACTATATGACAAAAATGGCTATTCTATTCGCATGAATGAAAAGCAAGTGGAGTTGTTGGGGATAAAAGATGTTCGTTATGCGGTGGGGGAGTTTAATGTATTGGAAGATTCCCTGATGAAGGAAAGTGGTATCAGCGAGCTTTTCACAAAAGCTTATCGTGGGGAAACAGCAAGCAATTTTGAAACAGAGGTAAATTTTGGCAACTCTGATAATCAGTGGGAAACCCACCGTTTTAAAAAATACTACAACGTTACGGTTTGTCCTATTTTCGATGCCAATCACCAGGTGGCTGCCGCCGCTTGTCTTACCCAGGATATTACTGACCGCCGAGTGGCCTTGAGGGAACTACTGAAGAGCAAAAAGGCACTGGAGGAAGCCCAGGATTTTGGCAAAATGGGAACATGGCATATGGATTTGAAAAACCAACAAATGGAATGGTCAAAACAAGTTTTCGAGTCCTTCGGATTAGATCCCAACAGTAAAGAGCCTTCTTACGAAGAATATCAAAAGATGATTTATGCTGATGATTGGCAAAAACTGTTACTGAAAGTACAAGAAGTCATAGAAAAGGAAATCATCTATGAAATGGAAATAAGGCATTGCCAACCGGATGGTTCTTACAAGTGGATATACACTAAAGGCAAACCCGACTACGATGATGCCGGAAAGCTGATGGGCATTTCGGGTATTAACATCGATATTGATAGCCGAAAACAAGCAGAGATCAAGATGCAGGAGTCCTTGGAACAATTGCAACTATTGAATACCGAACTGCAAAAAGCCAACAATGAACTGGACCGGTTTGTATACAGTGCTTCTCATGATCTGCGGGCACCTATTGCTTCTGTATTAGGCCTGATTGAGCTATGCAAAATCACAAAGGATGTAGATGAACTGAATGATTATTTTAACAAGCAGGAGACCAGCATCAAGAAACTCGATCATTTTATCAGGGATATTCTGGATTACTCACGAAATGCACGGATGGAAATCCAAAAAGTCGCTATAGAATTTCAGGCAACCCTGGAGGATATATTTGAGCAATATGATTATCAGGAAAACAGTGAAAATATCCAGAAAATCTTAAATATTGATCAACAAGCCGTGTTCTTTACTGATCAGCGCCGCCTGAACATAATCTTTAACAACTTGATTTCCAACGCCATCCGCTATAGTGCTCCCTGGAAACCGCAGCCGCAGATTGAGGTGAGGGTGGTTACCACTCCCCAGGAGGCCTGGATTTCCTTCAGCGACAACGGGCAAGGTATTGCCAAAGAGCATGTCGATAAGGTTTTTGAGATGTTCTACAGAGGCCAGGAAACCAAAACGGGCTCAGGACTGGGTTTGTATATCGTAAAAGAAATCGTAGACAAACTCTGTGGAACGGTAAGCCTTACTTCCGAACTGGGGAAAGGAACCACCATCACCCTGAAAATTCCCAATACCTCCCCGAACGCTTAGCATCATCCATCGTCGAAATACCGCCAGATTGTTAATACCGATAGAAAGCTGTTCTGGAAACATGGTATCCGAAGAGTCACCGTCGAAGAGATTTGCACGGAGGCAGGTGTCAGTAAAATGACCTTTTACCGGCTTTTTGACAATAAAATTGCGCTGGCTAAAACAGTGCTGGATGAAGTTTTTGATAAGGCTACGCAAAGATACCGCAACATTATGGCGCAAGACATTCCCTTTCCTGAAAAAATACAGCAAACCATACTTCTCAAAAAAGAAGGCACCCAGGAGATTAGTCAGGAACTGATCATGGACATCTACAAGAATGAAGAAACCGAGTTGATTGATTTTATGGCTGAAAAAAGAAAGCAGGGTACCAACGATATTTTACATACATTTACTATCGCACAACGCAAAGGCTGGCTGAGAAAAGACGTCAAACCTGAGTTTATTGTCTATTTCATCGGCAAGATCAATGAAATGGTAACTGATGAACAACTGCTGGCGATGTACAAAAGCCTGCAAGCACTGATCATGGAACTGACCAACTTTTTCTTCTATGGTATTTCATCCAAAGATGATCAATGAAAGCCCCCGCCCTCATCCTGACGCTCACGCTCCTCTGGCTGCTCATGCAAAGGGCCGCCGCCCAGACTAAACCCACCTTTGAGTTTGACGGACAAGCACAAGGCTGGACGAACTACAGCAGCAGCAGCGATTTGGAAATCGGGCTTGGACTCCGCTACATTCCTGAACTGAACTATAGCATACCGCTGAAAAATAAAAAGCTTCTTGATTTCAAAGCTTCTCCTAACCTGTTTGCTTCCCTGAACTTTCACCCCTTTGATGCAGTGGTAACAGACGCTGACGTATCGCCTTATCGTGCCTGGGCGCGGTATTCTTCCAAACAGTTAGAGCTTCGGCTGGGGCTGCAAAAGATCAGCTTTGGTTCGGCCTCCGTGCTGCGTCCGCTGATGTGGTTTGATCAGATTGATCCTCGCGACCCGCTGCAACTCACCAATGGGGTGTGGGGTGCTTTGGGAAGATACTACTTTCTCAACAATGCCAA
>JBBSNI010000518.1:0-3634 GCA_038232695.1 Cytophagales bacterium
ACGCCCCGCTTCATCATCTCCTACGTGAAACGCTCGCTGTCGATCCTGACAGGGAACAACACAAAGTTGGTGTCCGAGGGGATGTATTCGTAGCCTGCGTCCTGCAAGGTTTTGTACAGGAAGTCCTTCGACCGCTTGTTCATCTTTCTGGCGTACTGGTGGTACTCCGTATCGTTGTAAGAGGCAATGGCGGCCGCCATAGAGGTGCAGGCAATGTTGCCGCCCCCGTTGCTGTACTTGCTCATCTCTTGTATGACTTCCGGCTGCGCCAGCGTATAGCCGATCCGTAAGCCGGCAAAAGCGTGCATCTTGGAGAAGGTGCGCGTCACAATCACATTGTAGCCGTCGGCTACCAAATCTGCCATAGAATATTTGTCCGGGTCGGGCGTGTAGTCTATGTAGGCCTCATCGATGAAGATGGGTTTTTTCTTGGAAACTTCTTTGCAGAAAGACCGCAACTCCTCGGGGTCTACCGAGGTGCCGGTCGGGTTGTTGGGGTTGCAGATATACACCAGGCTGTGTTTATCCGAAACAGCGTCTGCCATCCTGTTCAGGTCGTGCTTATACTCTTTGGTCAGCGGGACGGTGTCCCACTCCGCGCCTACGTTTTGCGCCGTGCGGATCAGCGACATGTACGTGGGGTCGGCCGAGAGAATGCGCCCGCCGTTTTGCCCAAAAGCGACAGAGGCAGCCAACAACAGTTCGGTAGAGCCTGCGCCCAGCATGATCTGCGAGGGGCGGGAAGGCCCCCACGACATGGTTTCAAACTTGCTCAGCCCGTGCTTGTCGGCCACCAGTTTGGTAAACTCGGCGGTCTTGTCAAAGCCGTACAGGTAACCATTGTCTATCTCGCTCCTCAGGGCTTCTTTGGCCTTTTTGGAGGGACCAAATGGGTTTTCGTTGGCCAGCAGCCGTGCCTTGAGTTGCGGACGCGCTTTGAGCAGGCGGGCTTCCTCTTCAAACGGGAAGCGGTATAGCCCGGCAGCAACGTGGTTGGCTGTATTGGCAGCGTTCCACTTCATAGCGGGCGTCAGGGCAAAACCACCGGCCATCATGGCGCCGGATTTCAGCCAGTTTCTTCTGTTCATAGGTGTAGACATACTATCATGGGGTTTAGGATATGGAAAATTTGATTTACTCATTGGATTGATATTGCACAGCCCCTTCGGTCACCCGGGCATGAATTTCCGCCACCGTCCTTCTGGCCGACGCAAAAGCGCCTGCCATCCAGGCCGTATGGTAGGAAGTATGCTCGCCTGCTAAGTAGACGTTGCCGTCGGGCCTGATCAGGTCGGGGTAAAACTGCTGCCGCGTGGCCTGGCTGTATTCTGCCCAGCCGCCCATAGCGTAGGGGATCTTGTGCCAGGCCAGCGAGAAAGAATTCTCGAACTCCTCGCCGTACTGCGGATGTATTTTGCTTCCCTGGTCTAAGGCCATTACCTGCCGGGCGAGCAGCGATAAGTTGCCGGTCTCTATGGCTTTTTCGCCAAAGTTATACAGCCCTTTCAACACGCCTTTGCTGCCCATATAATCATAGTTGGGGTACATGATCTGGGTGATAGACTGGCTGGTGCGACTCAGTCCGCCATAGATGCCGTCGTCTTCTTCCCAGAACCTTCTTTTAAACTGTAAGCCTACTTTGCACGTCTTTTTATAGTCCACAAAGTCGCAGGCGCGCTGTATGTTGGAAGCAAGGTTGTTCTTGACGTTGGCCAGCACCGGCAGCGGCAGCGTACAGATACAGTAAGCAGCTTCCAGTTGTTGCACATTACCTTCCTTATCCTGGTACACTACCTGTACGCCGTCGTCTGTTTTTCTGATCTCCTGCACGACAGTTCCATAGGATACGACGTCTTTGACTTTTTTTGCCAGCGCATACGGGATCCTGTCCATACCGCCTACCGGCTGGAGCAGGGTCGTCTGCAAGTCCAGCGTATAGACGGGCAGGTTGGACATGGCAGGGTCCATAAAGCCGGAATGCAGCATATCCATAAAGCCGTAAGGGTCGGAATACTCGCCGGGCAGGTTACCGGCGCCGGGTGAAGCTTTGTAGCCCCGGCGGTCGCCTCCTTGGTAGAGCAGGTCGGGGTTCAGGTCGCCTTCTACGCGCAGGTATTCTATGAACTTTTCTTTGTCTTCCTGGGTCAGCGGCAGGTCCAGGGCATCCTGGTGGATGGCTTTTTCCAGAAACTCACACATATAGCCGCGCATGTCGTAAGATATTTCCTTAATGCGGACGGGGCGGTTAGATAAAGGGCCTTTTCCTTCGGCATAGAGGTAGGCATTTTCATTAATATTGTTGAAGATTTCCAGCGGCACGCCCAGTTCGCGGCAGTAGTGCAGGGAGATTTCATGGTGGTGCGGAATACGGGAAGCGCCCGCGTTGAGATACTGCCCCTTGTCGAAGCGGCAACGCTGTGTCGGGCCGCCCTCTTCGGTTTCTTCCGTACCGCCGCGCACCGTCCAGACACGTCCGCCGGGCCGGGACCGGGCTTCCAGCACCGTGCAGTCGTAGCCTAACTTGCCTAATTCATAAGCGGAGGTCAGCCCGGAGAGTCCGCCACCCAGGATGATCACTTTGGTGCCCTGGCCGCTGCCTTGCAGTTGGAAAGGTTTGGCAGGTGCTTTTTGGATCATTCCTAATGCCATCATAGCGGGATAGCTGCTGCCGGCAAGTACAGAAAAGCGTTGCAGAAACGTTCTTCTTGTGATAGGGCTCATAGGCTAAGTAATATAAACAGTAAAATATTTTGATATTTATGACAATGATGGGTAAAAGTAAATGATAGTAATTTAAATACCAAAATTAAATTTTGTTTTTTACATTATTTAAGATAATACATTCTACATAGAGCCAAATATCTTGTTATAAAGAGCACGAAGGTTATTCAAGTAAGAATATTACAACAAATAAAGAATATATTGAGGCATTGACGCGTGCTAACAATAGATTTGCAGGTGATTATCTTCCATAACGCCAGTGACTATGGTCACTTGATGTCGGTGAGCAAGGTCACTCGGTGTCGGTGACTACGGTCACTTGATGTCAGTGCGTAAGGTCATCTGATGCCAGTGATTATAGTCATTTGTAGTAGGTGACTATTGTCACTCGACGTAGGTAAGCCTAATCACCAGGTTTGAAAGATGCGTAATAGCCTGATAGTCAGCTATATATAAACCACGTTGTACATAATTTTTCATCCTGACCCTCCATGGGAGACATAGCATTGAAGATTAATGTACCATTTCTGCCGTATCAAGAGGCAGGATTGTGATTGTTACGACAACTTATGTAAATTTCAACCACAGCATCTTTAAAAAGCACCTTGTTTAGGTATGAGATATCAATATGGAAAAGGAAACCAAAGAAAGGTTTATAAAAGCCACCTTCATCCTTAGCAGTCTGTTGTTCCTTGTGGGCGGGGTGGAGTTTTTAGCAAAAGGCAACCCTATCTTCGGTATCATACAGCTTATCGCAGGCATTTGTAACGGATTGATGCTAAAGTTTGGGAAAGGTATGCTGCACCCCAAATTTAGGACAGGCTAATAAAGTAGATTAACCTGTTTAAATTTGATCCTTATGAACAAGAAAGACAAGCGCAAATTCACTGCTGCATTTAAGGTAAAAGTAGCG
>JBBSNI010000519.1:0-3625 GCA_038232695.1 Cytophagales bacterium
AAGTTCCTCAATAGTTCTTCGGAAAGAGCAAAGGAATGTTTCTTTGTCAGCCAAAATAGTACATGGCGGCCGTTTGACAAAAAATAAATTTTGCGGGCATGGCATTATCCATAGTTTTAAAGAGCGTATACCACCGGAAACTCCTGTGTATACACGGCTTTTTAAATTATTTATGACTATGGAAAAAGAATATGATGCTTACCGTGTCAAAGCAGCTACCCTTGCGCAGACACAAAGCTTACGTACCGAAAACAAGACAAAGACACTAACAAAACTTATTTTTACCCTTCTTTTGATAGGTATTACCTGTCTTCGGCTGTCAGCCCAGGGCTCTGACGGCGCGCTGATAGACCGCGCCAACAAGTTTTTTGAGCTGGCTAAAAACTACGAAGCGGCCCTGCCGCTGTATCAGCAAGCCGTTGACAATGGGGTGACAGACCCAGTGGTGCATTACAGGCTGGGTGTCTGCTATACATACGCGCCTATGCTCAACGAGCAGTACAAGAGCCTTCCTTACCTGGAATATGCCCTTAGCAAAAAAGCGACAAGCCCCGTGCCTGCCGAAGTGCATTACTACCTTGGGCAGATGTACCACAAAGACATCAGGATACAGCAGGCCGCCGAGCAGTACGAAAAATACAAAAAGACGCTCGACAGCAGCAAAAGCAAGGAGTTGCAGGATGTCAACCGTCAGTTGGAGATCTGTAAAAATGCTTCCTTTCTGCTCAATGAGAAAAAAGGAATTGTGATCAACAGCTTCCCCGACATCAATTCCGAATACATAGAATACAACCCCCTGGTCACGGCGGATGAAAGCATGATGGCTTATACGGCTGTGCGCAAAGAAAACGGAAAACTGGTCGAGAGAATTTATACAGCGACCAAAGACAAAGGCGGCAAATGGTCTGCGCCGCAAACCATTGACCTGAAAACAGAAAGCAATGTAGGTACGGCTGGTATCTCCGCCGACGGGCAGGAAATGATGGTCTTTATTGGGGGAGAAAACAACTCAGGCAGTATCTATACCATTCAGAAAACAGCCAAAGGCTGGTCTGTGCCGGTTACCCTGGGCAAGAATGTGAATTCCCGTTTCCTGGAAACAACCGCCAGCATCACGCCTAACGGCAAAACCCTGTACTTTGCCTCTAACCGCCCCGGCGGCTACGGTGGGATGGACCTTTACAAATGTGAAAAAACAGCCGACGGTACCTGGGGCAATCCTGAAAACCTGGGCGCCGCCATCAATACTCCTTACAACGAAGATGCCCCTTTTATCCATCCGGATGGCAAAACCCTGTTTTTTACCTCTGACGGGCACAATACGATGGGGGGCACCGATATTTTCAAAACCTATAACACAGGAAACAAATGGGGTACGCCCGAAAACCTGGGCTATCCTATCAATACGCCTACCAACGACAGCTACTTTACGCTGACGGCCAACGGGAAAATGGGCTATTTTTCTTCCGAACGCAAAAGCGGAAAAGGCGGACAGGACATTTATTACCTGGAAATGCCAGCCCATGAAGCCAATATCCCGCTGACGATGATCAAAGGGAGAATCCTGGCAGGTGAGAAAGAATTGAAACCGGTACCTACTACCATTAAAGTAGTAGACGTAGCAGCCAGCCAGAAGGTAGACTATGTTTATAACCCCAGCCCGGTGAGCGGTAACTACCTGATCATCCTGTCGCCAGGTAAGAATTACGATCTGATCATAGAGTCGGAAGGCTACCTGCCGTATACGGTCAACATCAATATCCCTAACCAGGATTATTTTTACCAGCTTTATCAGGAAATTACTTTAAAACCTATCCGGCAGTTTGATGTGGTGGTAGGGCAGGAAGTAAGCGTCAAGAATGCTTTCTATGATACCGGAGAAAAGACGGAGATCACCGTACGCCAGGCCAACGAAGCCATGCTGGTACAAAACGACAGCCTGGACCTGTACGATATGATGGAATCTATCATTGCCACCACGGATACGGCTGCTTTCAACTACCTGCTGGATTTGATGTATCAGACAAAACCTATTGAGAACATAGAGTTTGATGCCCTCAAAAACAAAAAGATTGAAGCCGCTGCGGTATCTTATTTTTATGACGAAACCGGAGAAGACGATCTGATCGCCAAAAAGGTAGGAAAAGAGACCGTATATACCCTGCCCACCTTTTATGTAACAGAAGAAGCCATCAAGCAAAAGAACAAAACGCTGACGCCTTCTGACTACGACAAGAATCTGCTCAAACAGGTGAATAAAATTTACTTTGCCGTAGGGGAAAGTAAAATGAACTCTACGTACCAGCAGGAGTTAAAAGCCATCCTGGAAGTGCTGAAAAAATACCCGGCACTGGGCATTGAGATTTCCGGTTATGCCTCCCCGGAAGGAGATGAAGAGACCAACCGCAAGCTGTCTAACGAAAGAGCCAGCGAAGTGCTCAACTTCTTCAACCAGCGCGGCATCGTGCGCCGCCGGATCAAAGCCAAAGGGTACGGTGCTACGGCCACCCAGAAAGTAAACGCCGAAGAAAGCCGCCGGGTGGAGATCAAACTGGTAGATTTGAACGAGTACAAAGGCCTGTAAATTAAACGCTCTCATAAAATAGCCGGAACCTTCAGACAGGTATCCGGCTTTTTTTTGTCCTGCTCTGACTGGTCTACGCCACTGTATTTTTCACTTGAGTATTGAACATTGAGTGTTGCGTGTTTAAATATTGTCCGTCCCTGATATAGGTTGACCGCTTTGGTTAACGATCAATTGGATAAAACACAGAAAGGATAAGGGGATGCCATCTCTGCCAGGCTAGCCTGGCAGAGATTTTCCTTTTCCCTGCAATATATTATTATTCTTGGTTTTTGTGCTTCGTTCATGTCTTGCCAATCTTTTTCAAACTGTGCCGGAGACTGGTAATGCAGGGAATGGTGCGGTCTTCTCTCATTGTAGTGCTTGACTACTTTTTTCAACTGCCTTTTCAACTCCCTGAACCTGCCAGGGGCGGCCGGCTTCCCGGCGACTCACCACCATGCCTTCAATCAAATACTCATATCTGCTGCTTACCGGGTAAGTCGTGCGTCTGTAGTTCTTCACTTTGCCTACTCCATAGCCTAAGTTCATGAGCAGACTACAGAAGCGGTCTCTTCCCATCCAGTCTGGCTGGATCAGGTAATAGAGCTTCTCCAAGCCACACCGCTTGTGGATCGCTCTTTCTTGTGGGCGGCATTCCGCTTCTACGGCACAGAGCGGAGCAATGAGCTTTTTATCCTGCTCTTGCTTTCTGCCTACCTGACGCTCTAACTCTGCTATCTTGCCTTCTAAGGCTTTCACTCTCTGATCCGGGCTATCTGCCATGTCTACGACCCGGTATACCGGGCAGTTTGAAGGTGAATACTTGTAAATCCAATTATACACGGTCTGATCGCTAACTCCATAGAGTTTACTCAAAGTCTTGACCGTATACTTGCCTGCCTCAAACTCCTTGACTGCTGCTTCATTGCTTGGCTAAAAACGCGCTTAATCTTGATTCTTCTTTGTACTTTTGTCATCTCTGTCCTGATTGAAGCGGTCAACCTATAGCAGGGACGGACATATTCAACCGGGCGCCGGGCGCACTCAACACTCAATATT
>JBBSNI010000520.1:0-3613 GCA_038232695.1 Cytophagales bacterium
CTATCTGTATTATCCTACTGACAACGTGCGTGGAAAACAAAAGCTCTTTGCCTTTACGCAAGGCGGCTGGCTGGCGCATGTCACGGCTGACCGCAAAGTATTCGTGAAAAAATTTGACCATGTACTGCCTGCCCGGATCACTCCCGGACAGGGCGAAGTGGAAGTATATATTGACCCACAGGCTGGATACATGGAACTGGAAAATCATGGTACTTACCGGCAGCTTCAACCCGGCGAAGGCGTAGATTACCAGGTAACATGGTTGCTGCGGGAACTGCCTGAAAACATTCCTGCTGATCGCCTTACCCAGGCGTTGATTGATTTTGTAGAGAAAGAAATAGTGAATCCGTAACGACAGCGCAAACTTTGTATTTAAGCACCCGTGCCTTTATTTACCAATCCCGGAATGGAATTCCTAAAATGCTAAATATGAGCTTTTTACAGCCTAAGAATGCCGCATTATTTATGCAGGACCACTTAAAAAAGTTGTTGTATATTTACAGTAACAGAACAGTAAAAATACAATGGAAGATTTATTATCCAAGATTGAGCAAGGGGTAGATACCCAAGAGCTGAAGATGTTCCAGGCTAAGCATACGCTTACTTCCAAGCAAATGGCCCATTTGCTGGCCATCAGTGAAAAGGGTTATTACAATCTATTAAAAAAAGAAGCCAGGCTTAATGCGCATCAGAGCGGGCAGTTTCTGAAAGTAGTGCAGGTGTTTGCCGAAGGAGAAGAGGCATTGATGAGCCGGGAAGCTTTTCTGGAGTGGATGCAACAACCGCACTGGTATTTTGACCAGCGCAAACCCTTTGATCTGTTAGACAACAGCATTGGCGCTGATGCCGTCATCGCCGAGCTCATACGAACAAAATACGGGGTACTCTCGTGACAGTCTACCGCATCGGTCATCCAAAGTATATCTATGATGTCAGTGGAAAAGGAAGTAGTCTAAAGGGAGGGCGATGGAATCTTCCCGGCGCTTATATGCTGTACACTTTCCAGACCTCATCGCTGGCTATTCTCGAGAACCTTGGGCATATTCTGAAAACCACCGTGGCTATTCCCTATGTGCTGACGTCCCTGGAAATTTCTGATGATACAGTCATGACCTTGGAGCAAATAGGCCCTACACTTTCCGCTGACTGGCAGCAGGCCAGAGGCGTTGTATTGACCCGCCGGATTGGCACTGATTGGCTCAACAGCCGTCAAAGCCCGGTGCTGAGGGTTCCCAGCATCCACAATCTTATAGAATACAACTACCTGCTCAACCCCAGGCATCCTGAACTCCACCTTCAACCTCAACACCAATATTGGTACTTGTACAACAATACTTTCTTGCGCAGCCAATGATCTTGCGGTGGGTGAATGAAGTCTTTATATCGTCTTGATGAATCCTCCGGGGGGCATTTTTTCCAAAACGGCATATAAAAAATATATCATCAGGAGGAATGATTCTTCCATTGCTACAGACAATGGCATTTCTTGCTTCGCAAATGCTTGTGCATGTCTCTATCCAGGTGCTGGAAGGAATGATGTCATCATCCAATATCCATGTATAGGTGGTAGTTGCATGTTAGGCAAGGCTATGGCGACCAAAATATTTTAGGTTTAATGTAGCGTGAAAATGTTCTATGAATGATTATATGTCCGCTAAAACTTTTTCCAAACTTGGTTATTGCATCAGGATCAAATGATGACTTAAATACCGTAAATCTTTTTCCACATGCGTTCATTAATGTCAAAGCTCCAGCAGCCATCGCGGACTGTATAATAAAGTATCGGCGTGTTTTGATAATTCCTTTCATGTGCAGCATGTTGATATTATTTTATGCATACCAAATTGCATATACCAATGCCAGCTAAGGCCTATACACCAGCTCCTGGATTAAATGAAATATGTTTGTACTCAAGGAAATCTTCTAAGGCAGCTTCTCCATTCAAACGACCCATACCACTCTGCTTATAGCCACCTTCTTCAAATTGAGGGAAAACCTGAGCATAGGTATTGATCCAGATGGTACCTGCCTGTAAAGCTTTGGCAATCCGCCAAGGTCTGTCTATATCCCGGGACCAGAGGCTGACGGAAAGGCCATATTCACTGTTATTGGCAAGGGAAATAGCTTCAGCTTCTGTGTCAAAAACCTGTAAGCAAGCCACAGGACCAAATATTTCTTGCTCTACAAGGGATAAGTTCGGGTTAGTTACTTCCAGCAATGTAGGGCGGTAGAAAGCACCTTTAGACAATGCACCTTCTGTGAGAGGACCACCCCGAACAATCACCTCAGCACCAGCAGCTATGGCTTCTTCTACTATTTTGTTTACCCGCTCTACATTTGCTTGATCAATCATGGGGCCCATCTCAGTGGCAGGATCTGAAGCAGGACCTACCTTCACTTGAGAAAGTCGCTCAGCAAGTCCTTTTCTTAATTTTTCTGCAATCTCTCTCTGAACAAGTATCCGGCTGCCGGTCATACAAAACTGTCCGCTGAAAATGGTGATTGCCTTTTCCATGGTAAATATGGCTGTCTCCACATCGGCATCATTAAAAATGATCATAGGTGTTTTTCCTCCCAATTCCAGATTAAAGCGTTTCAGTTGAGCAGCACCTGCTGCTACAATAGCTCTTCCGGTTTGGGTACTGCCAGTAAAGCTAATCACGCGAACATCCGCAGATTGCACCAAGAACTTTGCAGCTTCATGGCCGCTTTCGGTAATCACATTGACAACACCTCTGGGCAAGCCTGCTACTTCTGACATCACTTGACAAAGAAGGGCATTGGTTTGGGCAGTCAGGCCAGGTAGTTTTACAACAGTGGTCGTACCAGCAGCCAGGGCAGGAGCCAGTGCCCGTATGGCAAGGGCAACGGGAGCATTAAATGGAGCTATAATACCGGCCACACCTACTGCTTCCCGTAGGGTAACAGAAAGGCTGCCTGGCCTGACTTCTCCTGAACGTCCTGCAGTAAAGGTTTTACCTGCCCAATAACGCAGGAATGCCGGTGCTGCAAACACCTCCATACTTGCTTCTGCTGCTATTTTACCATTTTCAGCACATAGCATCTGGATGAGTGCTTCACTGCTTTTTTCTATTTGATCAGCCATATTCAGAAGCACCTTAGCGCGTAAGGCATGATCCTGCTTCCAGGTGGTTTCCCGGAAAGCCCTCAAGGCGACTGCCACTGCTGCTTCTGCTTCTTGCCGACCTCCATCGGCATAACTTCCTACTTGCTCTCCAGTAGCAGGATTGATACTAATGCCATGTTGCGCAGAATCTACCCATGCTCCGTCTATCCAATGTCTGGCTATGCTGCTGTGCATTTCAAGTGTTTGTTTTTTAATTTTTAGGTCATTTTCAATGGCTTCCATGGTTTCTTTTTTAAATGTTTGTTGACTGTTACAGTTGCTTTTAACTTCAGTATACTTTAGCTAATATCTTCACCAACTTTTCTGGCATGGAAAAATTCAGGTACTAGGGCGTGTTGACATTCAGTTATAGAGTTAATATGACGCAGCAGGCTACTTGCCAAAAGGCCAAGTAGTTGCGTGCTGTTTTTTCATAGCGAGTGGCAAGGCGTCGGTACTGCTTGGCTTTACTGTAAAAACGTTCAA
>JBBSNI010000521.1:0-3582 GCA_038232695.1 Cytophagales bacterium
AGCTTCTTGTCAATGGCATGGATACGAGAGGCTACGACGGAAGCCTGCTGTCCGTTAGCCACTTGAAAGGTACCCCTTATCACTTCCTGCCGGATCCAGCGTTTTCCTGTCTCGGACAAGAAATCCCGTGCAGCTATGTACTGCTCATTCTTATGGATCAGAGAGTTTTTAGCCTCTTCCAAGTCTTCCTTGATGACACTGAGCCCCTCCAGGATAGGCTCGTATAACCTTTCATGGGACTTACGCAGCCCGGTTTTGTCCAGTTCTTTTTGAAGCGTTGCTTCCAGCGCTGTGAATTCTTGATGGGCATACTGTCTTTTTTCTCTCAAATAGTTTAAAACCTCATAGGCCGCCGATCTTAAAACATTGGGGTCTGCTTGCCTGCAGGGACAAAGGGGTAGAGCGTTGCTACTTCCTGCCTGCCTGCGGACTTGTCGGGTTTGGGTCTTTTCCATAGCTTCTTGTTTTTGAGTTCAGGTATTGATCTACTTGCCGTAACCACAGGCTGTCCCTGCCGGTAAGGCTGTCTTTGAGAAGGATCTGCTCCAACTGCCTTTCCAGCAGGGACATGTTCAGTTTTTGCTCAAACCCTGATAAGACAGGCGATGAAAGTTTTTCACCGATCGCGCTGCCCTGATGGAAGATTTGTTGCGCTGTTACCCGCTGGTTCGTATGGAGACGGTTCCGGTGAAGCAGTACCCCCGCCAAACCCACCAGCAGTATCATGGTCATGAGCAACATCACCAGACCGGCGCGCTCATTGATATGAAGCCGCACCCTGCTACTAGTTTTCCGGAGTCGCCGGCTACTTCGGGCTGCCGAGCGGCTGAAGGTCTCCCCTACCCCTTCAAGCTGTTGACGCAGGCGACTAAAATGATCTTTTTTTAACATGGCTGATATCTTCGTTTAATATAGTCCTCCAGTTCAGGATCAGGGCTGCAAAGGGATTGTTGTCTGAGCGTGGGTTCAGGTCTTGGATACTGCCTTCACTCACCAGTCTTCGTTTGGTAATGCTGGTCGTCCGCTCAATACGCTGCGTACCGTAGTAGGTAAACCTGAGCGTTTCCATATCCAGCTTGATAGAATCCGTCTGAATAGAGACCACCGAAGAGGTAGAGATAATGGCGTTGTAGTACCCTTTTTCTTTGAGGTTATTGTATTCAGTGATCCCGCTTTTGTCAATGAGATACATGGCTTGTTCCATGTTCCGCTCTATGTACTCATCGTCTGGCACCAGGGTATAAAACAGGGTATGAAAAAGTTGAATGTGGCCCTCATACTCCACCCTCCTGTTGAAGTCTACATCGGTTCTTCTCAGCAATACAGGCACCCCGGCATCCAGCACATAGATGTATTCACGGCTGTCTATGACGAGCCGGTGGGCAAAGTAAAGTACACCTGCTACCATCACAAGGGCGGTAAGGAAGCTACCTACGGAAACCACAAAGGCTAATCTGATCTTACTTTCAATGTTTTGCAGTAACATAAGAGATACGTTTTAAAATGCTATTTTACCATGTGGGTACCTGTTGACATGCTGGCGCGGGTAAGTACACTCACGGCCGCTCCTACCCCATGCGTATGCAGTATCCAGGTGCTGATGATGGGTACGGTCAGCATGGCTACCGCGCCCAAGGCCAGCGAAGCTAAAAACAAGGTAGAGGTATCACTATGGGTGACATAGATGAGAAAAGCGGCCTCGTCTCCCATCACATATTGCAGCACCTCTATTTCCCGCTCTAACCCGTACTGCAACACCACCAAAGCCAGGGAGAGCACGATGTAGCCGATGCCCCCCAGGATAGCCCCCGACAGGTAGCGGGCAATCCAGTGTGCGTATTCATGCCTGTAAGCCGGCAGTACGCTGAAGGCAAAGGAAAAGGGACCAAACGTGACCAGAAAGCCGGCAAAGATCACCTGGAAGAAAAAAGGGACATAGGCGCAGGCTTGAAAGATAGCGATCATCATATATTCTACCACGTTGATCATCCAATACTTGAGTTTGCTCATGACAAGGATATAGTAGCCTTTCAGGCCATCGAACAATCCGCTGATATCAATGCCCATGATCTCTACGGATTTGTTTTCCTGTTGCATGTTCTGTATCTCTTCAACTTCTGCGCTGCGCGTGATGAGTTCTTCGGCTAGCTGTTGCAGCAGTTCATGGCGTTGCAGCATCACAGCATCAATCTGATCAATGCGGTCGTTGAACAGGCTTCGGCTGGTCTGATTGATTACTTTGTCTGTGAGCACGTTGAAAAGATCGATAAAGCCTCCCCAGTAGATCACGACCAACGCCAGGGCAAAGGGGCGCAACAGGGGCATGATCTCCCACTTTTCATCTCCTGCGATGATACCAAAGGCCTTCACGCCGAAGTACAGGAGCATAAAGATGGCGGTCAGTGCCTGCGCATCGGCCACGAACACATCCAGGTAATCGCGGATAGAGAGAAACAGCCCGTCGAGCAACGCCATCATATTCCGGTCAAGAAGCTCTCTCATAAGGGGGAGGGTTGATAGCGGCTGCGTATCCGGTAGACATGCACCAACTCAGTGAGCAACCCTTGCAGACTTTCCATCTCTTGGGCGATGCGCAGGAACTCTTCGCTTTTGATGCCTTCGTTCATATAGCCTTCCCGGATGATTGTTACCTCGTCTTCTAATCGTTCCTGTTCCTGCTGCAGGCGGCCCCTGACTGACGATTCCATGCCTGATGATTTTCCTTCGGCGATCAGGGCAGCGAACTGTTTTGCTAAACTCTCAAACCTTGCCTTGAAGATGAGATGGTAATGCGCGTTAGCCGTATAATTGATATACGTCCAAAGCTCCTGCCGTCCTATCTCATCGGTATGCGCCTGCTGCTCTTCTGCCTTGTCTTCGTTGAGATGCAGGAACGCTGCTGCAGGAAGCAGTTGAAGCAGGGTCCTACGGTCCTGCCCTTTGCGGTACCGGTTGTGAAAAAGCCAATAATACCACTGAGGACGAAAGTATTGCTTGTCCCACTTCATAAACACCATACTCTTTAGCTGCCTGTCTGTGGCACGGCTCTTCACTTCCGTGGCCCCCTGGCCCCTTGCTGAGAAGCTCACGAGCGTAGCGAAGGTCATTAGGCTTAATACGATAAGAAGGTTTGTCTTCATTTGATTCGTTTGAATTCTTCTAACAGTGACTCGGCAATGGCTGCTCCATGGTTGGGATACTGTGTCTTGAAAGGATCGAGGGTACGCAGTATGCCTGCCCGGCGGGCGACGCGCATCCGGCGAACCACACCGTAGGCCAGTCCCCGCATCACCCTTAACTCATCGATCACCCGGCGGATCACCGCCAGACGCTCCGCATTGTTCATCAAATTGATATCTCCTCCCACCACAGCGATGCTGTAGATATACAAAAACAGGTCTGCCGTCCGGTTGATTAACACCAGTTCTGTTTTGGCAGCCACGACGAGCAGGGCAGGCTGCTCTCCTGCCAAATCCATCATTTCCTTTTGGTACTGCCCAATGTCAGCGGCGATCTGAGAGGCATAAACAATGTCTTTGGCGTTGCGCACGACAGCCTGTACACTTGTCAGTGAGTGATACA
>JBBSNI010000522.1:0-3580 GCA_038232695.1 Cytophagales bacterium
CCCGGAAGCCATCCTGACATACGCTCCCACCGCCTGCCCACTTGCCTGAATATTTTTTTCACCTTCCCGGATCAGGGTATCCTCCCAGATGCCATAGCTTTCAAAAGGCTGCTCCAGGCGGATGCAGAAGTAACCGCTGAACCCGGCGCTTTCGCCCCAGCCCTGGTAGATACGATGTACCGGATTAAAGCCCACTATTTCCTTCTGTTCGGGCAGTATCTCCACGAAGCCCTCTCCCTCGTCGCTGTTAGGGTCGATGACCAGGTAAACATCTCCACTGGTTTCGGGTGTAAACTGCAGCATGGCTGCCCGAGACACCGCCGTGACCTCCGCTTGTAGCTGGTAGTCGTCAAGCCTGACCGAATAGTAAGAGGGTGTGGAGACTTCCTGCGTATGGGTAAAAGCAGAAGCGCGGCGGCCGGGCTGTACCTCAAGCGTTCCGCTAACAGCCATTAGCGTTACGCTGCCGTAATCCTGGGTGCAGGAGCCGCTCATCCAGTGGCTGCCCCGGAAACCCTGCAGGCTGTCGTCGCGGTAGTAGTAGGGCGACAGGCATTTTTGCTCGGAGGCTTGTGTCTGGGGCGTCCACTGCGTCATGCCGAAGGGTACGCCCACTGCCGGAAAAGTCTGCCCTCTCAGCTCGGAGCCTGCCTCGCTATGCAGCCGGGCCGTTTCCGTGGTGCTCGCCGCCGTCCCGATGAGCGGGTTGACATGCTGAAGCGAAGACAAGCGGGTGTTCTTTACTTCTTCGGCACACGCAAAAGTCAGGCACAGGCAGACGATATAGACAGGACAATTTCTTTTCATAATAAGGGGCGCCGGGATGCCCGGTCAGCAGGATGGTTACTGGTATTTGATCAACTCAGCTTTTATTGCTGTATTTTCCAATTATAGTGTAAACATCGCTTTTCTTAAAATCCGGGCATATAGTTCGGCAATGTCAAAATGAATTCTTTCAACTTAAACCTGCTGGTATCTACTGCCTGACACTAAGTCAGCGATGGAATACATAGTAAAATTACCAAAAATAGTATTTTAAGACCCCACATAGCTGACTCTATAAATCACCCCATTCGTATCTTCTGCGATCAGCAGGCTGCCGTCCTGTGCTACGGCTACGCCGACCGGGCGGCCCCAGGCTGCCGGTACTTTGGGCTTGGCTAACCAGCCTGTTACAAAATCTTCATAGCCGCCTTCCGGCTTGCCGTTCTCGTCGAACGGAACCCGCACCACTTTATAGCCCGTGCCTTGCGATCGGTTCCAGCTTCCATGAAAAGCCACAAAAGCATCGCCACGATACTCCTCTGGAAACTGTTCGCCTTCATAGAAGACGTTGGTCAGCGCCGCGGAGTGCGATTCAAACAGTACGTCAGGCGTAATGGTTTTTGCGACCAGTTCGGGCTTTTCTCCTTCGCGCCGCGGGTCTACGTTGGACGCTGAAAGGTAAGCATACGGCCAGCCGTAGAAGCCACCTTCTTCTACATGAGTAAAATAATCCGGCACCAGCCCGTCGCCCAGTTTATCCCTTTCATTCACAGAAGCCCACAGTTGTTGTGTGGTGGGGTTGATAGAAATACCTACCGGGTTGCGAATGCCGGAAGCATAGGTCTGCTGGTTACTGCCATCTTCGTTGAATACCTGGATAGAAGCCCTGGGCAGTTCTTCCGGCTTTACGTTGGTCTCGGAGCCTACCGTAAAGTATACCTTGTCCTCATGGAAAAGAATGTTGCGCGTCCAGTGCTGGTTGTAGCCTCCCGGAGAGATGCCGGTGATGAAGTCTTCATACTCGCCCTTCATCTGCGTCTGGCCAGGCTGGTAAGGATAACGGACTGCCCCATCGGTATTGGCAATGTACAGGTAACCCTTGTGAAAGGCGATGCCGAAAGGCTGATCCAATCCCTGCTTTTTGCCTTCGGCGAAAGTAAAGATTTCGTCGGCGGCGCCGTCCTGATTGGTGTCCCGCAGTATAGCGATTTTGTTCTCCTTGGATTGCACCACAAACACATCGCCGTTGGGTGCTACTGCCAAAGTGCGCGCCTTGTCCAGCCCTTTGGCAAAGATATTCACCCGGAACCCTTCGGGCACTTCCAGTACCGGCTCCTTGGGCATATCCAGTTCTTTCGGATTTTGCTTGGCCGATTCGGTAGCATAAGGGGCAGGTAAGTCTGCCAACGTGATGTTATACTTTTCAGGCGTCAGGATTTTCGTCTTGATAGGCTCAGCAGAGCTGGTCATTCCGTCTCCATTGACAATGACAAAGGAAGTGTTCACTTTGGCTGCATCAGCGTCTACGTCGGTCTGGGCGATGCATAGGCTCCACAGAAAGGAACTCAAAAAAAATAGTAGGGAAGTTTTCATATAGTGGCTAAGTAGTGCTTTAAAAAAATGCTTAATATTACAATCTTTTACGTCAGAAAAGGTTTTTGTAGTAACCTATAAACCCAAAGAAAAGCAATGCACCCACCTATCCGTGTATTAGTTGTAGGATGTGGCAACATGGGCGCTTCCCATGCCCGTGCCTACCATAAAATGCCTGAGTTTGAGATCGCAGGGCTCGTAAGCCGTGGCCCGGAAAGCCGCCGAAAGCTCTCCGATGAGTTGGGCGGACTGCCGGAGTTTGACAACTTTGAACAGGCGCTGGCGGAAACCCGCCCGGATGCTGTCTCTGTCAATACCTATCCGGATACCCATGCCGACTATGTGATCAAAAGCCTGCAAGCCGGCGCCCATGTGTTCGTAGAAAAACCCTTGGCAGAAACCGTAGAACAGTGCGAAACCATTGCCCGGACGGCACAGGAAACCGGCAAAAAGCTGCTGATCGGCTATATCGTCCGCGTACATCCTGCCTGGAAGAAGTTTATAGAAATTGCCAAAACCCTGGGCAAGCCCCTGGTGATGCGCATGAACCTGAACCAGCAAAGCAGCGGACAAACCTGGAAAACGCACCTGAACCTGATGAAGTCTATGTCGCCCATCGTAGACTGCGGCGTACATTACATAGACGTGATGTGCCTGATGACGCAATCCAAACCTGTGCGGGTTAGCGCCATCGGCGCACGATTGACCGACGAGGTGGCCAAGGATATGTACAACTACGGACAGTTGCAGGTCACTTTTGCCGACGGCTCGGTAGGCTGGTACGAGGCCGGCTGGGGGCCGATGATGAGCGAAACGGCGTTTTTTGTCAAAGATGTGATCGGCCCGAAAGGCTGCGTCAGCATCATGGATTCGCAGATCGCTTCCGACAATGTAGACTCTCATACCAAAACCAACGCCCTGAAACTGCACCGCGCCGAACGCGACGCGCAGGGTAAGTTCACCCAACCCGATGAGATCATCAACACCACCGACGAGCCCGACCACCAAGGGCTGTGCGATTTGGAACAGCAACTCTTTCTGAAAGCCATCCGGGAAGATATGGATTTGTCGCAACACCACCGGGATGCCATCAACAGCCTCCGCGTGGTGCTGGCAGCCGATGAGTCGTTCAAAACGGGCAAGACCGTAGCGCTTAGTAATGAAAGCTGATGCCTAAGAAGATTTTTTGCTTTGTTTGCCTAATGGCTGCCGCTATGGTTTC
>JBBSNI010000523.1:0-3580 GCA_038232695.1 Cytophagales bacterium
ATCTGGTTTTTAAAGCTTTATGAAAAGGGAAAATACTGTACCTTTCCTCATGTCATCGAGTTGATCAGCGCTCAGTACGATGAAATATTTCCCATCCTGAGTGCTTATCCGGAACTGGATGTGTACGTGAAGCCTTTTGTGTCAGCTTACGAGCAAGGAGCGGCCGACCAACTGGAAGGACAGATCGCTTCGGCGCGGATCGGACTGGCCCGGCTGGCCTCTCCCCAACTTTACTGGACCATGTCGGGCAATGACTTTACCCTGGATATCAACAATCCGCAGGAACCTAAGATTCTCTGTGTGGGTAACAATCCTGAGAGAGAGGCCATCTACGGAGCCGCCCTGGGGCTCTATAATGCCCGGCTGGTCAAACTGGTCAATAAAAAGGGGCGGATTCCCTCAGCCCTTATCATTGATGAGTTAGCCACCATTTACTTCAAAGGGCTGGATCGGTTGATCGCTACGGCGCGTGAGAATTTGGTGGCTACCCTGCTAGGCTTCCAGGATTTCTCCCAGTTAGAGCGGGACTATGGTAAGCCGGAAGCCACCGTGACGGAGAACATTATCGGTAATATCTTTGTCGGTCAGGTAACGGGTGACACAGGGCGAAAACTTTCCGAGCGCTTTGGCAAGATCAACCAGAAAAAGCAGTCCGTAACCACCAGCAACACCGGTACCAGCGTGACGATCTCTACCCAGTTGGATTCCCGGATACCAGCCTCAGTCATGGCCGAGTTAAGCCAGGGGACTTTTGTAGGGGCGGTAGCCGATGAACGAGAGCAGAAGATCAAACGGAAGGTGTTTCATGCCGATGTGATGGTAGACCCGAGACAAACAAAAGCCGATAAGGCTTCCTTCCTAGACGTTCCAGCCTTTAATCGGTTCCTTTTTCAGGATAGCCATGGAACGGACCGAACCGAAGAAATCATCCAGAGGAATTACTACCGTATTCGACAGGACGTCAAAGATATCATCAGCAAAGAACTCACACGAATCAAATCTGACCCTGCCCTCAAGCATCTCATCAAAGAGAAACGTGACGCTTCTATGCCCGCCTCCTGAGTCTCCCCTACCCTTTTTGTCTCAGGCAATTATCTGACAAACAGATATGCTATGTATGTGAGGTATGACGATGTAATATACACTTACATTAGCATATACAATTTTTATGATAAAAAAATGGATGTGTTGTTTTATTATTAATTATAAAGTTGTAGTATTACTACATCTTTATAGTTTCAATATAAAACTTGTTTAAAAACATAAAATTACGAATTTATTATAAAAATTGTAGTATCACTACATCTTAAAAACCAATCTTATGGAAGATGAGCCTGTAAATTATGATACTTGTGCTGATGACCTGTCAGAAGACGACCCAAGCATAGAGGACATAGTGCTGGAAGCACTGCGTGCTGAGAAAACAGATCCGGATACTATTTCAAAAGCATCTGCTGATGCAGCCTATCAGGAAGATATAGCCTTTTTGAATCAGAAGGAGGATGAAAGTTTTGAGGCGACTGCTATTTCTTTCTCAGATGCAGCACCCCCACGTTTGGCTGTTGAAAAAATGCAAACGCTCAAGAACGCTCTTGATCCGGAAAGCCTGCAGAAACTACAATTTTTAGGACTTGTCTCTGAAGAAGACAGCCCAGCGTCCATCTTAGAAAATCTGTGCGGTGGGGTGCCGGTGAAAGTTCGCTATCAACCAGAGGAATGGCCTTGTCCGCTCATCCTACTCATAAAACCGGATTTGACACAGCAGCATTTGATTCACCTCACCCTCATGCCCTACTTAAACGTTTCTCACCCTTTAATCACTCCTTAGCATGCAAATCTTATCGCCACCGGCTATCCTTTACCTGGAAGATGCCACCCCGGTTTTAGAAGAAGTCATCACAGCATATGCTACCTGGTCTCACCGAAGCCTGGAGGAAAAAGAAGTGTTAACCCGCTGGGTACACGACTACGCCGTAGGCGAGGACTGGACAACGGAATGCCGCCCAGAAGAAGATAGTTGGGCAGACGTTTCCTTCACGCCCGAAGAAATCCAAGCTTTCTCTTCCCATATATGGGTGCCAGGCGACGATGGCCTGCCGGAATGGTACCCTCGTGACAACGACCCTCGTGGCGGACCCCGCCGGGTTCATGCCCCGCCGGGATATGATCGTCGTGAACATGAAACCGTCCGCCCTTCATCTTATTTTTCCACCCTAAAGAGTGCCGACCATGACTCCCCCTCTAAGTAGCCCGGAACAGGAAAAAGTAACAGCCTTGTTCAACAAATTTGGCGTGGATTACCTGGCCGTAGGCGACTTTGCTATGCGTAAATACGTAGACAGCAAATATTTTAATAATGTTCAGCTTTGGGTAAAGCCTACCCCGGAAAACTTTCAGAAAATCAGCGAAGCCTTTGCCAGCGTGCGCCGCAAGTTTCCCATCGATGAAAAGACGTTTACCACTGAAAATGCGGAAACATCCCTGATGAGAATTGGGCGCGGACGTAAGGCTGTTGAGTTGTTTACCGGCGTGCCAGGGCTAACAGCCGATACGTTCTCACATGCTTTTGCTGCCCGCAAAGTACTCAACGCAGGTAACGTACCGGTTCCCATTCTCAATGAAAGCGACCTGCATAAGAGTTTGCAAAAATCCTCTCATCTCAACCAATCTACCGACTTGTTTATGCTGGAGCGCGCCCTGCCTACCCTTTCCTCTCGTTCCGTCCCAAGAACGACCATCGCCTATGATTGGCGGGAAGCAGCCTGCAGGATGGACCCCCATCGGCTGCTTACCGATTTAGGATTTACCCACGACCCTAAAAAAGGACTGTTGGGCTCTTCAAAGAGTCAGACTTACCGAAGGGGAGAGGAAACCATCGTGGTGTATCCTAATCCTGATACGAAACCTTTCTTCATGGATATGAGCAACGGCAAAAAGGGGGATGCTATTGATGTGCTCAACTGGCAGTACAACTATAATCGTAAGGAGGTTAACGGCTACATCAAAGCACATTTCGGCGGAGTAGCTCCTGTCTTATACAGTGCCTCTGCCGCTGGGGAAGCGGCTACCGCCAGGAAAGCACCGGAACCTAGTAGAATCGAGGACAGGACGCTGGTGGATAGGCAGACCAGAGAGATGAAAGAAAAGTACGCGATCAAGCCTATACTGGACAAACCGGAGTTCTTGCAGTCGCGCGGACTGACCCTCCATACGCTCTTTCGGCCAGAATTTTTCAAACAAGTAGTTAATGCCTTAGGCTGGAGCAACAAGCAGCAAAAGACGGTGGATATAGACAATACCGTCTTTCCTATGCGCAGCGATCACGGCGTGATGACCATGATCATTCGGAACAACAACTATAAGGGTTTTCCGGAAGGCGAACGCAGGGAGGCTGTCTGGCTCTCCAATCCCCCTTTGTCACTTAACCGTGATATTACCATGCGGATGGCCGCTCCGGGCAAAGGAAACCAGCAGATCACCTTACCTAAGGGAACGGAAGGAACGCTGATCTATAACGCCGAAAAGCCAGGGCACTATCTGTTCTATTACCAGGACCCGCACAAGGCGGGAAAAGAGCTCA
>JBBSNI010000524.1:0-3566 GCA_038232695.1 Cytophagales bacterium
AACCAGGTGATCTGCCATTTTTTCCTGTTATGCAGTCATCCATCACCAGGTTTTGTGTACCGGCTTACTTCCGGACAGCCTTACAGACTTTATTCTTAAGGCTTGTTGCTTTAAAACAAGAAGCTACAGACTATTCTTGCCAAAGCATGAAGGTACGCTTGTTTTAAAGCAACAAATATAATCCGTTTCCAGGGAACAAGATGCTGCTCTTTTGTTGTCTTTAACAGGGGGAAAGCCGCATATTGGACAAACCGTCACAGGCTATTACCTGCTACACTACATGGACTTCAAAATCACATCAGACTACCAGCCTACCGGCGACCAGCCCGAGGCCATCCGCCAGTTGGTGCTGGGCCTCAACGAAGGCGAAGCTGACCAGACCTTGCTGGGCGTGACCGGCTCGGGTAAGACCTTCACTATTGCCAATGTCGTAGCGCAGGTCAACCGCCCGACGCTGGTGCTGAGCCATAACAAGACGCTGGCCGCACAGCTTTATGGCGAATTCAAACAGTTTTTTCCGGAAAATGCGGTAGAATACTTTATCTCTTACTACGACTATTACCAGCCGGAAGCTTACATTCCTACCACCAACCTGTACATCGAAAAAGACCTGGCGATCAACGAGGAGATAGAAAAGCTGCGCCTGAGCGCTACCTCTGCACTGCTGTCGGGCAGGCGGGATGTGCTCGTAGTCGCTTCTGTCTCCTGCATCTACGGATTGGGCAACCCGGATGAGTTTGGCAAAAATGCTATCCGGTTGCAGGAAGGCGACAAACTGTCGCGCCAGCGCCTGCTCTACTCGCTGGTAGATATTCTTTACAGCCGCACGGAAGCTGAATTTAAAAGGGGGAATTTCCGGGTGAAAGGTGACACGGTAGATATTTTTGTAGCCTATGCCGACTTTGCGTACCGCATCTATTTCTGGGGCGATGAGATCGAAGCCATTCACCGTATAGAGCCGCACAGCGGTAAGAAGATCGCCGACGAACGGCTGATCACCATCTTTCCTGCCAACCTGTTTGTCACCGAAAAGGAGACGATGAAAGGCGCCATCTACCAGATCCAGGATGACCTGGTCGCACAAATCAATCTCTTTAAACAAGACCAGCGTTATATTGAAGCCAAACGTATCCAGGAGCGTACCGAGTTTGACCTGGAGATGATCCGCGAGTTGGGCTACTGCTCTGGCATTGAGAACTACTCCCGCTACTTCGACCGCCGCAAGCCCGGGCAACGTCCTTTCTGTTTGCTGGACTATTTTCCCGACGATTACCTCATGGTCATAGACGAGAGCCATGTTAGCGTGCCGCAGGTGCGCGCCATGTGGGGCGGCGACCGTTCCCGCAAAGTCAGCCTGGTCGATTATGGCTTCCGCCTGCCTTCTGCCCTGGACAACCGTCCGCTTACCTTCAGCGAGTTTGAGGACATGACCCGGCAAACCATCTACGTCAGCGCTACGCCAAGCGACTATGAGCTAACAAAGTCCGAAGGCATCGTCGTAGAGCAGTTGATCCGTCCCACCGGCCTGCTTGACCCGGTGATTGAGGTACGTCCCAGCATCAATCAGATTGACGATCTGTTGGGCGAGATTGACGAGCGTGTGAAGGTGAAAGAACGGGTGCTGGTGACCACGCTGACCAAGCGCATGGCCGAAGAGCTACAGAAGTACCTGGAAAGAGCCGGGGTACAAAGCCGCTACATCCACTCGGAAGTGAAGCCGCTGGACCGGGTAGAGATCCTACGGGGGCTGCGCCTGGGTGAGTTCGATGTGCTGGTAGGCGTCAACCTGCTGCGCGAAGGGCTGGACCTGCCCGAAGTCTCCCTGGTGGCGATCCTGGATGCCGACAAGGAAGGGTTTCTGCGCAACGTGCGTTCGCTGGTGCAGACCATCGGGCGGGCTGCCCGCAACGAAAACGGCATGTGCATCATGTACGCCGACAAGATGACCGGTTCTATGCAGGTCGCTATCGACGAGACCAACCGCCGCCGCAACAAGCAGATGGCCTACAACCAGGCACATGGCATCACGCCACGTACGATCTTCAAATCCAGAGAATCTATCATGGGGCAAACCAAGGTGGCGGATTCCAGGCGAACCATCAAAGCCTATGTAGAGCCCGAAGAGCAAAGCATCGCCGCCGATCCGGTAGTCGCTTATATGGAAAAACCGGATTTGGAAAAGCTGATAGACAAGACCCGCAAGAATATGGAAAGAGCCGCCAAAGAGCTGGACTTCATCCAGGCAGCCCGCCTCCGGGATGAGTTGAACCAGTTGAAAAAGCTGCTGGCGGAGAAGGCATAGGCGTTTGACTACCCGATCACAGCCGTAGCAGGGTCTCTCGAAGAGGACCCTGCTACCGCTGTGATAGGTGTAGTGATAGCTTGCCCCCATTTTGTTATACACTCAAAAGATAAAGAGTGACCATCAGCTTTTAAATTTTGCTTTACTACGGAATGGTTTTACTTTTGCCTGAAAACCATTTTTTATGAAAAAAATTTTTACTGCTCTTTCCTTATTTTTACTCGTCCACTTTGCGGCGCAATCTCAATGCTTGATAGGCTTCAACATAGACGCTTACAAAACAGACAACCGCAGACCACTTGAATTTGCAGACAAAGCTCAGTTCGGCGTCGAGTTGAATTATTTTCTGCTTACCCAGCTTTCCTTCACCGCGGGCGCGGAGCTATGGACAGAGGGCGGGCTCAAAATCATTCCCGGTATGCGCATCTATCCGATCCAGCCGATTTTCCTGCGCTTCCGTCCGCTCATCGGCCGGGAAGTAGATTACGCCTTTGGTGCCGGCTATGCCCGCAAGATCACCGACCTTTGGCGGGTAGAGGTGATGCTGGACTATTACTTTGAGCGCAGCGATGGGGCGCTGCGTGTGGGTGTGGCGTATACACTTTAAAAAACACCCTATATGAATATCAGGCTTATAAAAACGGAAGAAGATTATCAAAAAGCCTTAAAAAAGCTTGAAGCGATTTTTGATGCCCCTATGGGAACGGCTGAAAGCGACGAAGCAGATATTTTAGCACTTTTAGTTGATGAATATGAAAAGAAGCATTATTTCATTGAAGCTCCCGATCCTATTGAAGCTATCAAGATAAGAATGGAGTGGTGCATAATTCTTAAAGAATAGATTCGTGAGTTACGAAGGAAAAATGTTAGAAGATTTCTCAATGCCAACCCGCCAAGAGGTTGAAGAAGCATTGCTGATAACATTATTCAAGAATAATGGAGTAGTGAAAGAATTTGCAACAGGTGAGGAAATGGTAGATGCAATAGCAGACACTTTTAATTTAACTGAAATTCAAAAAACAGTTGCTTTAGAAAGAATTTACAAAAAGGAAAATAGAATTGTAAAAACACCTCTTTGGCATCGGCTCCTATATCGGGCGGCTGATTCCTTAGCAAAACAGAAACTAGGGCGTGTTGACATTCAGTTATAGAGTTAATATGACGCAGCAGGCTACTTGCCAAAAGGCCAAGTAGTTGCGTGCTGTTTTTTCATAGCGAGTGGCAAGGCGTCGGTACTGCTTGGCTTTACTGTAAAAACGTTCAA
>JBBSNI010000525.1:0-3564 GCA_038232695.1 Cytophagales bacterium
AAGCCTTAATTATCAGACACCCAAAAAGGTATATAAAGAGTCCGGTTTGACAGAAAAAATGCAATTATAAAAAGCTAAAAAATGTATAACTAATAGTTTCGTTTTATCCATTTCCTGTCCTAACCATGGGGTTCATCATAAGGTTCCGCTGCTTTTGCACTCAACTGCCTGGTTTTTATTTTTAACATCCTTGCGGCAGCAACTATTGGGATGCATTATGACGAATCAGGGAAGCAGTACATACAATATGTCTGGATAGTAGCGGCTTTCTTTTCTCTAATAGCGCTCTTGATATATGTAAAAAAGAACAGGAAAGCGGCGTTTGACAACCGTTAAACAGTTATGACCATATAGTGCGGAAGGTAATCCTTGAGCGTTTTCTCCCAGGTCTGTGCCGCCGGGGCCCGCACCGGGCCGCCGGGCGGTGGCGACTGCCGGTCTCACAGACCTGTGCAAAGTATTGTGATATGCTACGTTGTATTTTTTGCTATGATGTATGCTATCTCTGATAAGACATCATGGATGGCAGGCTCTTCAACGCCTTCTACGTCCTCGGCAGTATGTTTATGATGCGGGAAATTGGCAAGTGCTGGATAATGTCTGGCGTTGTCATACCTGAAAATCAAGTGCTGATCTTTGTCCATATAATGATAGCGGTACTTGATCTTAGCCTGCCGGTCTGTATCCTTTACCTCAGCAAAGTCTAATTGGCTGTCATCATAAAAAATGATGGCTCCTTCAATAAATCCTTTCTTATCACTATAGGTCTTCTCTGTCATAGACTGACTTGAGATCATGTACGTATATTCTTTGAAGACACTTTTTACTTGCAGGAAATAGTCTGATATCATGACAATTCTCCTAATTTCTTCTTACTCTCCTGCTGCATTTCATAGATACCAGCCCATAGCATGAAGTCTTTGGAGTCTTCCAGTTCTCCTTGCTCAAACTTTTCATAAAACAAGTCAGATGACATGCCATATTGATCTGCATAAGCGTCTAAATCCACCTGTAGTTGGGCAATTTCTCGCTGCATGTTTTTCTTATGATACTCAATGAAGCTACTGAAAAGAAGGTCTTTGCTGCCAAAAACACGCACCAGGTTATTCAGCTTTTCAGCCACCTGATTGTCTAATTCTATCGTTACTTGCGCCATAGGTATACTTTTGATCTTTTATCAAAGATAAGTATTATGCAGGGTGTGTCATACTTGTTTTTAATTTAAATGACCTTATGTGCAGCATCCACCTCATTGTAGACAAGGAAAAACAGCTTCGCGCCTCTCAGGCTATAGAAGCCATGGGGCAGTCGACCACACGCCGCGGGCCGGATGCACAGGGCTTTCTGCGCTGGGAAACGGGCAGCCAGACGCTTTGGGTAGCTGCCAACAGGCTCAAGATCATAGACCCTGCACCTGCCGCCGACCAGCCGATGGTGTCTGCCGACGGACGGTACCTGCTGGTCTTCAACGGGGAAATTTACAACTACCACGACCTGAGAAACCAGCTATTGACTGCCGGTGTATCGTTCACCACGCATTCCGATACGGAAGTGCTGCTCCAACTGTTCATGGCAGAGGGTGCGCAGGCGCTGCCCCGGCTCAACGGCATGTTTGCCTTTGCCTTCTACGACCGGCAGGAAGAAACGCTGCTGGCCGCCCGCGACCCTTTCGGCATGAAACCACTGTATTATGTGGACAACGAGCATTACCTCATCTTGTCGTCTACCATCCAAAGTATACTGGCGTCGGGCTTGGTACGCAAAGAACTGGATGAGCAACAGATCAGCCATTACCTGCGTTTTAAGTATGCTACGCCTTCTTACACCTTTTTCCGACACCTACGTTCCCTGCCGCCGGGCTTCCGCCTGGAGAAACAAGGCAAGCATGACAGCACAAAAACTTCTTTTTTACCTGCCCAGCTACCAGACCAGCACCCTGACTTATCGGAAGATGCGGTGGTAGCACACACCGAAGAACTGCTTACGGAGGCGGTACTGCGGCATCTGGCCGCCGACGTGCCCTGCGGGCTTTTTCTGAGTGGGGGCGTGGATTCTACCCTGCTGCTGGCCATCATCCGGCGTCAGGGCGCGCATCCCGTGCCCACCTTTTCGGTTATCAATGAAGCTGCCGAGCAAAATTTTGGCACCAAAGACTACCACTATGCCCGCCAGGCGGCTGACCAATATGGTACACACCATTACGAACTGACGCTACAACCGGCACTCGTAGAAGAAACCTGGACTGATTTTTTGGGCCAGACTGACCAGCCCGTCGGCGACAGTGCGGCGCTGATGACCTACCTGCTTTCGCATGAAGCCAAAAAAGTAGCGGGGGTAGCGCTGTCCGGCGCAGGCGCCGATGAGCTTTTCGGTGGCTACCACCGCCATGCCGCCTTTGCCTGGTATCTGCGGCATTATGCGCTGTTGCAGAAGACAGGCTTTGCCAGGAAAGCCTTGCGATATTTGCCTGCCGGGCGGGCGCATCCCTGGCGCAAGCAGTTTCGTCTGCTCCAAAAGCTGGGGCAGAGCCTGACAGGCAACCCCCAAGCGACGTATCAGCACTTTATAAGCCTGCCGCCCCTTGGCGGGTCCTATGCAGAAGCTGAGGGAAGCTGGCAGGAGCCTCCCAAAGACCAGGCTGCTTTTATAGAGCAATATCTCTCCTACGCCCTCAACGATGATCTTCAGCGCTACTTGCCCTGCGATGTGCTGGCGCTCAGCGATAGCATGAGCATGGCGCAAAGCCTGGAAATGCGGCTGCCTTACTTAGACAAAAACCTGTCGGACTACGCACGACAGCTTCCGGCTACTTTTCGCCTCCGGCATGGACGCAAGTGGATACTGAAACGCATTTTGGATAGTTATGGAGGAAAAACTTTTACCCGGCGCAGCAAAGAAGGGTTTGGAGTGCCTTCCGGCGCCTGGCTGCGGAACGATGCGTACCGGTTTCTGCGCCAGCCGCTGGAAGATGCCGGTGCGCCGCTGTTCCGTTATGTACCCTTCGCGGAGGTGCAGCAACTGCTGCAAGCCCACCGGCAGCACAAGACAGACCACAGCCAGCAACTCTGGATGCTGCTGATATTATCGGCATGGCTGACATACCACTTCGATTGAATAAATGGCAATAAACCGGGCGATTTTTGCGACAAATTGAATCTTAGCTTTTTCCTGTCTGCTGTTTATAACTTTTGTGAAGCGTGGTCGTTATTTTTATCGCCTGAGTGTTGGTTTATTGAGACGAAAACTTCGTATCTTGCTCTTACGTTTTTTCTGATTCCCTATATTTTTCACCTGTTTGGTTTGGCATAAATGCATATACTATACATCCACCAGTATTTCAAGACGCCTGAGGAAGGCGGTGCAATACGTTCTTATTATATTGCCAAAGGCATGGCCGATGCCGGCCATCGCGTCACCATGCTGGCTGCTCATAACGAGCCCCGCTACAAAAAAGCTTTCATCGACGGTATTCATGTACATTACTTCCCTGTCGGCTACGACCAGTCGTTTGGGTTTTGGGCGCGGATCAGTGCGTTCCTCAAATTTGTTTTTCTGGTATGTTAC
>JBBSNI010000526.1:0-3556 GCA_038232695.1 Cytophagales bacterium
GATTTGCCGGCTGATACTGTACTTTGTTAACAGCTTTTGTAGTTTTTCTTTGGTTCTGCCCAGGCGCATCTTTACCGCACTTTTAGTTGAGCCTGTAGCAAGCTCTATCTCTTTCAACGACCAGTTTTCTATGTATTTGAGCAATAGAATACCCACTCGCACCGAGCAAGATTTTACCGTTCAAGGTCCTTTTCACCACAACCTTCCAAGGGTTACCGTCTTCCCGCTAATTGCGATGGCCGCCGGCGCGTACCTGGTTTACCCGTTTGAGTGGGATTTGCATACCGCCGGTGCCTTCCAGCCAGTCGTTGATCTCTTCGTTGAGCTTTTTCATCAACTCCTGGTGCTCGGGGCTGGCAATCAGGTTGTGCATCTCATAGGGGTCTTCCTGCAAGTCGTAAAATTCGTTGGTGTCCCAGATGCCGTGGTAGCGGATGTATTTGTAGCGGTCGGTGCGCACACCATGCATGGTCGGGGTTTGCGGAAAGCTGTATTCCCAATAGTACTCATAAAAGATACGGTCGCGCCACCGGGGGTTTTCTCCTTTCAGGATAGGCAGGATGGACATGCCCTGCATCTGCGTGGGCTTTTTTACACCGGCAAGTTCCAGCACCGTCGGGGCTACGTCAATGTTCTGGATCATGCGGTTGATGGTTTGCCCGCCTTTGAGCACTTCCGGGCAGCGCACCAAGAAGGGTACTTTGGCTGATTCTTCATAAAACTGCCGCTTATCGATCAATCCATGTTCGCCAAAGGAGAATCCGTTGTCGCCCATATAGATGATCATGGTAGACTTATCCAGCCCTTCCTGTTCCAGATACGAGAGGATGGCGCCAACGCTTTCGTCTACGCCAAGCAGCGTCTCGCAATAGCGTTTGTAAAAAGTCTCAAAGTCCATCGCGCCGTGGTACATATAATCTACACCGTGCCAGCTTTCGCGTTGTGATTTCTGCCAGTCGGGCATCATCGCCTCGCCGTAGTATTCCTTGCCGTGGGCAGGCTGCTGGAACTCATCTGCTTCCCGGGCGCGCTCGTCCAGAAACCCTTGCGGGTAGTCTACCTTGTCTTCTACCGCATTGTTCGTACCGGTATAGTTTCGCAGACCGTAGGGATTGCTCTTCCCCTTCACAGGCTGGGCAGAGGTGAAAAAAGAAGGCGGCAGCACGATCTTTTCGTTCTCATATTTGCCCAGATGCCGCTTGGCAGGCATAAACTCGGCATGTACCGCTTTGTGAGAAAGATACAGGAAGAAGGGCTTTTGCTTGTCTCTTGCCTTCATCCAGTCCAGCGCATGTTCGGTCAGTAAGTCAGTGATGTAGGTAGAGTCGCCATAGCTCTGGCGTTTGCCGTTGATGTTGAGCGTAGGATTGTAATAAACGCCTTGTCCGCGAAAACTCTCCCAATGGTCGAAGCCCGGCTGGGGAGCGTCGCCCTGGTCGCCCATATGCCACTTGCCCAGGAAGGCAGTTTGGTAGCCTGCTTTCTGCAGATACTGAGGAAAAAAGACAAGGTTGGGAGGCACAGAAGCAATATTGTCTACCACCGTATGCGTATGTGAAAATTGTCCGGTAAGGATAGAAGCCCGGCTGGGCGAGCAGAGTGAGGTCGTGACAAAGGTGTTCGGAAAATAAGCGCCTTCACGCGCCAGCCGGTCCATGCTGGGTGTCTGCAACCAGGGCACTTTGCCCGTAAAGCCCATAAAGTCGAAGCGGTGATCGTCGGTCAGGATAAAGATCACATTGCGCGGCTTGGTGTTGGCGATGCGTTCGAGTTTCAAATCCTGTTTATTAGACTGCGCCTGTGTAACGCATAGACTGCTGCACAGTAAAGTAAAAGCTAAGAAAAGCTGATAAAACATAGTAGTTGTATTAGGTTGATGAAAAGCTGCTGGCTAAGAATGCTTATTTAAAAGGAAGTGTATGTCCTCAACGCACATACAACACATCTTTGCAAGCCTGAACAGTCTTTTTGGCATTGGGCAGGATTTCCTCGATCAGCGTTGGCGCATACGGCAGGGGCACATCCCAGTTGTTGATCCTGCGGATGGGGGCGTCTAAATAGTCAAAAGCATGTCTTTGTACGTGGTAGGCGATCTCACTGGAGATGGCGGCCAGCGGCCAGGCTTCTTCTACGACCACCAGGCGGTTGGTTTTCTTCACAGAGTTTACGACGGCTTCGTAGTCTATCGGGCGCACGGTGCGCAGGTCAATCACCTCCGCCTGGATGTCGTCTTTGGCCAGTTCCCGGGCGGCTACCAGGGCTACTTTCATCATTTTGCCAAAAGAGACGATACTCACATCGGCACCTTCCTGCACGACCTCTGCCACGCCAATAGGGATCAAGAGTTCTTGATCATCAGGCACCTCGCCCTTGTCGCTGTACATCAGTTCGGACTCCATGAAAATGACAGGATCATCGTCGCGGATGGAGGATTTGAGCAAGCCTTTGGCGTCTTTCGGGTTGCTGGGCACTACTACTTTCAGTCCCGGGGTGTTGGCGTACCAGTTTTCGAAGTTTTGCGAATGCTGCGAACTGAGCATACCGGCGTTGCCCGTAGGTCCGCGAAAGGTGATAGGCACGGAAATTTGCCCGCCCGACATGGACATCATCTTGGCAGCGCCGTTGATGATCTGGTCGATGGCGACCAGCGAAAAGTTGTAGGTCATAAATTCTATGACAGGACGAAGCCCGTTCATAGCGGCACCGATGCCGATGCCGGCAAAACCCAACTCGGTGATGGGTGTATCAATCACTCTTTTGGGGCCAAACTCATCTAACATCCCCTGGCTTACTTTGTAGGCACCGTTGTATTCGGCGACTTCCTCGCCCATCAAAAAGATGTTTTCGTCGCGCCGCATCTCCTCTGACAAGGCTTCGTTGAGGGCTTCTCTGAATTGTATTTCTCTCATGGATCAATGGCTCTGTTGTGTGTTTTGAAGATGTCCAAAATTAGTCACTACCGGGTTCATTCACAAAGATTCATTCGCTTTGCTTGAAAATAATAGTCCGTTACGTCCATTGCCATCCTCAAAGGGATGGATAGCTTCAAAATAAAAAAGCCCTCCCTGAGAAGGGAAGGCTTTTGAGGAAACTTACATTGATACTATTTAAGGGTGTCTCTGAACCCTTGGGAATCGCTATAGTTAGCGAACACAAGGTCGTCCAACGCTTTTTCTTTCAGTTCAGGATTAGCACTCACTGCTTTGCCTAATGCCTCGTATATGGCATTCTCATTTTGCAGCATAGCATTGGCAATGGCGGTGCCATAGTGGGCCATCGCCATTTGCTGATCCTGGCTCAGGGCATCCTGAAAGCTGGTCAGTGCGTTTTCGTAGTTACCGGTCAGAATTTGCGCCAATCCCAGGTTGAATTGGTTGACAGCGCTTTCCTGTGCATTAGACAAGGTAGAAACCGCCTGATCATAGTTGGCATTCATGATCTCGATAGCGCCCCGGATGCCGCTGATGCCAGCGCTGGTTCCTTCTATGGAAGGCGTCATGTCGCTGGCTATGCGGATATGCTCCTGTGCCTGCTGGCGGTTGCCCTGCATCATAGC
>JBBSNI010000527.1:0-3542 GCA_038232695.1 Cytophagales bacterium
CGAAGCGACTTTTGGAAGGCTTAGCCCAAAGCTATGCTGAGGAGAAGTTTCTCTTGGTGGCCGATGCTCTCTACGCCAACGGCCCTTACATTGAGCAGTTGCAGAGCGATGGTCATTCTTTTATCATTGGCATTAAACCCGATGGAAATAAAAGCTTATTCAGCCAGTTTGCTGCTCGCCAAAAAAGCGGTCAGGCTGTGCAGTACAATTACTCAGAAAAGGGGGTTGAGCACCATTTTCGTTGGGCCAATCATCTGCCTTTAAATAATAGCCATGCAGATATAAGAGTCAATATGCTACACTATAAGCAGGTAGATAGCAAGGGCAAGACTACTACATTTTCCTGGATCACCGATATTGATCTACGACAGAATAGTGTAGTCAAAGTGATGCGTACAGCTAGAGCTCGCTGGAAGATAGAAAATGAGACGTTCAACACCTTGAAGAATCAAGGCTATAATTTTGAACACAACTATGGACACGGACAGCATCAGCTATGCACGGTGCTGGCTTACCTGATGATGCTGGCCTTTGCCGTAGATCAGATACGCCAGTACGCTTGTGAGTACTTCCGCACCCTATGGCAGGGCCTAGGAACCAAAGCCAAACTTTGGCAAGCCATCCGAGCTGCTTTTACTATGATCCAATTCCAAACCATGAAACAGCTCTTTGTCTTCGTGGCTCAACAGTACAAAATTCAGATAGAATAGCTAAACCGGGAATTGCTGATATTTTACCGAAAGTTGGCTGCTCACAGCTTCTATCTCATCAAGCCTGGCTATTGCTTTAAGCCAATCTTCCGGTATCGTGTCAGCCCCATAGAGCAAGCCTGCCAGACCACCCGTCACAGCTCCTGTTGTATCCGTATCATCTCCCAGGTTGACAGCTTGCAGCACAGCGGCTTCATAATCATCTGTTGTCAGCAGACACCATACGGATGCTTCCAGCGTGTGCATCACATACCCTGTAGATTGAATAGCAGCTTCTTTCAGTTCCTGGATTTTCCCTGTCAGCAGTCTGTCACAAAGTGCTGCTTCGTGCGGATTGATGTTCAATAATAGGATAATCTGTTGTAGAGCTTGGTTGGCTTTTCTGTAGGCAACCAATTTATCGGCTCCCTCATCAATAGCTCCTGCCAGTTCCAGGTAGTAGAAACAGGCTAAGGATGATCGGACATGCCCATGCGTCAGGCAGGCTACTTCTCTTGTAATCTGGTAACGCTTGGCTGCTGTAAAGTCTTTGATATAAAAGAGCAAAGGCAGGATTCTCATCAGTGCCCCATTGCCATTGGAGGTTTCTTCCCAATCACCGGCCAGGTCAGGAGCTACGCCGTTTTTGAGTCTTGCAATGGCTTGCCTGGTCGTATTGCCCACATCGAAGACGGTTCCGTGAGGTGTCCACCGCTGGTGGTAGAGCCAGTCTACAAAGCTTTGCCCAATGCGTGTCAGATCATAGCCCGCGATGAGTTCTTCGGCAAGACACAGCGTCAGAGAACTGTCGTCCGACCAGGTGCCCGGCGGTTGATCGTGGGTTCCGTAGCCTGTCATGTCGGTCACTGGTTTGTGCTTTAGCTTCTCCCTGCTTTTGAACTCCGCAGGCACACCCAGTGCATCGCCTACCACCAAGCCTAGCAGGGCATTCCTTACCTGGTTTTTCATCTCTTTATCTTTTGAACATCGCCTGCTTTGCGTATTTGCTTTGAAAAGTTAGCCAAGTTTATTAAATCGGGAACTATCCTATTTTGCAAAACGCAAGAATAGATGAGAATTTTTGAAGGGAGAGATTCGATACAATCCCTTGGTTCTTAGTAACGATATAAGGCATGGAAAATTTTGAATTACTGATCAGTACCATCTCCGAGGTACATGCCCACTTGCAGCAACAGGCAGCCCATGCGGTAAACCAAGCTTTAACAATTCGTAACTGGCTCATTGGTTTTTATATTGTTGAGTTTGAACAAAATGGAGAAGACAGGGCAAAATATGGCACTAAACTACTAAAGAGCCTGGCTAAAGAATTCAAAGCTATTAAAGGCTTAGATGAAAGAGCCTTCCGCAATTTTCGGCTATTCTACAAATTATATCCACAAATTGGCGGATATCTACTTGACAATGAAATTCCGGGGTCGCTGACCACCGTTTCAGAAGAGAATACAAGTTTGCAGGCATTGACCGCCATTTTGCCTAAGAATCAAATTCGGAGTTCATTAACTACCACATCTGATTCTTTCAATAACAGCGTTCATGCAAAGCATATTTTAAGTAAACTATCATATACGCATATTGAGCAACTCATCCGTATTGAAGACGATCTGAAACGCATATTTTATGAAATCGAATGTATCAAAGGCACCTGGAGCGTAAGAGAGCTTAAACGGCAAATTGCAAGCCTGTATTTTGAACGCAGCGGACTCTCAGCTAAACCTGAAAAACTGGCTGAAATGGTGCAGCAGACAACTACTCCACAAGCGCCAACGGACATTATTAAAACCGTTTATGCTTTTGAATTTCTCGATCTTAACATTAAGGATGTTGTAGAAGAGTCTGATCTGGAAACTGCACTCATTAGCCATTTGCAGGAATTTATGCTGGAACAGGGCAACGGCTTTTGCTTTGAGGCACGGCAAAAAAGAATCTTAATTGGAGAGACCTATTACTTTATAGACCTGGCGTTTTACCACCGTATACTCAAATGCCACGTACTGGTAGAACTGAAAATTGGTGCTTTTGACCACGGGGATATTGGACAACTAAATACCTATTTAAATTATTTCAAAGAAGAAATCAGTGAAGAGAACGACAACCCCCCGGTAGGCATACTGCTGGTAGCCGATAAAGACCATGCGTTGGTAAAGTATGCCACTGCAGGTATGGATAAGAATCTTTTTGTGCAGCAATACCTGGTGCAATTGCCAGACAAAGTGGCCCTGGAAAAATACAAATGAACTACCCCGAGGCAGAGCCGTCGGGGTATCAAAACAAACGTAGCTGATTCTTGTGCAACTCCGTGTATTCGGATTTCCCCTGCTTCTGAATATACTTTTTAATGGCTTCTTCGCTAGCCTACTGCCCTGCCGTATTTACATAGTAACCACTGCTTCGGCAGTCCGATTGTCCAAAACTTGCCGCCCCAAAGCATTTGCTTGACCTCTGGGTGAAGGCGGAAAATCTCTTTGGCCTCCGTGGCGCGGCAGTAATGCTTTTGACTGCACCGATTATCTTTTGGGGAGCGTTCATTGGAACGCTCTGAATTAAAAAATGAACATGACGGTTCGCCGCGCGATCGCCATCCAGACCAATCTCCAAAAAGTGAATTTCATACCGCTCTTCTATCCCAAGACAAATCTTCTTGAAAGTTACGGATACTTCTTCACTCAGTACTTTTCTCCTATATTTGATAGGACAAACAAAGTGATACAAAAGCAAGCTTTTGTTATGACTCCTGTGAATATGTTCGCCGCGCCACGGAGGCTCATACTCACAAATGTAAATATCCTTACGCAACACCCGAGGCAGAGCCTCGGGGAATTCTATTGATTAAAG
>JBBSNI010000528.1:0-3537 GCA_038232695.1 Cytophagales bacterium
ATTGGCTGACAAGTCTGACAAAATGTCGGGTTCCGGTGTTCAGAAAATAACCATCCTCCAGCACCTGCACTTCATCAACATCTACCATTTTGACATACACGAGTCCCTGTTTGATAAATGCTTCGTGCATTCCGTCGGCTGCCCAAAAGCGGGTAGATGTGCCTGCCATACCCAGCCGGTGCGCTAAGTCTACCGCACAGCGGCTGCCGTTGCCGCACATGGCGAGCGTGGCGTCGGCGTTGAAGTATATCATCTCAAAGTCACATTCGGGATGTGCCTGCAGGCTGATCAGTCCGTCGGCACCTACGCCAAACTTACGGTCGCACAAGCGGATGATGCGCGCCTGATCGTGGATGTCGAATACCTGCTCGCGGTTGTCGATGATCACGAAGTCGTTGCCGGTGCCTTGATACTTATAAAATGGTAACACGTGGCTATAACGGGTTGGTCAAACGTACAAAGATAACAATCTGCCTATGGTTTCTATTATTATAAAGTAAATTTTGAAATAGCTGCCGTTTTTGAGCCGGATTTTTTCTTATTTTGCCCCCCATTATGAATACACAAAGAAAAGAAGACACCACCCCGCCGGAAGATAAAGTAACCCGGATTTCTTCGGCACGGAAATTAGCGGTCTTAGCCCTTGCCGTGCTTGCGATCGTAGCGATTATCTACGCGCTGGTAGACGAAGAGGAGACTACCCCACCCGCCACCGAAGTAGCCGTTGAGGAGCCGCAGTTTCAAGAGGAAGGCAGCCTGGTGTTCCTCAACCAGGACAGTGAAGATACCCTGGCGCGTATTGCTATCGAGGTAGCCAAGAATGAGGAAGAGCGGGAGCAGGGGCTGATGTACCGCAGCCAGATGGCAGCCGACCGGGGCATGCTCTTTGTCTTTCCGAATGCCCAGCCCCGCGCTTTCTGGATGAAGAACACCAAAATCCCGCTGGACATTATTTACGTGGATCAAAACAAGGCGATTGTTAATATCCACAAGTCGGCCATGCCGTATTCCACACAGTCGGTGCCTTCAGGCAGAGATGCGATGTATGTGGTAGAGGTCAATGAAGGCTTTACCACCCGGCACGACATTAAGGTAGGCGACCACATCGGGTTTGACTTATCAGAATAAGGGATATTTTACTACATCCGTGAAACCTTATCTTCTGATCCTGCCTGGCTTGGTCTATCTGTACATCTTGCTTACGCTTCTCCCAAAAGGCTTTTCAGGTAGTGTAAAGGCTTATTGTCTTTCTCCAATAAGTGGTTAATAAGCTTATCCAACTTTGATAAGTTTTTGCTCCCAATAGTAAGTTCATCGTGCAGTCTTTTATAAGTGTTGGGTAGGTGGAATGTTGCTACGTCTACTTTCGCTGCTTTAGTAATCTGTAATAGCCAAATCTCTAAGTTTGGACAAAGCATGATCAACAAATTGTTGTTTTGCTGGTGCCGATAGGTTTTTACAGCATGTTTTCTTTGATTGAACACAAAATGACTTAAATAACCGGGCTGTCTCACATATGGATTTTCATCCACTATGCCTATCGCCTTTGATTCTTTGACGACTCTTTTAATTACTTCCGTCCTGGGGCCCTCTGATGTAATAGACCGTTTGTTGATTCCTAAACATTGCACCAAAGCTTGATCAGGCCTCCCCTCAAGATACACTTTCACGCACCAAAAATTTATCTAAGTTAAAGAAAACACTCGTGCCAAGGTCTAACAGGTCAGAGAGTTCTTCTTCCGTCAGCCTTTTTAGCTGCGTTTTGTAATCTTCGGTGTAGGTGATGAACACGGCCAGGTCGCTTGCCTTAGTCTTTTCTACCAGCGCCATCAAAAAGTAGGGATTATGCGTCACTAAGAAGTACTGGTTGCTTTCATCCATCGCCATTCTTTCGGCCAGGTACTTGGTATAGTAAGGGAAAATATTGGTCTCTGGCTCTTCCAGCAAGATCACCGAGTCCCGGTTGGTTTCGATAACACTGGTATAGAAGATCAGCCGTTGCAGCGTATCCGAGATGGTTTGATAAGGATACGTATAATACACATCATCTACTACTTTCACTATCTCAATTTCTTTGTCCTTATGCCGCAATCCTAACCGGTAGCCCTGCCCCATGAGTATCTCCGATACCATACTTTTTAGTTCTTTATTAGTAAGAAGCAGGTGAAACAGGTTGTTACCGAACGGAGGCGTCAGAAAGTTGGAATAACTTTCAGGAAAAGTATCTAAGACTTTGAATTGGTAGTATTTGATTCATCACCGTACACAAAAATAAAAGGTATTGGGGTTGGATTTTTAAAAAAGAGAAAAGATCGGCAATTTTGTAGTGACTAAACATACTCAATTACCGATCTATGATTATGATTTTCAAAGCGGTTCCCCGCCGGGATATAAAAAAAGTTTGAATCAGGTTTATAAGCAATTGAATGGCAAAGCCAACCAGAAACGCATACTGACCTTAACCAAAATGCTCTACGCGATTATCCACAGCGGGCGGTGCTCCTTGAGCCGTATGGGCACTGAGATGCCGGGGGCTGCTGATGTAGAGAGCCGAGTGAAGCAAGCTAAACGCTGCGGTTCCCCGCCGGGACTGGATAGCAAGTACAGTGACTACAACAGTTTCTTTTTGCCTCATATAAGTCCCTTGTTAGAGGGTTTAGCTAAGAACGGCCCACTCTTACTTGCCATTGACGGCTCGGAAGTAGGCAGGGATTGTATGGCACTGATGGTGAGCCTCCGTGGCGCGGCGTAGTATGGGGTAAACGAGCTTTGCCAGTGTGCTGGCTAGTCAGAAAAGGTAAGAAAGGACACATGAGCGAGGAGCTACATGTAGAAGTACTTAGGCAGTTAGCCACGATCTTGCCTGAAGATAGCCAAGTAGTATTGCTCGGAGACGGGGAGTTTGACGGCTGTAAACCGCCCGGCGGCCCGGTACAAGCCTTCTGTGAGGGGCAAGACTGGAAATATGCCCTGAGAACGGCTAAAACCAGCATTATCACCACTGCCAGCGGGGAAAGCTTCGCTATTGGCGAGCTTTATCCAATGCAAGAACATCAGTATTGGTTCATAGAGCAGGTTAGTTTTACGCAAGCCTGCTATGGACCGATCAACTGTTTGGTCTGGCACAGCAGACAGCATAGCGAGCCTATTTATTTAGTGAGCAACCTGGATTGGGCCGCGCCACGGTGGCTAAAGACATCATGGACTACTATAGCAGACGCTTTGGCATAGAAACTATGTTTGGGGACATTAAATCCAGAGGCTTCAATATCCATAAAGTCAGAATTGATGACCCCGAACGGCTCAATGTCCTACTTATGGTGATTTGTATTGCTTTTCTATTGGTCTTTGCCTTAGCTACTTTTCAAGATAAGCTACAAGCCTACTTACCCAAATTCTTACGAAAAGATCGTATCCATGCCTATTCCTTCTTCCAGATAGGACTACGCGCCTTTCGCTTCTTTATCAAGCAACACCTAAGAGTCTTTCCCCAATATGTCAACAACTACCAGCAATTTATTTGTGTACGGCAATGAA
>JBBSNI010000529.1:0-3508 GCA_038232695.1 Cytophagales bacterium
ACGCTCGTATAGATCTGGATGCAGGTAGTTTTTATGATGGAAAGCGATTGTCTTTGGGATTTACACCCATGTGGACGGTTTCACGTTATCTGGAGCTGAGCGGGTTTATTCAATGGAATAAAGTGAAGTTACCGGAGCGACAGCAGGAATACACCGCTACCATTACCCGTTTACGAACAAAGGCTTCGCTGAATGTGAAATTATCTGCAGAGGCTTTTGTCCAGTATAACAGTGCTGCTAACGCCGTAGCTACCAATCTGCGCTTCCGGTATAATCCGCGCGAAGGTAATGACTTGTATTTAGTATTCAACCAGGGAAATAATACTTACCGTTTCCGGGCAGTACCTGACTTGCCTTTGATGAGTGGCCGCACCGTGCTAATAAAATACACTTATACATTTGTGAGGTAGGTTATTGTTTGTATACATGTATAAAAATGATAGCAATTACAAAATGTAAGGGAGCAGAGCGAAAGGGGTTTTGGGAAGGTAATTTATTGGGCAGTGATCAGATTAGCTTTCATAATCTGGACTTATTCACCATTCCGGATCAAATATAATGGATTTAAACAGGATAGAATTTATGAAACACAAACCTCTTTCTTCAGGGCAGTCCAATCGCCGCAATTTTTTAAAGTCACAACTCATTCTTGGACTCGGTACATTCACTACCCCAATGGCCTCGTCTAAAAAATATTTCAGCAAAAACGAACTGGGAAACGCTAAAGTTTTCTCTCCGAATACATTGCGGGAGCAGTATCAACAGTGCCTGGGCGGATCCTTCCCCGCACTCAATCCGTTGCGCCCCCAGGTTCGGGAAGTAATGCAGAAAGATGGTTATCGTATTGAATCGCTGACGTACGAGGTACAACCGGGCGACAGGGTGCCGGCACTTTTGCTAGTGCCCGATCGGGCAACAGACGCACGTCCTGCACCGGGGATCGCGGTCTGGCACCAGCACAACGGCGAATATCATTTGGGGAAATCCGAACCGGCAGGGCTGGCGGGCAATCCTATGCATCATACGGCAGTGGCTTTAGTTCGTGAAGGCTATGTAGCGCTTTGTCCCGATGCATTATGCTTCGAAGAGCGGCAGGATCCAAATAGAAAACTGAAGGATGGCGACTATGAACGCTTTGAATTTCTCCGCCAAGTGGTGCGCGGACGCAGTCTGGCCTGGAAAAATGTGCTGGACATGCGGAGGGCGGTGGATTTGCTTTGCGAGCGCCCGGAGGTGCGGGCAAACCAATTGGGCTGTTACGGTCATTCTATGGGTTCCACTCACGCCTGGTTGGTAGGGCCACTGGAACCCCGCCTTAAATGCGTAATCGGCAATTGCTGCCTGCCGACTTACGAAGCCATTGAAGAGGAGGAATTGCTTCATTGCTTTCCCAATTATGTGCCTGGTTGGTTGCAATACGGTGATACGCCGGAAATCGCGGCCCTGATCGCACCAAGGGCATTACACTTAAATCTGGGAGAAAAAGATACCGGCAGCCCCATTGAGTCGGCGAAACGTGGGTTAGCCCGAATCGCCAAAGTTTTTCAAGAAGCGGGAGTATCCGAAAACTTCACCTTTTTCATTGAACCAGATAAAGGGCATGTGCTTTCCGATGCCATGTGGCAACATGTAAAAGCGTGTTTTGCCCGACACCTTAAACAGGTATAAGGCCATTTGTGGCCAAGAACCTACCGAATGAGAATCAGATCACTCTTATCTGAAAAGTGCACTGACAATCTCGAATAATTCCGCCTCCCTCCTACTGTAGGCAAGCCTTCCTTTTCTGGTGCTTACCTGATTTCAACAAAAAGATACCTAATTGCCAAGCGCAAAACGACTTTTGTTAAGATTAACGCCCCGGACTTTTTAAACCTGGCTTTACAAAGATGGGTTCCTTTACACAAACGGGTGAAATCCTCGGTAGAAATAGGTTAACATGCTGATTTATAGCGATTTAGTTGAATTGAGATTTTCGCCCAGTTTTGAGAAAATATCGGTATATCATAGTCGCCCAGACCGGGTGACAAGCATATTTTTCATCTGAGAAAAGGCAGTTTTTGCTAATCTCTGTACGAAGAATTATAAGAAAAATACGATGGCGCGGCTACCGTTAACATAAGTTCCGATTATCAAACTAGAGAGGCCAAATATTGTCATAGTGCTATTCTCATGGATAGAAAAATGGATACGCAATGGCATGGTATGCTGCTTTGACCCTTTCAAGATAACAGAAAACTATTTGATCTTACCGAGAATTTCACCCGTTTGTGTAGACGAACCCAGTGCGACAAGAAGTCGTAGTTAAAAATCTCAGTGAGCGGTAATAACCGCAATTCTGAGTCAGTGAATCACCACTGTAAGTCTACCCCAGCGTGCAAAAGAGTAATCTGATGTACGAAGCCTGGGGGACAATGGAGCATCAGGAAGTAGTACTATCTGAATGATGCGCTAGGCTAGATGAGTAAGGCTAAAGGAATTGAACCGTCGTGCAACCATCGTAAGCTGCGATAGGCCAAAAGTGCTGATAGGCCTAAACCAAAAGGTAAGTGGCCGGCACCCCGGTGGATGGTACGGAAGCTTGGGTTTCTTTCGTATGTGATCAATGTCCCACCGGTGGATAGACGGAGCCTAATCTCATCGTAATGTTTTAACTGCGGAACTTGGTAAGCCCGACGTTGTGCCTTTTGAAGGGCAGTCCGACCGCAAGGAAGGATGATACAGCAGCGGGTAAAGGAAACCGGAAAAAGCGAACGTCTTGCTGTAATGGTGAGAATAGAAGCTACCGCGTGGCGACCACTGCTTCACCCGAAAGGGGGCTAACTTCCGGTCGGTGAATGATCACAAGAGTACGAAGTAATGGCGTTTATGAAAACTGAGCAAATGGATTCATTTAACAATGAATGTGCGGGGCACCCCGTGCTGTTTCTTTCCGGTCGGACGAGGCCTTGCCCAATCAATGGCATGCTATTGATTGGCAAAAGGCTCACCGCTCGGTTCGTAAACTTCAAGTACGGATTGTGAAGGCTGAAAAGGTAAACGAGGTAAAGTTCAGGCTTTGCAACGCTTACTGACCAGCTCGTTTTACGCCAAAACATTAGCAGTGAAGCGAGTCACTGAAAATCAAGGTAAACGAACTGCCGGGGTAGATGGCAAGACGGGGTCGCCTAGACCTGGAACACGCCCAAAGGTAAGTGGGAAGCCATTCACTCGTTAAAGCGAAGAGGGTATCATCCGCTTCCTCTCAAACGGGTGTACATTCCCAAAGCCAACGGCAAACTCCGTCCCCTGAGTATTCCGACGATGAAGGATAGAGCGATGCAGGCATTATACCTGTTAGCACTATCCCCCTTGGCCGAATGTAAAGCCGACGAAAACAGCTATGGATTTCGTCCCGGTCGGGCATGACCGGAAAGAAGCTGTGCTGATGCAATGGAACAATGCCATAAAGTATTGTCCAAGCAATGGTCAGCGCGGTGGGTTTTGGATGCGGACATTAAAAGCTGCTTTG
>JBBSNI010000530.1:0-3506 GCA_038232695.1 Cytophagales bacterium
GTAATAGACTACGAGCGAACTACGGAAAGTACCCAATCGTTCTTACTGCTGGCTAATATATCAATGGTTATTTGGCGAATTGACTGCTAATCAATCTAAAATTTCCTAACAAGCTCTAAGTTTATTTGTTATTGCCATTTGGCAATTTTGAGGGCGTATTCTGTTAGTATCTTTGTCATTGAACTTAAAATAAAAAGCTTATGACAACGATTGAAAGTAACAACAACATTTGTACGCTGATTAATGTTTTTACGGTTGAGCCCGAAAAGCAATCAGCATTATTTGACAGCCTGAGAGAGGCTACCGAACAGATTATGGGAAAAATGCCCGGCTACATTTCTGCTAATCTTCATATGGGTGACGACGGCATAACCGTTACCAATTACGCGCAGTGGGCATCTATAGAAGATTATCAAAAGGTGTTTGATGACCCTGAAGTGATGGCGCACATCAAGAAATCCGCCGCAATTGCCACGGAGTACAAGCCTGTAACGTACAACACCATTTGGACGCATAGCAAGGATGACTAGCTATTTTCTTATTTGTGCAAGCCGGGATCACTTCTTAGAGGGCGTGAAAGCCGGCATTGCCCAGGCGGGACACGGCAAAAAAGACTATATGAGCCGGCTTTCCAAAGGGGACTGGATTGTTTTCTACTCATCGAAGGACAAATTTGAAAACGGAAAACCTTTACAGCGATTTACGGCTATCGGGCAGGTTATTGATGATGAGCCTTATCAGCCTTTCACCGAAGAAAACTTCAAGCCTTACCGGCGCAATGTCGAATTTAAGAAGGTTAAGGAAGCCGATATTCGTCCTTTGCTTGAACATCTTTCTTTTATAAAAAATAAGAAGAAATGGGGCTTCTATCTTATCAGTGGTTTTCGTAAAATATCGAAAGAAGACTTTGAAGTGATAGAACATGCTATGCAATAAGCCTTCGCACAACATTGTGCAGCCCTCAGCCTAGCGAAAACATAGCTTCATTATTACGGGAATATGTCTTGAGGGTTTCTACACAGGCAAAAAATTAACTATTAGCTATATTCGTCTTCTCAGAGAAAGAAACAACGTGAAAGAAAGCTGCATTTCAAACGTTTCGGAAGGCAGGAAAGACCATCCATATACAGCCTCTGTGGAAGTGGCTGCTGCATGATCCTTCCTGATATTTTTTGTCCGTTTGGAGTCAAAAGCCCCCTACTGCAACACCAACCTCTGGCTCTGACGTTGCCCATCAGCTTCCAGCACCACCATATACAAGCCAGGCTGCTGTCCGCTTAGGTTGATGCTTTCTTCCAGACTTCCTTTGCCTTGCTTGCTGTAGACTTTTTGCCCGAACTTATCAAAGACCGAGAGCTGGTAGCTTTGCTTGGCTTCTATCTTGGCATTGACCTGGTAGGAAGCAGGGTTAGGATATAAAGACAGCCGGGCAGTCTCTGTCTTGCTTTCGGCTACTGCTGCCACAGGTTCGCTGATGATGCGAAAGTTGATTTCCCGAATAGCTATAATACCATCTCCGAACCTATTGAGGTATGTGGTGGCTTGGAGTTTGTAGCTACCCAGTTCTGGTTCCCAGTTACGGAAAGCCTCATCCGTATCTCCAAAAGCAGCATAGGGAAACTTGTTTTCCGTGCGGCGAATAAAGAGCATATTGTTCAGGCGCAACTCCAGCACCACACTGCCTACGCTGGCAGTCTTGGCTACGATGTTGAAGTTCTTATCAGCATACTTTCTCAGATTGACCACATCACCATTTTGCAGCATCTGCAAAGGCTTGTTAGTCTCGGCACTGACCAATACAAACTCAGGCGTTGTACTGCTACCTTTGAACATGGAGTAATCGGCTGCTTTTGTGATCTGTTCCGGCTGGGAGCGTCTCACAGAAAAGTTAATGGCACGCACCTTACCCGACATGCCCCCCCGGTTGCTTTCAGGATAGGGAACAGCCAGCATCGAGTAATCGTTGATTTCCGGCTGCCAGTTGCGGTAGTCTCCGCTTTTGTCGCCAAACATAGCATAGGGCGCTTTGTTCTCTGTTCTTTCTATGACCAGCTTAGGCTGCGTTCTATTATTGTCCAAAGCTTGCAGTTGCAGGTATATGCTGCCTATCTTAGTGGTGTTGGTTTTGACTTCAATATTGAAGTTCTTATTAGGATAATTGCTTAGGTCTATGACATCTCCATCGGCAACAGAACGCAACGCCTGGTTGGTAGTAGCATCTATCAGCAAAAAGCCTGTGACTGCCAAATCCGATAGGATTGCCTTGGATAAAAAGTAAATGGTGGTTTTATTCGGTCCAAAAGCGATAGCATCATCACCGGCAACATCTAATATATTATAATCACGCAATATCTGTGTCTCTTCCCAGTTACCCGAAGAAGTTCTTGCATACACATATGTACCTTTACTCTCTGTTTGTACTGTCAAAATATTGTTATCAATAGCTACCCCAAAGCCAAAAAGGTCATTATCTGAGGCATCCGAAGATTTAACAAACTGCTCAAAAGTCCAATCTATATCTGTTTTATGGTATATACGTGCAATTCCTTTACCATAACTACCTACTTGATCTGAATAAAAGCCTATATCGCCATTCACCACAAAATCATGGTAAAGATCAATGTGATTACTTGCACAATCTTGACAAGAACTGTTGCCAGGAATAATGGCTGTTTCTACCCAATCTCCCTCGTTGTTCAAGTCAAAAACATACAGGTTTTTGAATCGTTTGCTGTCAAAGGCAACGTCTACTACATCTATGCCAATAACGGCACGATCGCCATCCATCACTAATTCATCACCAAACTTATCGCCTTCAGTGTTGTCTGAATTTACCAGGCGTTGATGCTTTACCCACTTGCCTTCTGAAGTCAATCTGAATACATCCACAGAGCCTCTATCGTTTCCATCATTTTTTGGTCTTGCATTAGCAACCATCGTATAATCTCCTGAGATAGCTACTGTCCTTCCAGAGCTATCGGCTGATACGATAGCTACTTCCTGCCACCCCGATGAAGTTTTCTGAAAGATATAAGCTTTTTCCAATGAACCCACAATAGCTTTGTCCTGTGTAATGGAAGCTGAAATACCGAAGGCATCACCTTCATTCACGTCAGAGCCTGTCAACTCTGCTGCCAATACCCACTTGCCTTGCTCATCTTTTTCAAAAATGTAGGCAACTTGTAGACTTAAGTCCGCACAGATAGCTTGATTACCAACAATTTTAGCATATTCATTCCTATCTCGAGGATTCTCTCGCAAACCAGGAAATTCCTGGCTAAGCTGAAACTGCTGCGCATAGGTTAACCCCGTAGCTAAGAAAAATGCAAGAATGGTAAAAAAATAAAATTTTTTCATGATAAATTAGACATTATTCTGATAATTTATTAAGTGGTTCTGGTAGCCGTTTTCAAGTTGTGTAAACCGCAGGCAATAAGCATGACTTGATCGCGTACATTTTGGACGCGTAATCTAATCTTTTCTTTGACAATATTGAGTCTTTTCAC
>JBBSNI010000531.1:0-3497 GCA_038232695.1 Cytophagales bacterium
GACAAACCCTTCAACAAAGAAAAAATAAACACGGCACTCCGCGCTATTGATTTTATGTAATTTAACCCGCCCTTACTTGTTGCCCTTTGCTCTGATTTTAAAAATGTTTATCTTTAGCCTTACAGAAAATAGCTTCTGTTTTTTCTACAGTTCCATTTTTTCTTATTTGCTAGCGATCAATGAATAAAATACTAATCATCGACGACGATCAGGATATTCGTCTGTTACTGGATAGATTTTTATCTAAAAATGGCTTCACCACCGAAACAGCTTCTCAAGGAGAAAGTGCCATCGAATTACTAAAACAAAACACTTTTGACCTGATCCTGTGCGACTTTAAATTGCCGGATATTACCGGTCTGGAGCTTATTCCAAAAGTAAAAATACTAAACCCCGAAGCCAGTATCATCATCATCACTGGCTACTCGGATGTGAAAGTAGCTGTCAAGACGATCAAACTTGGTGCGTATGATTATGTGACCAAGCCCTTGTATCCGGATGAGATCCTGATGACCATCAAGCAGGCTTTGTCCAGCAAAGAACGCCCGGATAAACCTAAAAAGACCGTTCGTCCCAAAAGCTTTATCCTCGGCGACAGCCCGCAGTCCAGGCAGGTTATGCAGCATATCAAACTGATCGCTCCTACCGACATGTCGGTCATCATTCAGGGAGAGACCGGCACGGGCAAAGAGTTTGTCGCCAATGAAATCCATGACCAGAGCCAACGCAAAGGTCACCCCTTCGTGGCTATCGACTGTGGCGCGCTGCCCAAAGACCTGGCAGGAAGCGAACTGTTTGGACATGTAAAAGGCGCTTTCACCGGCGCGCTGAACGATAAGACCGGTAGCTTTGAATCTGCCAACGGCGGCACCCTGTTCCTGGACGAGATCGGCAACCTCTCTTACGAAAACCAGGTGAAGCTGCTGCGTGTCATCCAGGAGCGCAAGATCAAAAAGATAGGCGGTACGCGCGATATTGCTATAGACGTCAGGCTCATCGTGGCGAGCAACGAAAACCTGTCGGATGCTGTCAAGCGCGGCGACTTCCGCGAGGACCTTTTCCACCGCTTCAATGAGTTCAAAATAGATCTGTCGCCTTTGCGGGAGCGCAAGTCTGACATCAAGATATTTGCCACGCACTTTCTGAAAGTAGCCAACCAAGACCTGAACAAGGAAGTAGAAGGGTTCGACAGTGAGGTACTCAGCAAGATGAAAGACTACTACTGGCACGGCAACCTCCGTGAACTGTACAATGTGGTGAAACGCGCCGTACTGCTCTGCCAGTCTGATAAGATCACAGAAGAATGCCTGCCCGAAGATATCAAATCACCTATATTTCTGGGGCCTGCCGGATTAGACGGAGCCAGCAACCATGAGTCCGGCAACCTTAAATCAGTGTCTAAAGTAGCTGAAAGAGACGCTATTATCAGCGTACTGGAAAAGACAGGTTACAATAAGACCAAAGCAGCCGATGTCCTCAACATCGATCGCAAGACGCTGTACAACAAGATGAAGTCTTACAACATTGAGCTTTGAATAACCGGCTTCCAAGCGCATAGCCCCAAACATTTTTTATGATTATAGACAACCCTGCGTTTGCCGCGGAAGTCCTGGAAAATCTTCTGCAGCATACCGCAGAGGGTACTTTGCTGGTTAAAGCGCTGCGCGACGAAAACAAGACCATTGTTGATTTTGAATACCTGCTTGCCAACCGGGCAGCGCAGCGCATTGTAGGCAAATCCGAACAGGAACTGGTAGGCAAGCGCATGTTGGAGGTCTTTCCGGGCAACAAAACTTCCGGCTTGTTTGATCAATACGTACAGGTAGTAGAAACCGGCAGCCGCTATGCAGATGAAACCTTTTATGAGTTTGACAACCTCAAACAATGGTTCAGGATTAGCGTATCCAAAGTGAAAGATGGCGCGCTGATCAACTTTACGGATATTACAGCCCTGAAAAATGCTGCTTTTGAAAGCAGCCGAAGCCGACAGTTGTACAGCGTCCTGGTCCGGCATCTGCCCGGTGTGGATGTAGCGTTGATAGACAGAACCTACCAGCTTATTATTTTGGAAGGCAATCCGTTTAAATCCCTCATGCCTGACCAACCCGTAGAAAACGGCATGGAATTGAGTCAACTGCCCCCCTCGGAAGAAAACGCGAACCTAATGTCTTTGCTCAAAGCAAGCTTTCGCGGCAAACCTCAGCGCCAGGAAACAGAAGTAGGGGAAAAGCTGTTTCGTCTTACTTTTATACCTATTCAGGAAACACACAACCGGTTTTCGCATGTGCTGGTGCTTTCCGAAGACATCACCATTTTCCGCTTTTCGCAAGACGAACTAAGAAACAAAGTCTATGCGCTCGAAAGCGCCAACGAGAGCCTGGAGCAGTTTGCCTACGTGGCTTCTCACGACCTGCAGGAACCTCTCAGGAAGATACAGGCGTTTGGCAACCGCCTGAGTACCAAATACGCCGATCAACTGGAAGGCGCCGGGCAGGATTACATAGCGCGTATGCAAAACGCTGCCGCCCGTATGCAAACCCTGATCAACGACCTGCTCAAATATTCCAGGGTAGGGCGTATGCGGGAGCCTTTTCAGCCGGTTGACCTGGAAGCGCTCATAGAGGCAATCCGCAACGATATGGAAACCGCTATACAACATTCCGGTGCACAGATCATCACCCGCGAACTTCCTGCCGTACAGGGAGAGCCGTCGCAACTGCGGCAGTTGTTTCAGAACCTGATCAGCAACGCGCTCAAGTTCAGCCAACCGGGCATACCTCCCAAAGTAACAGTCTCCTGCCAGGTAGCCAGTCAGGCTGACAAAGAAGCTTCGGGCAACCTGTGGGAAGAGGAAGATTATTACAAAATTATGGTCGCTGACAATGGGATTGGCTTTGATGAAAAATACCTGGACCGTATCTTTAATATCTTTCAGCGGCTGCATGGCCGCTCGGAGTATGAAGGCACTGGCATCGGGCTTGCCATCTGCCGGAAGATTACAGAAAACCACGAAGGAGCGATCACGGCTACCAGCCAGCCGGGCCAAGGCGCCACTTTTTATGTATTGTTACCCGAAAACCTGATAAATCATGGATGAAACCAAAAAAGTAAAGACCATCACCATCCTCATGGCCGATGACGACCCGGACGACCGGATGCTTACCAAAGAGGCTTTGGTAGAAAATAAACTATCCAACGACCTGCACTTTGTCGTAGATGGCGAAGACCTGATGGACTACCTGCACCAGCGCGGCAAATACAACAAAGACAATGCGCCCCTGCCCGGGCTGATCCTGCTGGATTTGAACATGCCTAAAAAAGACGGACGGGAAGCGCTCACCGAGATCAAAGCAGACCCTAAGTAACAAGATAAAAATAAGTGTTTGATTTGTAAGTTTTAGATTTACGTTCAAAGAGAAAAAAGAGATCAGAAATGCAAAGCTACAGTAAAGTTATAGAAGCAGATATGCTATATGTGTATAGCCAGATGGATGAAA
>JBBSNI010000532.1:0-3489 GCA_038232695.1 Cytophagales bacterium
GCAATCCCGCACTCAGGGCTGACAGCAACACAAGATAGGACTTTTTCATGGTAGCTTAATATTGAAAAATATCACACTGGCAATATAGACATAGGATAGCAAAGAAAAAGTCTGCTCTATGACAAACAGGGATTAGGCTGTGTGAGGAAGGCTTTCATCTTTGTGATTATGTGGAACCCATCCTTCACCGTAACCTGACCGTCATAACAAAAAAAATCCTGCCCCTCTCAAAGGAAGGTCAGGATCAGGTAAGCACATCATTGCTTTTTCAGGCTATGCCAAAAATAAGGACGCAATCGCTGTCACTTCTTCTTTGGTCAGCGGCTCGTCGAAGGCTTCGGTAATGCCGTCTACGCCTACAGACGTTACCGTGGTAACATCCAGGCCTGCCTGCATCACCTGGTCTTCGCCATCGTATACGGGCTGGACAGCGGCGGGTACGCCCTCTCCTCTTTCGTCGCGCGTGATCCAGCCTTTCAGACCGCGGATGCGGCGTACTTCAGAGGCGTGTCTTGCCTCTACGGAGTGTATTTGCAGGGCGGTTTCCAGCACAGCGTCTTTTTCCATCAGGTTGGCAGCCTGTCCTTTGTAGGCGCGAACGCCGGTATCTTCAAACCCTTGAGAAAGGATCAGAAACACTTCATAGTTGTGGAACGGATCAAAATTGCCTCCTGCCGTAAAGTCAAAAGCAGGCTTATCGATAGGCTCGCCGCCAGCACCTTTGATGGCCATCTTGAGCAATTCTACGTGGGCTGCTTCGTGCTTGCTGATCTGCATATAGACTTTCTCAGCGTCGGAGCCGCCGGGAATGACGCCTGAATCCAGTCCCATTATATAAAAATCAGACTCTAAGTACTCTAAGAGCAGGGCAAAGTTGAGTACATCCAATACTTTGCTGCCGTCGGCCTTAGCTTCGGTTGAGAAAAGCGAAGTCAAGCCGAAAGGAACTGCTGCCAAAGCTGTCTTTTTGCCCAGGCTTCCCATGGTGCGGAAAGCTTCTCGCCTGGAAGCGATCATGCGGGGGTCTGCGGGCATGTTGTCAATCTTATTTAATATATCAAATATAGTCATGGTTGCTTATTGGTTAAGAGGTGGGTAATTCACTGGCGTCAATTTTATTCACGATAAACCCGGAAGCTGCTTCCAGCACCATCTTAGGCGAGAAAGCTCTGTCCAATCCGTTTTCATCGATCACATCGTCTCCGGCAAAGGAGGTAGGGTCGCTGTCATAGACGCTTCGGATGGCAGCCGCATGGCGGGCTTCTACCGACACGATCTTACCAGCAATCAGCAGCAGGTCGGCGCTTTTGAGCAGCTTACCGGCGCCGTTATAGGCGGCTACGCCTAGGTCTTCAAAGGTTTTGGCAGTCGCCAGTACGCTATCCCGGCTATTGAAGTCAACAGCACTGAAGTCGAACTGAAGGTTCATGATGGCTTTTTTGCCCAGGGCAGCTTTCAGGAAGTTGCGGTGTACGACCTCGTGCTTCTGCAAGTCTACCATGATCTGATATTCCATGTCGGACAATCCGCAGTTGGCATCAATGACCAGGGTATAGAAAGCGGCTTCTAATTGCTCCAGGGTGTAGGCATAGTTCAAAATGCCGGTATCCCCGCCACCCAGCTTAGCTTTTTCGGTCTTCTGCTTGGGGATAAGATCATAGAACTCTTCGCATCCTGACAGCACCAGACCGGCGGTAGCCAGCGAAGCCCCTCCATACTGGATAAACGACCTGCGAGAGCTTGCAAACCTCTTGTTGGGTTCCAAGCCTCTCTTCTCAAAATTTGTAGTATTTGCCATAGTTAAAACATATGATGTTAGGTTAGAAAAAATGTATGCGAAATATTAAAGATGAAGTTTTTGTCAGAAATGGACTTTGAGGGGTTTGAGTGTGCCCGGATATAGTGAACAGAGAAAAAATATTAAAAGAGCCGGACGTATGCATATAAGGCTACGAGATGTTTAACAAAGTAACTTAATGAACTTACGAAAAAGGTTAATGTTTTGGATTTACCTCTTAGCAATTTTTTCTGAAAAGTTTAAGGCTTATCAATATAAGCGCCTGTGGGAGCCAGAAACATGCTCTCATCGGGTGGAATATCGCTGAAAGATACATTTCTGTAGTAGGTCGCATTTTTTTCTTTTCCCAGCGTACCATCGTTCCATTCGTATGAAGTGACTTTGGCGGGGACGAGCAGCCCGTCTACTGTTTGCCAGGTTTCGTAGAGGCGGGCGTTTAATTTCTGGTTAGGTTCGCCGGAGAAGTATGTCACGGTGTACAACAACAGCTTGAGTTGGTGGCTTTGAGGCTCAAAGTAAGCCATATACTGGTCCCGGGAAGCGTCGCCTACGCCATCTTCAAATGAGATCTGCAATACGTCGTAAGGCTTGCCCTGAAGTTCCTTTTTTCCCAATGACTTGTATTGGATGCCAGGGTCGGCAAAGACGAAGGGAAGGGCAAAGAAGTAAAACTGTAAGCTGTGGTAGAAGCGCGCCGAGGGGCCGGGATAGGCGGCTTTGTCAGGCATCACCCAGACATCTTTTCCATCGTAGCCGATCTGGTACTGCTCGTTCTGCACCATCGTTTTGCGGGGTCCCAGCGCGATCATATGATGGTCTGTGAGCGAGTCGCCCGCGTATACGTCAAAGTCCAGCCGCTTCTTATCCTGCCAGGCAGCTAAGCCGCCATGCGCCTGTAGTGCTTGTTGAAATACTGGCGGGTAAGAAGCAGCCGTACTATCCTGTTGGGTATTGACAGCAGAGTTTTCTTCCGAAGGGTTGGAACAATAAGCGAACCCGAAGAGTATAAAGGCTGCGCTGATTAGCTGGAATGATCTTTTACAATAAACCATTGGTCGTCTATTTTGCGGAAAACTAAGGTAAAGTGCCCGTTCAGATTGTCTTCCTGCCGACGAAGTAGCCATTTTCCTACCATATGATAAGCATCGGCTGAGAGGCGTTCCAGGCTGAGGATGTCGAAGGTAAGTTGCCCCATCGCCTCTGGGGTGGGGTAATTTTTTTGGTAGCGTGCCAGCGTCTGCTCGTAGCCGTAGGTAATGCCGTTTCTGCCGATAAACATCAGGGAGTCGGAGCGCCAGTAGCCTTCCATAAAGCAGTTCAGGTCTCCTTTGTTCCAGCACTCTGTCTGCCGTTGCATGATCGCCAGGATGGCTGTTTTGTCTTCGGAGGAGGTGTTAGGCTGACAGGAGAAAAGCAGCAGCACCGCGTAGCAGTATATTCGTGTCATAGGCTGGGTTAAGTTTGTATTTTCGAACAGTATTTTGATAGGTATGTTTCCGCTCTTTTGTCGTGTAGCTTGGAAATGCGGTGGAAAGTGAGAAATTGTATTATACCTATTTTTGCCCTGTGGCTTAGTTTTTAGGTTTGTTTTAGGTTCCTTTTAGGTTTGTCTTAGCTGGGCTTATTGGAGGCATTTTGTATTTTTTAAAGATATGATACCTTTTAGCAAGAAACAAAACTACGCTGCATGA
>JBBSNI010000533.1:0-3474 GCA_038232695.1 Cytophagales bacterium
AACATTCAACCGGGCGTCGGGCGCACTCAATGCTCAAGTAAAAAGTAACCAGCAACACATCATCCCCGCAGTGGTGGACCGTCTAAATACTGGAACACTCAGGCACCGGAACACTAAAACACCTGAACACTTTCGCACTTTAACACCTTTTCACGAAATAATTTTCCGGTGATTGTGGTTAAGTAATCAGAAGCAAACTCATTTCCCGAATAAAGAAGAAGTATCCTTATGGAGAGCCAATTAAACCTACGCGCTATCAAAGAATACAGTGCAGCCTTTGCCATTGCTATTGCCGACCAGGCTTTTGCCAGCCAGCAAAAGATAGATGGGAAGGGCATACTCTCAGTTACGCCCGTCAGACAGGTCAACCTGCTGGTCATCAACCACCTGATGAACCAGTGGAAGACGGAAATGCAGAAGATCAGAAGCCCTTACTTCAACTTTGAGGAAGAAGCTGTACAGGAATCCCTGCAGGAGTTTATGAACACCCTTTCGCAACATATCGCCGTAGACCGCGAACACCTGCTTCCGCTGCTCGAACATGCCACTGAGCATACGCTGATGTTGCTCTTAGATCCTTCCTTTTTCTACTTCCAGGTACTCAGCCATGTGCGCTACAGCCTCACACCGGACCATCTGCACGAACTCTTCAAATATATCAAGATCAATCGTTTCTTTCCGGACCTGTTGCTGCAACACCTCCAGCGGGAAAATAAAGAGGAGATTCATGCCAGCTATGCCCTTTGGCTGCTGGATGAGAAGGCTGACCAGATTAGACAGCACCAGGAGCATGTTGGGAATTATTTAAAAGAATTCTCTACCATCAAGCCGGCAGAACAGCACAGTTTCTTTCATCGACGGCAAGAAGAAGCACCGCCATCTACTGCCATCCACGAAGAGAGGAAAGCGGTGCTCGAAGAAGGTCCCAAGACCTTGAACGACTTTCTCAATGTTCAGACGCCAGGCACTACCCTGGTAGATTTACATCAAAAACGAAAGATAGAAAATATCAGAAGTCATATTGGCGTCAACCAGGGATTTATGTTCATTCGGGAGCTTTTTGGCAACAGCGTGGAGGAATACAACCGGGCGCTCAGTACCCTGGACCAGCAAAATACCTACGCCGAGGCTTTCAACCACATCAGAAACGAATACGCTACCAAGTACCGCTGGCGGATGGACTCAGAAGAGGTCATAGAGTTTTTGGAGATCATTGGTAAGCGATATGTCTGAACCAGGGTACTACAAAACTGCATATTATGACAAAAACTAAGTTCTCTCCAGCATTTGGGAGCGGTGGGCATCGAGTTTGAGCAGGATAAACAGCAAGGTAGTGAAAGCCCACAGCGAAGAGCCTCCATAGCTGAAAAAGGGCAGCGGGATACCAATGACCGGAAAAAGACCGATGGTCATGCCGATATTGACCGTGAAGTGAAAAAACAGGATAGCCGCTACGCTATAGCCGTATACGCGGGCAAAGGTAGACTTTTGCCGCTCTGCCATTGCCGTAATTCTGAACAGCAACAGAAGAAAGAGCGCGATCAGGACGGAACTGCCCAGCCAGCCGTGTTCTTCGCCGATGGTGCAGAAGATAAAATCGGTGCTTTGCTCTGGCACAAAGTCAAATTTGGTTTGCGTACCTTCCAGAAAACCCTTGCCCCAAAAGCCGCCAGAGCCTATCGCGATCTTGGACTGTGTCACGTTCCAGCCATACCCCAGCGGATCGCCTTCCGGGTTGATCAGGGCTTTGATCCGGTTCTGCTGGTGCGGTTTGAGCACGTCGCTCACAAAAAAATCTACGCTGACGACCACCCCGATCACAGCGACTGCCGCTACGGCGATGATCACCATGCGTTTGGTTTTCTTGGTGTTGATCCCAATCAGCAGAATGGCGGTGACTACCACGGCGATGATCAGATAAAGCTGCGGGAGGAAAAGCGTTAACACAAAAAGGATCACAGCGGCAATACCGATGCCCAGCAGCAAAGGTGAAAACCCTTCGCGGTAGAATACAAGCGCAAAAGCAGCATATACCATCGCCGTGCCGGTATCGCCCTGCAGGATGATCAGCACAGCAGGTAGGGCGATGATCGCAAATAGAATAACCTGGGATTTAAGGAAATCGAAGACTTTATTGTGGGTACTCAGATATTTGGCTACCGCCAACGCCGTAGCAAACTTGGCAAACTCAGAAGGCTGTAATCTAAAACTACCAATGCTAAACCAGGACTTGGAACCTGCGATCTCTTGTCCAAAAATCAGCACAGAGATCAGCACCAGCATTACCCCGGCATAAATAAAATAGGCGAAAGAATCATAAAAACGAAAATCTATCAGCATGATGAGCGTGATGAGCAACACAGAACTGGAAATCCAGATCAGTTGGCGGCCGGAGTTCAGGCTCAGGTCAAAAATGCTTTGCCCTTCCTGCTGTATGTCATAGACCACAGCAAAGATATTTAGCCAGCCTAACAGCACCAGCAGAAAATACAGCAGGATCACGCCCCAGTCCAGGCGGTTGATAAATTTTGTTTGCTCTCTCAATCTAAAAACTTTCCTTTTAATATGTATTCTTCCATAGTACTTCTGTCGGTGCACCCTTTCAGGTACTTCTCAATCATCAGACCGGCAATACCGGCTGCGGCGCGTGCCCCTTGTCCGCCGTTTTCTACATACACCGACAAAGCAATTTTCGGGTTGTCTTTCGGCGCAAAGGCAATAAACACCGAGTGGTCTGCCCCCTGGCTGTTCTGCACCGTTCCGGTTTTACCACATACCTTAATATCTTTTAGCTTGGCGCGGTGCGAGCCAGTGCCATACTCCACCACCGCATCCATCGCGTCTACGACGGTCGTATAGTGCCTTGCCTCTACAGAAGTATATTGTTTTTCCCGGTATTTCTCCAGCGGCTGCCCATCGTCGCCTATCGATTTGATCAGATGGGGAATATAATAATACCCCCGGTTGGCTATAATGGCCGACAGGTTAGCCATCTGCAAGGGCACGATCTGTATCTCTCCCTGCCCAATGGCGTTGGAGTAGATCGTAGAGAATTTCCAGCGATTATCGCCATATATCTTGTCATAGAGCGAAGGCGTAGGGATATAACCGCCTTTTTCGTTAGGCAGGTCAATGCCCAGGGTCGTGCCAAAGCCAAAGCTCAGCACATGCTTTCTCCACTCTTCCAGCCCGATCTCGGTGTCTATAAACGTATTGTCTGAAGCACCGCGGTTAAGCATTCTTTTGTATACATTCCAGAAGTAAGGATTGCAGGAGACTTCTATGGCACCTTTCAGGTTTTCGTACGAATGCGGACCATGACAGGCAATAATGCCACGATCGCAGGAAAAGCGTGTTTCGGGCGTAATGACTCCCTCCTGCAGGGCGATCAATGCCTGTACGGTCTTAAAGATAGAGCCGGGAGGAAAAGCGCCCATCAGTGGGCGGTTGAATAGCGGCTTGGCGGTGTCGGTC
>JBBSNI010000534.1:0-3440 GCA_038232695.1 Cytophagales bacterium
ATTGAGTGTTTAAAATATTCAACCGGGCGCCGGGCGCACTCAATATTCAAGTAGCAAAGTAGAACTAAAGACCAGCGTACTCTCAAAAATATATTATATGGTATACAAGATTCTTATCAATGGCGGAGACGCCTATGATGTCCAGACAAAACCGGATGCAATTTTAGTGAATAATCGTGAGATTACCTTCGACCGGGCAGAGATAAACGCGCATATGCATCACCTGATCAGCCAGCAGCAGTCTTACAATATAGAAGTGGTACAATCTGATTTCAAAGCCAAAAAGTTTCTTTTCAGAATTAACGGTAAGCCCGCCGAGGTGGTATTGCAGGATGAATTTGACCAGTTCATTGCGCAGATGGGACTACAGGCAGCCGAAGAGACGGACGAAAAAGAGGTAAAGGCACCTATGCCCGGTCTGATCCTCCACATTGCCATAGAGGAAGGGCAAACCGTAGAAAAAGGAGACACCCTGCTCATGCTGGAAGCGATGAAGATGGAGAACGTGATCAAATCACCGGCGCAGGGCGTAGTGGCTGCCATCCGCGTCAAAGCGGGACAAAGTGTAGAAAAGAATCAGTTGCTGGTGGTGATTGGTTGACTTGTTCTCTTTCTACTTAACCACAAAGGTCACAGAGGATTTGGGTTACGTTTTTGTGATCCCTGCGGCCACCGCTGCGAGGTAAAGCCGGATGTACCCGCAAGGATATTACCCATGAATGCCCGCACCATCCGCATGAGTGTAGCTCCTTAAATCTATATCCAAAGAAAATCGTTATCTTTACAAAATATTATCAGATTGCCGACCAGTTAAAATGATTATGAACATAGCAGCCAAAAAAGTTGAATTGATAGAGTGGTTAACCAGTATACAAGACCAAGCTTTGCTAGAAAAGGTAGAAAGTTTGAAACAGCAAGCCATCAGTGATGCCTACCAGGCAGGTTTAAAGCCTATGACCTCTGAGCAGTACAAATCAATATTAGACCAGGCTGAAGATGATTATAAACAAAGCCGGGTCACTTCGCAACAAGACATAGAAAAGGAATCTCAAAACTGGTAAGGATGCGTATCGTATGGTCTGATGTAGCCAAAGCCAATGTAAAAGATATACACAGCTATTACCAAGAGGTAGCTGGCAGTAAATTAGCTCAATCAATCATCAGCAAAATCATTAAGAAGCCCCGTTTGTTAAGCAAACAGCCGGAAATAGGCCAGATAGAAGAAAATCCAGCGGTAGCAGGAAGAGGGTTCCGCTACTTGGTAGAGGGCAATTACAAAATCGTTTACAAAGTATATACTGAAGACAAGCAGATACTAATCGCTACCGTTTTTGATACTCGGCAAAATCCTACTAAGCTAAAGGTATAACCCAATTACTAGCTCGCGCAAAGTCTAACTTTACCAGTCCGCCCCCTGTTCGCACCAATCCCACGCACAGCCTGACTTACGGATATTTCCTTTCCAATCAATCTATCTGCTACAAAAACAGCAGTATCAAAAAAATTCATCCCATTTTGGCTGTCAACTTATTGGGCTATTCCTATATTTGTCGAACCAAAAAACAGCGATGAAATATAAAAGGATTTTGTTAAAGCTCAGCGGCGAAGCCCTGATGGGCAGCCATAGCTACGGAATTGACCCGAACAGGCTCCACCAGTATGCGACCGAGATCAAAAAAGTGAAAGAGGCGGGCGTTGAGATCGCCATTGTGGTGGGCGGCGGCAACATCTTCCGGGGCGTACAAGCCGAAAAGTCCGGCATAGAGCGCGTACAGGGCGATTATATGGGCATGTTGGCTACCGTGATCAACGGCATGGCCTTGCAGAGTGCGCTGGAAAAGGCAGGGCTTTTTACCCGCCTGATGTCCGGGTTTAAGATAGAGCAGGTCTGCGAGCCTTTTATCCGGCGCCGCGCCGTCAGGCACTTAGAGAAGGGGCGGGTCGTCATCTTCGGCGCAGGCATTGGCAACCCCTATTTTACGACCGACTCCACCGCCAGCCTGAGAGCCATCGAGATAGAAGCCGACGTGGTACTGAAAGGCACCCGCGTAGACGGCGTCTATACGGCCGACCCTGAAAAAGACCCGACCGCGCAGCGTTTTTCTACCATTACTTTTTCCGAAGTATACCAAAAAAAGCTGAACGTGATGGATATGACCGCCTTTACGCTGTGCCAGGAAAACAATTTGCCCATCATCGTATTTGATATGAACAAAACCGGCAACCTGTTCAATGTAGTGAGCGGACAGAAAGTAGGGACGTTGATTAATTGAAGGTGTTAATGTGTTAGTGTGTTAAGGTGCTTATATACTTTAAACACATTAACACCCTAACACCTTCGCACTGTAACACCATAACACACAACCAAATGAACGAAGAAATTCAAATCTACTTAGACGAAGCGCAGGAGTTGATGGACAAAGCCCTGGCGCACCTTTCACACGAATTTACCAGGATCAGAACGGGAAAAGCCATGCCTAATATGCTGGACGGTCTGATGGTACCCTACTATGGCAACCCTACGCCTATACAACAAGTGGCCACGGTCAATACCCCGGATGCCCGGACGCTGATGATCAAACCCTGGGAGAAGAAAATGGTGGGTGAAATAGAAAGAGCCATCATCAACTCCGACCTGGGATTGAACCCGCAAAACGACGGCGAGGTCGTTCGCCTGAACATCCCGCCGCTGACCGAGGAAAGAAGGAAAAACCTGGTCAAGCAAGCCAAAGCGGAAGCCGAACAAGCCAAAGTAAGTATCCGCAATGTCCGCAAAGATACCAATGACGCTATCAAAAAGCTGATCAAGGAAAATGTCTCCGAAGACGAAGTAAAAAGCGGAGAAGACAGCGTACAGGAACTTACTAATAAGTATACAACCAAGGTCGATGAACTGCTGGAGCAGAAAGAGAAAGAGGTGATGACGATTTGAAAAGGTGTTAATGTGTTGGTGTGTTAGGGTATTGAAGTAATAATAAAAGCACATTAACACTGCAACACATTAACACTTTCACACCGCAGCGCCGGACCACCTTAACACCTCAGAACTTCAGCTTCTCCGGAAAATACTTCCTGATCAGTTCTTCATAATACGGGCGTAGCTTTTCAGCATCGGGCGGTTCAGGGCTTTTGGAGTACAGATCGTAGGGGTTGAATTGGTTGACCCAATGGAACATGGCCCGGTCGTGGTCGTCCATCAGGTAGTCGTAAGCGCCTTCGCGGTGGGCGGCGTAGAAAGAGTGGTAGCGGATCATGTACAGTGCCGGTTCGGGAAGGTGATCTTTGACGATGTGGTACAAATACTCATCGTGTCCCCAGGAAAGATGGACGTGGCGTAAGCCGCAGCCTTCTTCGTAGATGCCCAGCCGCCGCTGGTAACGTTCGTCCTGGTAGTCGGGGTTGTCAGCAAAAAATTCAGGATATACTACCTTGTCAGAATA
>JBBSNI010000535.1:0-3432 GCA_038232695.1 Cytophagales bacterium
TATTCTGCCTGGCTTCTTGAGTATAAGATCCACCAGATATACTTCAAATCTTTTTACCATTCCCATTCCTGGTCGTCCCATTCATTTTGGATCAAATCTGCTTCATCCAGCATATCCTGCTTTCCTACCGCTTTTTTAAAGGCAGCCTCCCAACTGAGACCTTTACTGTACAAAAACTGTTATCTTTGCCATATAGCTCCTATTTATGGAACATCAGCATACACAGGATTGTAAGCACGACCACTCTGCTACGCCTCATGTGCATCCGGTCACCAAGAACCTGAAAGTGGCTTTCTTTCTCAACCTGGTCTTCACTCTGATAGAACTGGTGGGTGGGGCGCTGACCAACTCGGTGGCCATCATGTCGGATGCCGTGCACGACTTAGGCGATACGTTTGCTATCGGGGCGTCCTGGTTTCTGGAAAACTATGCGCAACGTGGGCGCACGCCTAAATACTCGTTTGGCTACAAGCGTTTCTCTCCCCTGAGCGCCCTGATCAACGCTGCCATTCTGCTGACCGGCTCCTTTTTCATCGTTTTTGAAACGGTGCCCCGCCTGTTTCATCCCGAAGCGGTCGATGCCCGGGGGATGCTGCTGCTGGCTGTGCTGGGGATCGTGATGAACGGCGCGGCCGTATGGCGGCTGCGGGCCGGCAAAGGCTCGGTCAACCAGCGTACTGTGATGCTGCACCTGATGGAAGATACGCTGGGCTGGGCTGCCGTGCTGGTAGGCAGTATCGTGATCTATTTTACCGGCTGGACGATCATCGACCCCTTGCTCTCGCTCTGTATTGCCGTGTATATTTCTGTGAATGCTTTTAAAAACCTGAAAGACATACTCAGAATTTTCTTGCAGGCCACGCCCGAAGACGTTGATATGGCGCAGGTAAAAACTGATCTGCAAAGTATCCCCGAAGTCTGCGACCTGCACGATACCCACGTCTGGACCATGGACGGTCAGTACAACGTCCTGACAGTCCACCTGGTGTTAAAAGAAAACAAAACGATGACAGAACTGGCAACGGTTCGCGAAGAGGTCAACCGGGTGCTCAAACGGCATCATATTCAGCATATTACAGTACAGTTTGAGATTGCCGGCGAAGTTTGCGAGTTAGAGCAGCATTAAAAATCTTCTCCAAAACAAAGTAGCGCATTCCCATCGCTTTTCAGTAATTCAATCCTTCAGTTCTTCCGTCCTTTAATTATTCTATCGTATTTTCGCGACATGGATGATTCAAACCACACTTTCCTGCCCCCGGAGTGGTATCCGCAGAGCGGCGTACAACTTACCTGGCCACATGAGGCGACCGACTGGCAGTCTTCCCTGGAGCGGGTTACCGCCTGCTATGTTGCCGTCGCCCGCGCCATCGCCGAGCGGCAGCAGTTGCTGATCGTCTGTACACACCCGGAAGCAGTCCGTGCGCAGTTGAAGTCGTGCCATCTCTCTAACATCACCTTTATCTCTCTGCCCACCAACGACACCTGGGCGCGCGACCATGGGGGCATCACACTCATTCGTGAGGGAAAGCCCGTATTGCTGGACTTCCGCTTCAACGGCTGGGGCCTGAAGTTTGCCGCCTGCCACGACAACCAGATCACCCGCAGACTGTACGAACAAAAGGCTTTTCGCCCGGAAGTGACTTACCACAACCGGCAAGACTTCGTGCTGGAAGGCGGTGGCATAGAGTCCGACGGGCAAGGTACGCTGCTCACGACGACGACCTGCCTGCTGTCGCCCAACCACAACGATCATCTGAGCCAGCGGGAAATAGAAGATGCGCTAAAAGCTGCTTTTCATCTCAAACGAGTACTCTGGCTGCATCATGGCTTCCTGGAAGGCGACGATACCGACAGCCACATCGACACGCTGGCGCGCTTCTGCGACGAAAACACCATCGCCTACGTGCAGTGCCGGGATACGGCCGACGTGCACTATGAAGCGCTGGCGCAAATGGAAGCAGAACTCAAACAAATGAATACCCTGACAGGAAAACCTTACCACCTGCTGCCCCTGCCAATGGCAGATAAGGCTCTGGATGAAGCCGGGCAACGGCTGCCTGCTACCTATGCCAACTTTCTGATCATCAACGGGGCGGTGCTGCTTCCGTTCTACAGTTCGCCCAAAGACCAGCAGGCCAAAGAGGTCTTGCAGTCTGCTTTCCCGGACAGAGAAATTATCGGCATTCCCTGTGAACCATTGATTGAGCAACACGGTTCTTTGCATTGCATTACCATGCAATATCCGAAAGGCGTGTTGTAGCAAGTAAACCTGACAAAATTAATGGAGCGCGACAAGGCATATAAGCAAATTGAAGAAAGAATAAAAAGTTTTTAATCTAAAGAGTATGGACTTAATACAGGGTTTAATTATTGGGGTGATGCTATACACGGTGGCGGGGTTTGGCTTAATGGCATGGATAGTGTCCAGGAAGCAAAAGAACCAGCCGTAATTTAGAGAGTTTATGAGTTCAGAACGTACGATCAAAGCCGGGCTGGTGCAGCAAGCTAACGGCAGCGATGTAGATCAAAATATCGATAAGCTGATTGGCAATATCCGCGACTGTGCTGCGCAGGGCGCGCAGGTGGTGGTGTTGCAGGAGTTGCATAACAGTCTTTACTTTTGTCAGACAGAAGATACGGATCAGTTTGAGCTGGCGGAACCTATTCCTGGCCCTTCTACCCAAACTTTTGGCAAAGTAGCCAAAGAACTGGGCATTGTGCTGGTCACCTCTTTATTTGAAAAACGTGCACCGGGTATTTATCATAATACCGCTGTCGTACTGGAAAAGACCGGGGACATTGCAGGCATTTACCGCAAGATGCATATCCCGGACGACCCGGCGTATTACGAAAAATTTTACTTTACCCCTGGTGATCTGGGCTTTCAACCTATTCAGACTTCGCTGGGCAAACTGGGCGTGCTGGTCTGTTGGGATCAGTGGTACCCGGAAGCCGCCCGGCTCATGGCGATGGCGGGCGCCGAAGTGCTCATTTATCCTACTGCCATCGGTTGGGAATCTACTGACCCGCCGGAAGAAAAGCAAAGACAATTCGACGCCTGGGTGATCTCACAGCGTGGACATGCGGTAGCCAATGGCTTACCGGTTATTTCTGTCAACCGTACCGGGCAGGAGGCAGACCCTTCCGGGCACACCAACGGCATACAATTCTGGGGGCATAGCTTTGTCGCTGGTCCGCAAGGAGAAATACTGGTGCAAGCCTCACATGAGCAGGAAGAAAATTTAATGGTTACCCTTGATATAGGAAGGTCGGAAGATGTGCGGCGTATCTGGCCTTTTTTCCGCGACAGAAGGATTGACGCTTTTCAAGGACTTACACAGCGTTACCTTGTTTAATAGTATATTATGACCACTTTTATACTTGAATGTTTTAAATATTCAATAATCAACCGGGCGCCGGGCGCACTCAACA
>JBBSNI010000536.1:0-3416 GCA_038232695.1 Cytophagales bacterium
CTCATTGCAGGACAAGATGTTTCCCAGGCGTTAAGCCAGGGGCAGCAAGCCAGTCAGCAGGATTTCGGCCAGAATGCTATTTATCCTTATGTAGCCAGCGAGAAGTTGAAACCACAGATAGCACCCGCTGCACCACCGCCTTATGTGGGTCAGGAACTGGCGGCTTTACCGGAGCTACCTGTAGAAGGCTACACTTACTTCAATGAGCAGGCACAATCCCAATACCAGGCAAGTGTAGAGAAGCAAACATCTCAGTATGAAGCCAGACGAGCAGCATGGGAGGTAGCTTCTGCCCAGGAGAAACAGCAGGGGGAACAGGCCATTGAAGCCGAAACACAGCAAACGCGGACCGAACAGGAAGCGATACAATCTCAGGCAAAAGGTGAGGTCATGGGCTATCGTCAGCAATGGCAGGCAGAAAATGAGCAGATCAGAACGGACTTTGATCTTCAGTCAACGACCCGCAAAGGTGCGGTAGACCAGTTGTTGACTACTGAAATTCAGACTACCAACCAGGCTGTAGAAACTGAGCTAAGCCAGGCAGAGCAGCAGGCAGAGACTGAAAAAAACAATACCGAAAGAGAAGCACAAAGGAAACGTGAGGAAGGCCAAAACCGCAAACCGAGCTTCTGGGAAAGGGCAGCCAATGCCATCAGCGATTTTTTTGAATCTATTCGCAATGCCATCAATAAATTATTCAACGATTTACGGCGATGGGTAGCCAACCTGATTGAGCGCGCCAAAGCTGCCGTCAATCGCCTGATCGATGCGGCCAGACAAAAGATCATCGGTTGGATAGAAGATTTTGGTAATTTCCTGAAAGGGATCGTGAACCGTGCCTTATCGGCTTTTCCCGAAATTGCCGAACGTTTTAACAATCTGATCGACCAGGGTATCAATTGGGCAGTGGAGCGGGTGAATCAACTGGCAGAGTCGCTGAAAAGTATTGCCTCCTCTATCTTAGATGCACTGGGAGCAACGGTTGATTTTCTGCTATCCGGCTTACAGAGCGTGCTTAACAGCATTTTGAATGTACTGGAAAGCCTGGCTCAGTTCTTCCTGAATGTGCTTCATGAACTGGCAGAAGTCATCCGAAATCTCATCAACCGTTGGGGCGGCGACCGTTTTAGGATTGAGCCTGATGGTACGCTCGTTATTAATATGAATGATATTACATTATTTGACAATATTGAAAAAGAATATCCTGAAGAACCACAACCTATTTGGCTGTTCATTCCACTCGTAGAAGGGGCAGGAGCTATTGGTCCTATACCAGTGGCAGGAGCCTTAGGAATCCAGCTTTGGGGTACCCTGCAAGGCGTTTTGGCCTTAGGCCCGGGTTTGATCCGAAGCATTGAAATCCGCTTGAATCCGTTTAAGAGTGAGTATTCCGGAAGAGGACAGCTCTATATAGCTGCTGCTGCCGGACCGCGTCTAACGTTGTTCGGAGGGCCGGCAGGCTTTGGTGGAGCCTTGATCCCGGTTACTCCACCCATTTTTGTTGCCCTGAGCCTGGAGGCTGGTTTGCGTGCCACAGGTACAGGCTGGGGTGTTGGTGCGCTACAAACCTCGGTCATCCTGGCGTATGTCCGGGGAGATATCAGCTTTGCCATGCTCAATGAGATCATGCTGGGGATACTGTTACAGGGAGACCTGGACTTTTCAGCAGCCCTACGGGTATATGGCGCCAAAGGGGGTGGCAAAGCCCTCTGTAAATACATTTATCCACTCGGGCATTGGGAATGGGGAAAAGCACACAAGATCAATATCCCGCTTGAAGCAGGGCGTTCGGGAGGAAAATATTATTTTGACTTTGGTCCGGTAACCGGTGGGCCTATGCCAGTGGAAGATATCGTAACTGCCATCACTCCGCTGAACGATGCCGGACTCGATTGCATGAGCTGGAAGGAGATTTTTGAGTACCTGTGTGAGATCGGCATTATCCCGGAAACTTTTTGTCCGGAAAAAGACGACCATGAAAGTAAAGAATTGCCTCCTGCGGCAGCCTCATGTTCCCCGGTAAATCCCAGCGGCTCACCTACGGTAAACAAACCAGGACCTGATAATACCTGTCAGCCAAGTGATGAAGAAATAAAGTGGGATGCGATTTCCATAGATGCCGATAATTGGGGCGTGTGTGTGACGGCACTCTTGATCTCAGGTACCATAAACATAAAACCCTGGCCATCCAAACCCAATACAATCACAGTGCCTAACACGTCTAACCCGGTGGATGGTGGTAACATTGAGGATAAGGCTGGTTCTAAGAATCATTGGCAATTTGCCATTGACGATATAGCAGACTATGACTCAACCAGTGGAGGTGGTGCAGGGGAACATTGGCACAGTACTGTAGCTTCTGAAGCACACGAATGGGCGCATTGGAATCAAGATTATAAGAAAGACGCTCTGGTAAGTGGTGCTGGTGGAAACTGGCCTAAAGTAAATGCTAATTTAAATTCTTTACGAGAACCAAAAAGCAGCAGTCCTAATCAGGCAGCGGCTCGATCAGCACTTGAACCACGTGTAAATCCCCAGGTAAAATCCTTTGTAAGCGCAGTAACCAAAAGGTGGAATACCCTCAGTAAGTCTGATAAACCAGGAAAAGGAGGGAGAGGTTATGCTGCCGGAATGAAAGTATTGAATGGCTTGATTCGGGATATAAGAAACTATGTTAAAGGTAAAGGATGGACTACCTCAGTTCCTCTACTTACCCAGGATTGTGTAGCTAATAATAATTTACAAGAAACCGCTGATTCGTTTATTGGCCGGTGTTGTAAAGGGTCTATTCGCAGAGAATTTCCCAGTGAGTTTCTTTCTGAAACGCTACGTACCATAAAAAATGGCAATACGGCAAAACACAAAAAGGCTTGGAAATTGTTAAATGACAACCGGTTTAAAAAGTAAATAATTAATTGATGCAAATTCCCTCTAACTTATACATGGCTGTTGTGCTATATGAATCTTCTTCTTCAAGACCAGATTATCAGCCATTGTACGAAGAAACATTTATGTTAATCATAGCAACTTCTATAGAAGAGGCTACTAAAAAGGCATTAGATTACGCAAAAAAAGCCCATGCGACTTACCTCAATGATCAGCAGGAAGAAATTACCTGGAAGTTTAAACACTTGGTTGATGTCAATACATTACTTTACGACAGTTTTGAAGATGGCACTGAGTTGTATTCTCGTCATTTTTATAACTATGATGCCTATATCCAATTCGAGTTAAATTTAAAGGATAAACCAGATGCTCCGTCTGATGCGAAGCCAAAAACTTAGTGACTAAACAATACAATGTTAACTGTAAGACTGTGGAAAAGGAAAAGTTTCTTAATATCTGTGAAGAAGTGGCAAAATTAGCCTGGGAATTGATGCAAGCTCAAATTAATAACAGTGAAGAATATCAATGCA
>JBBSNI010000537.1:0-3413 GCA_038232695.1 Cytophagales bacterium
CAATTCTCTGGGAATTTTAGAACAGGGTGGATTCCGCCGGTATGATGATGATCATGTGTATGGCAATATCACCGGGGAGTTTGCCATCACGGATTTCCTGAAGCTAAGAGGCGTTTTTGGCGGAAACCTGTATGCTAATCATCAGTATGCCAGAACACTCAGGGTAGATTACTTCCCGCAGGGCGTCTCCGGAGCCAACCGGAATACCTATGATGAAAGCCGAAAGACCCTGGAATTAAACTCACAGTTGATGGCAGACTTTTCCAAAACGTTTGCGGCAGAACATAACGTCAACGTGTTGCTGGGGGTATCTAATGAGAACCATACCGACCGTGGAACGGGGATTTACAAGATATTTACCGATCCCGAACTGGGTACGCCAACTACCGAAACGGTGATTGAGCCAAATTCTTATACCTCTAACCAAAGCTCTTCGGAAAACAGCTTAAACTCTCTCTTCGGACGTGCCTCGTATGCTTATCATGACAAATACTATGGAGAGTTTAGTTTTCGCTATGATGGTTCTTCCCGGTTTACAGAAAGTAATCGCTGGGGATTCTTTCCTTCCCTTTCTGTGGGATACCGTATATCGGAAGAAAGTTTTATGAGCAACTACAGAGACAATGTCGGAAATCTCAAATTACGGGCTTCTTATGGGGTGCTGGGCAATCAGAACGTAGGCAACTACCAGTACCAGACTACCTATTTCACTTTCCAGAATGCGTATGGATTTAACAATACGCCGGTAAGCGGCGCAGGCTATAATTTTGCCAACCCGAACATCCGGTGGGAAAGTGCCGCTACTTTTAATGTAGGCGCCGATATGGATTTTTTTGAGGGTGCGCTGTCCCTGTCTTTAGATTATTTCAACAAAGTAACCTCCGACATTTTAATACCACCCGCCGTTCCGGGTGTGTTTGGTACCGGCTTACCGGATTTTAATGCCGGAAAAGTGGGAAGCAGGGGCTGGGAAATAGCGGCTTCCTACCAGCATCGTGGCGAACTGTTGAGCCATAGGGTTTCATTCAATTTGGGAGATTCAAGAAATGAAGTGCTGGATTTTCAGGGAGAAGAAAGGCTTACCGGTTTGGAAGAACTACAGATTTTGTTGAGAGAGGGATACCCTTATCATTCTTACGTAGGACTGCAAAGAGATGGCTACTTCCAGAACATAGAACAGGGGGAGAATGCGGCTAAACCCGAAGGTTTGACGAATCTGTTTCCGGGAGATAATCGCTATGTAGATGTGAACGGAGATAGTGTTATCAATGATGATGACAAAGTTATTTTCGGGAATCCATTCCCCAGATTCACCTTTGGGGCTAATTATAACCTTGGCTTCAAGGGGTTTGATCTGAGTGTTTTTCTTCAGGGCGTAGGCAAAAGAACCATGATGATCCGTGGAGAAACCGTAGAACCTTTCCATTTCAACTACGGCATGACCATGCATGAACATCAACTGGACTACTGGACGCCGCAAAACCCGGATGCCCGTTATCCCAGATTAGCCGATAATGGGAGCCAGTCCAATACCAACAACTTCAGAAGAGGTTCCGATATGTATCTGTTTAATGCAGCTTATCTGCGGGTAAAAAACGTGCAGTTGGGCTATACCTTGCCTGCTGATTTTGCCAGGAAATTAGGGATGCAAAATTTCAGGGTATACTTATCCGGCAAAAACCTGCTCACCCTCTCGGAAGTGAAATTTGTGGACCCTGAGCTTACAGAGTTCAATAATAACCTGCAAAGCTCCGGCGCCAATAGTGCCAGAGCGTATCCTACGATGGTTTATTATGGGTTTGGCGTAGATGTTACCTTTTAAATAAGACACTATGAAAAATATAGAATGTTATAAGCGTGGATGGCTGGCTATCTTGGTTTTGCTGTTCACAGGGTGCAAAGACTTAGACCTTGCACCGGAAAACGCCTTTACTGATCTAAACTTCTGGACGTCCGAAGCCAAAGCACAAAGTGTGCTGAATACGGCTTATTCGCAGATGTTCAACAGCACCTATTTTTTCTTCAATGAAGCAATGTCTGATAATGCCGTCAACGCTAGGGGGGACGTGGCGGGAGCAGCCTCGCTGGCCAGCGGCACGTATGATGCCTCATTGGACAGAATACAAAATGAATGGAATAATCATTACACCGGCATCAAGACCTGTAATATTTTACTGGAAAATATTGACAGAGTTCCGGATATGGAGGAAGATGTTCGGAATGAGATGAAGGCGGAAGCGCGCTTTATCAGGGCATTCCAGCATTTTCAACTTATGACCTGGTTTGGGGAGGTTCCCTTATTAGATGAAGATGTATCTATTGAGGAAGCGCAGACGATTGATCGTACCCCCCGGGCCGAAGTGCTTGCCTTTATTGTAAGCGAACTGGACGAAGTGGTTTCGTTCCTGCCTGTCAATACAGCCGTGCCTGCTGAAGAACAGGGAAAAGTAACCAAAGGAGCTGCCATAGCACTAAAAGCCAGGGTGTTGCTATATGAAGGACGCTGGGAAGAAGTGTCAGCGGCCTGCGAAAAGTTGATCAATAGTGATGAATATGGGAGCTACAGCTTATTCCCTTCCTACGAAGGCTTATTTTTGCCGGAAAATGAAAACAATAGTGAAGTGATCCTAAGCCTGGAATATGTGCCGCAGTTCAGGACCTGGTCAGAATTTTTTGATATGGCTCCTTTATCTGCCGGTGCCAGGTTAAACAACCTGGCCCCTGCGCAGGAACTGGCAGACAGCTATTTGATGCTCAACGGTCTGTCTATTGATGAGGCAGGTTCGGGCTATAATGAAGATGACCCTTATGTCAACCGGGATCCCCGGCTTTCCTATACGGTAGTGTATCACGGCTACGAATGGGAAGAGCCTGATGGCGCTACGCACACCATTTACATCGAGCCTGGTACTGATCCCGATGAGCCGCTTGATGAATATGCGCCCGGTTCTTCAGCCACCGCCACAGGGTATTATACCCGTAAATACTTTGATCCCACCCATACCACCGGGCTTGCCTCAGGCTTAGATCTTATTTTAATTCGCTATGCTGACGTTTTACTGATGTATGCCGAGGCAAAAAATGAATTGAATCAATTCAATGAAGCTATTTGGAATGAAACCATCCGCGCCATACGGGGCCGTGCAGGCTTTACTGACCCCGCAGCGTTGAACTACGATGCTTCGTTAAACCAGGAACAAATGCGCCAAGTGATCAGAAATGAGCGGCGCGTGGAGTTAGCCATGGAGGGCTTGCGAATTTTCGATATTCGCCGGTGGGGCATTGCCGAAGAGGTATTGAATGGATGGGCACATGGGGCACAATTTGGCCCAGCCTCCCAGGACGGTGGCTATATCCGGGTACAACAAAGAACCTTTGACCCGGCGAAACATTATCTGTGGCCCATCCCCAGA
>JBBSNI010000538.1:0-3407 GCA_038232695.1 Cytophagales bacterium
ATAAGTAGCTACTCATGGCACAACGGGTAGCTACCCATTGAGCAACGGGTAGCTACCTGTTGGAAGGTAAAAAGCTTCTTAGGATTGCCTCCATGACAGGGCAAAAAAAAAGCGTTAGCAGCTTTGATGTCTGCTAACGCTCTTTCAGGTGGACGGTACCCGGTTGAATTTTACCTGTTATGACGTTTTCTTGTAGCTGGCTGCCTTCATAACTTTGGCAATACGCTTACCCGGACGGAACAACACTTTGTTGCTTTTGATGCTGCGGCCGCTCACCGCCTTCTCTACATCGTGCCCCTGGCTGCTGAGAGAAGGGCGGAAAGTGCCCAGTTCGCCAATGCGTACCAGCTTGCTATCAGCCAGTTTGTCGGGTACAATAGATACCAGAGCGATCAGGGTAGCCATCACATCGGCTTCGCTGACGGTAGATATTTTTTCAATCTCTTTGCAGAGTTCGGGCAGGTCTATCTCGCCGTCCAGTACCGTCTGCGCATAGAACTTCTGGGTGCCGCCCCCTGCCACGCCGGGCTCAGGTCTGCTGATCGTTTTGAATTTAATAGGCATACTATTTACTGTTTATAGTGGTTATTTTTTTTGATGGCAAAGTAAAGGTTGCCTTTTGAGAGATATAGTGCAGAAGACAAGATAAACTTACAGAGGTAAGGTATGGCGGTACTTGTGGGAAAAGTGAGCTTTTCGGAAGAGAGCGTTTCAGAAATCCTTATGCTCCCCGCATCAGTGAATGGTTTTTTCGGAAACGCTATCTTGTACTCGCGAAGGGGAGTCGCTATATTGCAGGTAGGCGCAACTGCGTATATAGAGATGTTAGCTGCCAATTAAAAGAAGCTTTAACGTTGTGATGAAAGATACGTATATTAGAATAAAAATTCAGAACGATGAAAGATGTATTACTCAAAGAAAAAATAGACGGACTGCCGGAAAATTTAAAAGACCAAGTATCGGATTATGTTGACTTTTTGCTATACCGATACGGTGACAGTAGTGAGCCAGCATTGACTACTGAAGAAAAAACCGAACTAGATAAGCGTTGGGAAGCCTATCAGCAAGGCACTTCACCAGCCAGCAACTTAGAGGATGTAAAAGAGCGACTAAAAAAGAAACATGGACTATCAAATTAAAGTCACTCAACAAGCAGAGGATGAATTGGATGAAGTGATGGGATGGTATGAGGAAGAGAAGTTAGGATTAGGCATTGCCTTTTTGAACCACTTCTTTAACCGGGTTGCTTACTTGAAGGATAACCCATACCTGTATCAGGAAGTTTACAAAACATATCGGCGGTTATTGATGAAGAAGTATCCGTATGCCATTTACTATGAGATTGAGGAGCAAAAACAAGCAATCATGGTGTTAGCCATATGGCATACAAGTAAAAACCCGGAACGACTGAAAGACAGATTAAAATAACATGCTGCGGGGCAGCCCCTGCCAACATCGTGCAGCCGCGGGGCGGCCCCCGCCAGCCGGGCGACGTTCGCATTTCCTATTCAGGGTCAAGCCGTGAAGGGAAAAGATGCGGAAGGACGTTCCTGGAACTACCACTTGAAAGCTGTATATACTGTAGGCATCCTCAACTTTAGCTTTCCTGACACACAAGAGAACCGCTACCTCCAGGAGATTCAGTTGATGGACAAGCAAACGTATGAGGTCTTCTACGATAAACTGACATTCATCTATTTAGAAATGAATAGATTCAAGAAAGGAGAAGATGAGTTAAACACTCGTTTTGACAAGTGCCGCCGTGGAACGGGATGTATCTTTTGAAGAACCTACATCGTTTACAGGAAATACCAGTTAGGTTGCAGGAGAAGATATTCAACAAAGTATTTGAACAGGCAGAGATTGCCAAATTAACTAAGGAAGAAAAAAGTGTAGCGATTGCCAGGGAGATGAAGAAAGATGGACATCCGATAGAGATGATCTCCAGGTATACCAGCCTGACCAAGGAACAGATAGAAAAGCTGTAAAGGAAGGATTGTAGATAAGCCTGACTTTTGGCTGCACTAAACGGCTGTTTATCTCTACAATTGAACCCCTAATATCCAGCCTCCCATCTATAAGGCATACTGTTTGTAAGGTATTGAGAAAAAACACATCATTACCTATCCTATAAAAACAATGAAAAAGACCATAAGCATACTATCACTGAGCCTGTTGACGCTCACAGGTGCACAGCTTGCCCAGGCACAATCAGACCGGCAGCCGCGACTACCAGAAGAACATGAACCTGTCAGAAAAATTGAAGTATACGGCAACGCCGAGCGCGAACTGACCCCGGATGAGATATACTTCACCATTACCCTCAAAGAATACATGGGGGATAACAACCGGAAAGTAGACATCAACAAGCTGGAACGCGAACTCTACGAGGCGGTCCGCAAGATCGGCATCCGCGACGAAGACTTCCGTGTGCAGGACGTAGCAGGCTACAACTACGACTGGAACTGGCGCAACAAGAAAAAAGAGCGCGAGGAGTTTCTGGCAAGCAAGCAGTACCAGATCACGTTCGAAGACCTGAACGAGATCAACCGTATATTCTCTTATGTAGATGCCAAAGGCATTCAAAGCACCAACATTGCGGGCTACTCTCACTCTAAGCTGGAAAGTATCAAAAAGGAATTGAAGATTGAGGCATTGAAAGACGCCAAAGCTAAGGCTGCCTACCTGCTGGAAGGCATACAGGAAAAGATTGGTGAGGTGCTGGAAGTGCAGGAGATCAACAACGACTACCAGCCGCCGGTCTATTACCGGGCAGAGATGGCTATGGCCAAGGCTGACAGCGGCATGGCGCAGCCGGAGATTGAGTTTCAGAAGATCAAGCTGCAAGCGCAGGTGCGCACCGTGTTCCGCATTCGGTAAGCGGACTTAGCGTGCTGTTTATTCGGGGATATGTTTCAATAGAAGAGACAGTTTCCAGCCAGGGGCAAGGCTTAGGGTAGCATGTTCTTAAAGTCCTGGTAAGAGGAAGGGTTCAGCGGATCAGTGCTGCACCCGACCTCCTGCGCCTTTTGCCTAATATCTTCTACACGGTTGCCCGGATTAGGGTGCGTACTGAGGAATTCGGGTTGGCCACCTGCCTGTCCGGTATTAATAAGTTTCTGAAAGAATGAGCTTGCCCCGGCACAGTTGTATTCAGTCTCCGCTAAGTAAACCACCGATTGGTCATCAGCCTCTGCCTCAAACTCCCGGCTGAACTTGAGACCGACCAGCCCGGTTGCAATTTGGGCAAGCTGTGCGGCGTCCTGACCTAACAGTACGCTCAGCAGTACACTCACGCCATATTGCCGTTCTAAGGAGCGGGCTGAATGCCTAAGATCGGCGTGTGCCACTTCATGCCCCAAGACACCCATCAGGTCGTCTTCCTGGTCCAGGTATTTGATCAGACC
>JBBSNI010000539.1:0-3404 GCA_038232695.1 Cytophagales bacterium
ATGTTGTCTACCTTTTTGCTTTCATAGCCAATAAACTGCACTTGCAGGTAATAATCGCCGGGAGAAATATCTTTTAAAACAAACGAGCCATCGCCTTGAGTGACTACGCCGCTGAGGATGGAAGAATCAGAGGGCTGGTACAGCACCACGTTGGCATACTCCAAAGGTTCATTGTTGGATTGATCCAATACGCTGCCCTGCAGGCTTGCCTGCTGCGCCAAAGCGGTATGTAAACAGAGTAAAAAGAAGCAACCGGCAGCCCATATTTTCATCATCAAAAAGGTTTAGTGGATAAAAGGGCGAATATAAACACAAAACTTTACTTCTTGATATTATAAATCTTCTGATGTGAGGCGACCACACCTTTGATGACGGCGGAGCTAAGTCCGTTGTGTTCCATTTCGTTGAGCCCGGCGATGGTGCAGCCCTGCGGCGTGGTCACTTTATCGATCTCCATCTCCGGGTGCCTGCCGCCCTCCAGGATCAGCGAGGCCGCTCCGCGGCAGGTCTGTACAGCGATAGCCTGCGCCTCTTCGGCATGAAAACCCATCTGTATGCCTCCCTGCGCCAGGGCGCGGATATACCGCAGGCAAAAGGCGATGCCGCTGGCACCCAGCACGGTAGCCGCCGCCATCAGTTCTTCTTCAATCACTAAGGTACGCCCCATCACTTTAAAGATGGCTTGCACCCTGTCCATCTGATCACGGCTGGCGGTGCGGGTCGCCAGGCAGGTCATCGACTCGCGGATGGCAATGGCCGTGTTGGGCATGGCGCGGATGATCGGAAAACCCTTGCCGGCAATAGCCTCTATCTCGGCAATATCCACTCCGGTGATGGTCGATACCAGCACGTGACGGTCTATGACAAGATGCCCTTTCACCTCTTCCAACAGCGTAGGCAACTGCTTAGGTTGTACACAGAGCAGGATCAGTTCAGAGGCTGCTACCGCTTCGCGGTTATCCGTCGTAAGCCGGACGCCCTGGTCTGCCAGGGCAGACATATCCTGCATCTTGCGGCGGGTCACGGTAATATGGTCGGGGGTATACTGACCGGTGCTGAGCAGCCCCAGGGCAATGGACTGCCCCAGGTTGCCGCCGCCCAGAATGGCTATTTTGGTGTCTTGCATAGCTTGCATAGGTGTTAGGGTGTTAGAGTGCGAAGGTGTTAGAGTACATAATTCTACCTTGTCAAATTGTAATTTTTTACTTGAGTATTGAGCATTGAGTGTTGAATGTTGAGTGTTTGTCCGTCCCTGATATAGGTTGACCTCTTTGGTTAACGATCAATCGTAACGGCTGTTCGGAGTCGGGCACCGATGCGTTTGCAATCCCGAACTTGTCCTTTGGAACGGCGTCAGATTACAAATCCTTATAGTAAATGCTTTCGGATTACAAATCCGAAAGAGCGAATAAAGGATTATGAATTCCTTAACTTAATGCCATTGAATGTGCGCCAGTGCTGCGTTTAAGTACATAAGCACTATAACACTTTAACACCCCCGCACCGCAGCGGTGGACCGCCTTAACACCTTATAAATTTTCTTCAATCTTCTGCAAATAATCCATGCTCTGGCGGATGCTGGCCACCGGGTCGGGCGACTGGTCTTGTTCTACGAAGCATTGTTCTACGCCAGTCTTTTCTGCCATCTGTAGGATTTTAGCAATATCCAGTACGCCATCATCCAACTCCTGGAAAGCTTTTTTGCTTACCTTTCTCTCGTCGTAATTGACCTTGGTTCCTTTTTTCTTGTTTTTGAGGTGCAGCAGTTTGATCCTGCCATCCAGGCGTTCCATCAGGGGTACCGGCTCGTAGCCTCCCAGGCTTGCCCAGAAGACATCCAACTCAAAATGCACCAGGCGGGGATCAAACTCCCGGATAAGCAATTCGTAAGGAACCGTGCCACTGATAGGTTTAAACTCAAAAGAATGGTTGTGGTAGCAAAGGTGAATATCTGCCTGGGTGCACTTTTCGCCCATCTGGTTGAGCTTTTCGGCCACACGCTTAAAGTCGTCCAGCGTCTGCCGCTCTTCCGGACGCAGGTAGCCGAAGACCAGGTATTTCAGATCGTTTTTGACGACATCTTCTATGATACTGTCTGTCGTATAGCTGGCAGGCGGCTTTTCGCCACCGCCGCCTTCTACCAGGTCCCAGCGTTCGGTGATGAAAGCGTTGGGAAAGAAGCTGCTTTGCGATGTCAGCCCGGCATTGCGCAGCATAGGCAGCAGCTTGGCATAACCTGGCACATCGCCGCCTTCTACCTGTTTGTAGCCTGCCTCCCGGACGGCTTTGAGCGTAGCGGCCGGGTCTTGCGCCATCTGGTTGCGGACGGTGTAGAGTTGCAAGCCCATATCATTAATGTAAGCGTTGCCTTCCTGAAAAAAATGAAGCGGGCGGGAAAGCAGGAGCGGCAGACCGGCGGTAGCGGCCAGCCCGTTACTTAAAAATTTCCTTCTCGATAGCATAGGTGTGTTGTGTCGTTTGATAAAAAATGAGTTTAAAAGTACGCCTTTTTTGATAGAATACAAGAGAGAAGGGCTGAAGGGATGAAGTAGTGCATGGATAGTGACAAGATGCCTGAGACCTTAAACAGTTAGATAATAGCACGAAGTTTTTACTGGCATAGTTATCGTTTCCTTGCTCATTGCCTTCATATCAATCTTCGTACACTGCAAAGATACGCTCCGGAAAAGCTTTTTTCTCAGGCAATATCTGAACGCGTCTTGATGATCGCTGATGTTTACGCCAAGGGATATGAAGTATTCGAAAATAGAGAACATTTTAGAAGCTGGATGCAATCACCCATACCCGTCTTATCAAACCAAGCACCCCATCAGTTTTTATCAAGTGCCTACGGTATTCATCTTTTACTTATGGAACTGGGCAGAATTGAACATGGTATATTTGCCTGATGCCCTTTGCTTATAGATACAGAAGATTATTACTTTGACGAGAGACTCTTTTAATCTTCCTATGAAGAAAGTGCCCCTACACCTCCACGCTCAACCCGTCATAGGCCAGATTTACCTGCGGCGGCAGCTTTTTACTGACCTGGCGGTGCAAACCCAGGCAGTGACCCCTATCTGGTCGGAGCATGTGCTACGACCTAAAAACCGGCAAGAGCATCCGCTCGTGATAGAAGTGGAGGCACCATCTTAATAAGCTGAAAGTATTGTATTCATTAATCAGTAACGAGTCGCTCTCGTATAGGTAGGTTGAGGTGATAGCGGAGATGCTATAACCAGGGGGAGGTAGTATAAAGTACTCCAAATGTCGGGCAAATTACAGTTTCTCTTGAACAGGTTCTTTATATTGAAGAATGATGATGTCATCAAGGCTGTACAAAAGCGGCCTGCTTTTTTCACTTAAATTTTTTGTTCTATGAAGACTTTTCCTATCAAACCATC
>JBBSNI010000540.1:0-3384 GCA_038232695.1 Cytophagales bacterium
AAGTGCAGGGGACTAATTCGGGCGATAAGTCTGTAATTCCTAGGCGACCCGGTAGTTCACCACCCGCACTTTCGGTTCTTGTTATTTTGTACTTTCTAAAGTTATGCTTTGTTTTACAAATCTAAAGGGCGACCCGGTCCGTCCAACGGAAAAAGTATTTCTACATATCACAGCCAATTGCCACTATCCTTTACAAACGTCTGAGGAAACCTCGGACACGAATCGGCTTTCTGCTCCAATGGGGATATTTCCAGTATACCGGTCGGTTCTTCTTTCCAGAAAGATTTCATGAACAGGATACTGCTTTTGTGGCTACTCATCTAAAGACAGATATCAAGGAACTAGGCGATCCACTAGCATCCTACTACGGTTCGGTCGTGTACGAACACCAAGCGATGATTCTACGGATAGCCGGCTACCAGGCATTCAAAGACAAGCCCAATGAGTTTACTTACGAACTCAACCGACTCGTTGCCAAACGTCTCCGTCCTAAGCAGGTCTTCTTTCAGATCGTTCAGTTCCTGAAAGCAAAACGAATCGAGTTACCGACAGCGCATTTCCTGGTTCAGGCCATCACCGACCAGTTCCGGGACTTTGAGCAGAATCTGAGCGAGTCACTCAAAACGATACTCTCAGCGCGGGAAACCACATTACTGGAAAACCTACTGACCCAATTAAAAAGTCAGGACCTGGCCGGTCAGGGCCCATATGTCCTATCGGCGTTGAAACGTTTGAATCAAACCACACAGCCTTCTCGGATCAAAGGCAGTGTGCAGGATTTTCGCCAAATAAAATCATTGTTCTTTCAACTGCTTCCCGTCTTTGACAAACTCAAAGTCTCGGTTGATCTGCTGCACTACCACGCCCGTTGGGCTACGAAGGCGACTACTTTTCAACTACAGCAGTTGACCGATCCTTACATGCAGTACCTTCACCTACTTTCGTTTATCCATCACCAGTTTTACATTCGACAGGACAATCTGATGGATATTATTCTGGTAGCTACGCAGCGTACGCATAACGAGACCGTCAAGGACCAAAAAGAGCAATACTTTACCGGTCGCAAAAATAAGCACCGGGCTATCCGAGAAGTAGCCAAGTCCCGCCGTCGCTACAAAGAGCGATGGGAAGAGGCCAAAACGATCATCCAGTCCGATGAATTAGCGGATGACGAAAAGATTGTTTTGCTCGGTGGTCTCATTGAAGATGAGCAAACCAACGAATTACAAGTCGATCAACACGCTGAAACATTAGAAAAAGAAATCAGTCCGGTAACCCAACAGCGGGAGTACTTTGATATTCTGGAAACCAAGTTCCGCAAGATCAACAATCGCGTAGGCCAGATACTCCAGGAACTGTCCTTTGATGAAGCTTCTTCAGAGGAGTTTATCTACGAAGCGCTGCGGTATTGTCAGCAAAAGAAAGGACAGATCGGTAAACGTGCCCCCTTAGGTTTCTTAGAGAGACATGAGCTTTCAGTAATAGAAACAGAGGATGGGTCCTTGCGGACGTCTCTCTACAAGGTATTACTTTTCTTCGCCGTGGCTCGCGCTATCAGAGCAGGAACCCTCAACGCTCACTACTCCTATAGATACCGAGCCATTGATGCTTACCTGATCCCAACGCAAGTCTGGCATACAAACCGAGACCAATATATCAAGCAAAGTGGTTTGGAGTTGTTTACCAACCTTAGAGAGCTTCTCACCAATCATACCTCTGAACTTCATCATGCTTTCACAACTACTAATGAACGGATTAAAGCGGCAGAGAACACGGAAGTGTACATGAACCAAAGCGGCAACTTGGTCATACACACCCCAAAGGTAGAGAAAGAAGATACGGATAAACTCTCCGATCTTTTCCTGTCCCGAAAATATGTCTCTATCCTGGAAGTCCTCTATGAAGTAGATCAGGCCTCTGGTTATCTGGAACGCTTTGAGCACTTCAACCTAAAGTACAAGAAGCAGCGCCCTGCTCAAGAGGTGTTCATGGCGGCCATCATCGGCTATGGTTGTAACGTAGGCATCCGGAAGATCAGCAGAATATCCAAAGGGATTAATGTGCATACTTTGGAAAACGCAGTTAACTGGTACATCTCACTGGAGAATATCCAGGCGGCTAACCAGCGGATTATGGAAACCATTGACCAGCTTTCTTTGCCCAATCTGTTCCGAAAGCAAGGCAATGAAATGCATACTTCCAGTGATGGACAGAAATTTGGTATACGAGGAAACTCTTTGAACGCCAGCCACTCCTTTAAATACTTCGGCAGCGGGAAAGGAGTGGCAGTGTACAGCTTTGTGGACGAACGCAGCACCACCTTTCATTCCACCGTTATCAACTCATCAGAACGCGAGGCTGCCTATGTGATTGATGGTTTACTAAATAACGAAGTGGTCAAAAGTACCATTCATTCTACTGACACGCACGGCTATACCGAGATCGTCTTTGGAGTGGCACATCTGTTGGGGTTTAGGTTTGCTCCCCGGATCAAGAACGTACAAGATCAAACCCTCTTTACGCAAATGAGTAAGAGGATCTACCAGCAGCAGGACTTTCTTATTCAGCCCAACAAACCTATCAACGAAGTGTTGATCTTATCGCAATGGGATAACATACTTCGCTTTGTATCCACGATTGCCTTGCGTGAAGCCACCGCTACCCAATTGTTCAAGCGGCTCAGTTCATATTCCCGGCAGCATCCTCTCTACAAAGCTCTGAAAGAGTACGGACGGATTATCAAGACGCTATTCATACTTGAGTACATAGACGATCTGGAGCTACGACAGGCTATTGAAAAACAGCTTAACATTGTAGAACTCACCCATCGGTTTGCCCGAGCGGTATTCTTTGGGAACAACCAGGAGTTTGAAGCGGAAACCAAAGATGAGCAGGAAGTAGTAGCCAGTTGCAAACAACTCATTCAAAACGCGATCGTGTTATGGAACTACCTCTATCTATCTGAGAAACTGGCTAACACTTCTGATTTAGTGGAACGGAGCAGTATGATAACCACCATACAAGCAGGTTCAATTGTGAACTGGCAGCACATTAACCTGCAAGGAGAGTCGGACGTGACCCGGTATGATTTTGCAGGTAAAAATCTGCACAAGAACGCTAAAACGTTTGATCTACCAAAGATTTTTGACTTTTCTCTATGAATGACCTGATTTGTAAGTGGCTGATAATAAGTTAATTAACCTATTCCTACCGTAAAATACTACCGTTTATGCTCAGCGACCCCTCTTACGACGCACACTGTTATTTTTTCCTACCGTATCCATTAATCTTTCCTTTTCCGCTGGGCTGAAATGTTTTCCGTCGTGGAACGATTGCCACTTCGTACCCCTCCTGGAGTATCTCGTGGTCTATTCTTAATTCAGC
>JBBSNI010000541.1:0-3384 GCA_038232695.1 Cytophagales bacterium
AAAGGAGCGAATGCTGATATTTGGGCAGAGAACTCTTCGGGAATAATAAGCATAGATTTGAATCGTAAGACAATCCAAAGCTACGCATTCCCCCAGAGTTCTTCTTCTCTTTCATATTCTCAAAAGGCTAAAGTCGAGCTGAGGTGCAATGGCAGCCTATTATCACTTTAAGACATATCCTGGTGCATGAGTACTATGGCATTCAAGATGATATTCTCTGGAGAATTATCACTGTGCATTTGCCTGCTTTCAAAAAGGAACTACATCAAATAATAAATCATAACCCCTAAGGCCGTTGAAAAGCTTCTAACATCTCAGCGTTGACTGTTACACCTATGCCTAACCCACCCCGCTTTCTCGATCGCCTGCTGGAACGTTTCTGCGCTTCCGCTGTTGAATAACCTGACCGGGAAAACGTTAGGCTTTTCTGACATCTATTGGCCTTATTATGGGCTTGCAGCCGTAGCCGTTACCCTAATAGTCGGGCTGCTGGCAGGTACGTATCCGGCTTTCTTCCTTTCCTCCTTTCAACCGGCCAAGGTGCTGAAGGGAAAAATGATGCTCCGGGGTTCTTCGGGATTGCTGAGAAAAGGACTGGTGGTGTTCCAGTTTGTGATCGCTATCGGTTTGATCTCCGGGGTCATGATCATCCTGAGTCAGTTAGCCTATATGCGTGAGAAGTATTTGGGGTTTGAGGCGACCTCACGGGTGGTCATTCCCCTGCACGCCACAGAAGCTGCACAACATTTTCAGACACTAAAGGATGAGCTCAGCCAGCAAGCTGAAATCCGGCAGGTATCGGCGACGAGTGTGATTCCCGGCCGTAAGGTGATCCAGGATCTAAGGCTGTATCCGACCGGCTCTAACATGGAAAACGCCGCTTATTGCCAGCGATACTTTGTAGATAGTGATTTCCTGGGCGTGTTAGAGCTACAACTCCTGGCGGGAAGAAATTTTGATCCTTCCTCTGCTCGCCATGAAGATAACCCTATCCTGATCAACCAGTTAGCCCTCAAAAACCTGGGCATTCCGCAGGAGGAAGCTGTTGGAGAAAAACTCCATTATGACTACGAAGGAACGACGTACACCTACGAGATCATCGGCGTGATTAAAGACTTTCACCAGTTATCCCTGCACCAGCCCATAGCGCCTATGATCTTTCAGCCGGGCGATTCCACTGTCTACAGCTATATGGTTGCTTCGGTGCATCCGTCGGGCATGAAACAAGCCTTAACCAGCATAGAAAAGTCCTGGGAGGAAATAATGACGGAGGTACCTTTTGAATATACCCTGTTGGACCAACAGGTGCAAAGCCAATACGAAAGTGATCGTACCATGATGCAGGTCATCGGCAGCTTTACGCTGATCGCTATTCTGATCTCCTGCTTAGGGTTGTATGGCTTGTCGGCTTTTGTGGCGGAGCGAAAGGTCAAGGAAATCGGCATCCGCAAGGTGATGGGGGCACGGGTCAGCAGCATCGTAGGCTTGTTGTCGCGCGACTTTACCAAACTGGTGCTGATCGCCTTTGTCATTTCTGTGCCCTTGTCGTATTACCTCATGAGCCGCTGGCTGCAAAACTTCGCTTACCATATTGACATAGAGCCGCAATCGTTCTTAACAGCAGGCATGATTGCCTTTACCATAGCCTGGCTGACGGTAAGTTACCATGCTATCCGGGCGGCGCTGGCCAACCCGGTAGACAGTCTGAGAAGTGAGTAGTTATAAATAATGATTTTGCTACAAAAGAGGCGGAAGGGTAGGAGGGAAGCGGCATAGGATAGTATAGAAAATGAAGGTTAAGCCTGCGTATAAATAGGTTAATGTGCAACTATTTTGTTATTTTCAATTGCAATTCGTGCCCTTTGCTCGCTTTATTACTTTTGCAATCGACCGCAGCGGCGGACCGTCAAAAGTCTTGGGCAAAATATCATGCCACCCGGAAAACCCAATGCACCCTCCGCGATTTTGCTCCCGCCAGCGCACCTTGTGATGCGTTCAACCTGGATATTGAATAAATTGCAGGTTGTTCTGGAAAATTGTTTTTATCTTTCAAGCATTATCATCTAATCTAACAACCTAAGACATGAAATACAGATCATTGGCCTTTTCAATGGGCATAGCGCTGATAACAATTCTAAATTTTCCGGCGCACGCGCAAAACGAAGCAGTAGGTATTTTTGAAGGACACGGCGATATTGGAGACGTATTGAAGCCCGGTTCTGCTACTTATGATGCCAAGAAGCAGACCTATGAAGTCTCCGGCGCAGGCTATAACATCTGGTTTGACCATGATGAGTTTCAGTTTGTGTGGAAACGCATGACAGGAGATTTTATCGTCTATACCCGCGCCCGCTTTGTAGGGGAGGGGGTAGACCCGCACCGGAAAGTAGGCTGGATGGCCCGCAAAAGCCTGGAAGGAAACGCACCGCACATCAATGCGGTAGTACACGGCGACGGTCTTACTTCCCTGCAATTTAGAAAAACCGTCGGCGCCGAAACCGAAGAAAAACGTGTAGACCTGACAGGCGCCGACGTGATACAGTTAGAAAGAAAAGGCAATACCTATACCATGCGCGTGGCTAAGTTCGGTCAGCCCTTTATCACCGAGCAGGTCACCGATCTGGACCTTGGCGATGAGGTGTATGTAGGCCTGTTTGTCGGTTCTCACAACAAAGACGTACTGGAAAAAGGCATTTTCAGCGATGTGCGTATTACTGTGCCTGCCGGAGATGAGCTGGTGCCCTACCGGGAATACCTGGGCAGCCGCCTGGAAATCCTGGACGTAACCAGCGGTGACCGTGAGATCGTTCACACCGACCACGGATCCATACAAGCGCATAACTGGACGCCCGATAACAAAGCCCTGATCTATAACAAGGAGGGACTTATCTGTACCTTTGACCTGCAAAAGCGTGAGCCCAAGGTACTCAACACCGGAGAGGTGAAAAACAACAACAACGACCATGTCATTTCTTTTGATGGCAAGATGCTTGGGTTGAGCAGCGGGGTAGAAAAGCTAGGAGGTTCTGTCATTTATACCGTACCTATCACAGGAGGGAACCCTAAGCAGGTCACGCCCCGCGGACCCTCTTACCTGCATGGCTGGTCGCCGGATGGCAGGCACCTGGTTTTTACCGGACAGCGTAATGATGCGTATGACATTTACCGCATACCCGCCGAGGGTGGCCAAGAAGTCAGGCTAACCACGGCCCAGGGGCTGGACGATGGACCGGAATATACCCCGGATGGCGCCTGGATTTATTTTAATTCCAACAGGGAAGGCTCTATGCGCATCTGGCGGATGAAAGCCGACGGCAGCCAGCAGGAGCCTTTGACCAACGACGACTTTCACGACTGGTTTCCGCACATTTCGCCGGATGGCAA
>JBBSNI010000542.1:0-3380 GCA_038232695.1 Cytophagales bacterium
AACCTTCATCGATAAACACTACCAGAAAGGTATCAGGCTCAATAAAAAACAAATGCAGCAGCGAGAAAAGCATCTTATCAGAAGCCAACTACTTCCTAAATGGGATGTCTGGATCAAGCCTTCCTATTATATGGGTAGGTTATTTCTTCAATGATCCCTAAAGTATAATCCCAGGTAGAAAATTATCAAAAAAATCCGGTTTATTAAACCATTACCAAAAATTGCTGCCGGTTTTCTAACATAATGCACACAATTCCGTTTAATATTACATCATCTAATTTCAATTTTTTAATTTTTACTAAGCATTCACAACATGAAAAAGTTTTTATTTTTTATCGCATTTGTATTCATAGCCAGCATCACATACGCCCAGACCGTGATCAACCCAAAAGTAGGGATTAACGCTTCCAGTTTAAGCACCGATCCACAAGGTCAGGAGGTAAAAGCGAGGATTGGCTATCAGTTGGGTTTAGACGCTCGCATCGGTAACAGGGTGTATTTCCAACCTGGTTTGTTTTACTTCAAGCAAAGCTCACGACTGCGTACAGTCGATCAGCTTCCTGGTCAAGGCGTTCAGCAACTGGAAGGTGATTTGAATCGTCAGGGATTGCAACTGCTAACGCAAGTAGGTTTCGCTATTGTAGATGGCGAAGGTTTTAAATTCAGGGTCAATGCCGGTCCTGCTATTTCTGTTATTACTGCTGCTAATGGAGGTGGGCTGGACTTGAACAAGGATAAGTACAAGGGAGCTAACCTCACGGGTAATGCCGGTCTTGGACTGGACATTTTCTTCCTGACCATAGATTATAATTATGAGTTTGGCTTTTCAGATGTGTTTGAAAACGAAGCATTGACACAACGCAATTTCTCCGATGCACCCAAATTGCAAAGAAGCACATTCAACGTCGGAGTTAAGTTTGAATTCTAATAAAGTTTGAGTTAGTTTTTAAAAAAGCCGGTTTGTGTCAAAGCAAACCGGCTTTTTTTATTTACAATATTTTCTGATAAAAAAGTCTGCCTTTTCATCGCCCAGCGCTTTGGCTTGTTGCCAGTCCTGGCAGGCATTACCATCGCCCAACTGAAAATAAGCCGTGGCTCTTCCCTTGTAGTATTCCGCTTTTTTACTATCGATCTGAATGGCTTTGTTAAAATCTTCTACCGCTCCGGGGATGTCCTCGGCAATCACTTTCACATTGGCACGACCGTAGAATGCGCCAGCGTCCTGCGGTGTAAGCTCAATGACCCGGCTGTAGTCGGCAATAGCGCCCTTATAGTCTTCCAGTTCTTCTTTCAGATAGGCCCTGTTGAAGTAGACAGCCGCCTCTTCGGGGTTTATTTTCAAAGCCTGATCCAGGTCAGCTAATGCTTCCTTAAAAGAGCCTAAGTAGGTGTAAGCCGTCGCCCGGTCGGTCCAGGTCTGTACATCCGCTTTGTCCAGGTTGATGGCATTGGTAAAATCAATGGACGCTTTGTCATAGCTCTGACGCTTCATAAACGCCTTGCCACGACGAACATACACTTCTTTCTCTTTAAGCCCTCCTTCAATCACACGATCATAGTAGCCGATAGCTACCACGTAGTTTTCCAAAAAGAAATAGCAGTCTGCCAGCGCATATACTATGTTCTCGTTGGTTTGCTCAACCGTTTCTACCACCCGCAGGTCAGCCCTGGCTGCCTCATAGTTGCTCAGCTTGAAGTGAGCGAATCCCCGGTTTTCGTACACACGGGTATATTTTTCATCCAGGGCAATAGCCTGGTCGTAATCTTTGAGCGCGGCTTCGTATTGCTCCTGGTTGAACTTAGCTTTGCCCCGGTTGTTAAAGATCACGGCATCCTGCAAGCCCAGTCCAATCGCCTTATCATAGTCTTGCTGCGCCGCCGGATAATCTTTCATGCGGAAACGGGTGTTGCCCCGCACGGCAAAAGCCTCCCGGTGGTCGGCCTTGCGGCTGAGGGCCTGGTTCAGGTCCTGAAGTGCCGCCTCATACTGCCGGGTTTCATAGTAGGCTACGCCCCGGTGGTAGAAGACTTCCGCATCGGCTGCTCCCATCTCTATGGCACGACCCAGATCAGTAATGGCCGCTTCGTATTGCTGCAAAAAGAAATAAGCATGACCGCGTGTTTCCAGTGTAGGCTGGTCTGTTCTTCCCAGTGCTACGGCTTTGCTCAAATCGGCGACGACCACTTCGTAAGCTTGTCTTTTTTCTATGTCCGGCTTTTGCGCGGCCAGCTTGTACCCGGCATTTCCCTTGCTAAAATACACGCGGTTGTCTTCCGGATTTCTACCAGCCACAGGGGTCAGTTCTTTCACCGCTTCTGCATACCGGGCGGTCTCATAATACGCGATGCCCAGCATGGAAGCTATCTTCTCTTCGCGGCTGTCGAGACTACGTGCCTGCTCCAGGTCGCGGATGGTGCCTTCATAATCATTGATGGCGAACCTGGCTTCCGCCCTGTTGATGTAGGCTTTGACATAATCTTTTTTCAGCAGGATCGCTTGGTCAAAGTCGCTGATCGCGCCCGCGTAATCCTGCCTTTTGTATTTGGCTTTGCCGCGATTGTTATAAATGGCAGGTGCCTGCTGGGCATCATCTTTTCCTCCTGCTGCCAGCGCACGGTCGTAAGCCTGTATAGCACCGTCAAACTGGTCGGTCATGAAGCGGGCATTGCCCCAGTTGTACAAGGTGAGCCAGTCCTGGGAGCCCATGCTTACTGCTTTTTCCAGATCCTGTAATGCTTTCTGTGGTTCATTGAGTGCATAAAAAGCGTTGCCCCGGTGACTGTATACCAGCACATCGCCAGCCCCTTTCTCTATGGCTTTGGTCAGGTCAGCCACGGCGCGTTCGTGGTTGCCTGTCACCGCCTGTAAATGTCCGCTCAGTTCGTAAGCCTGCCGGGTATCAGCACCCTGCTGAAACGCTTTGTTGATGTCTGCCAACGCCTCCGGGTAGCGTTTCTCACGGTAAAGCACATCGCTGCGATACACGTAAGCCTGTATTTCATTCAGGCCCATCGTCATCGCTTTGGTTAAGGCTGCCAAGGCATTTTTATGATCGCCGAAAGCATAATAGGCATAGCCCAGCCACTGATACAGGGCCACAGTGCTGCCACCCATGTCGCTGGCTTTGGTCAGGTCGGCGATGGCTTTATCGTACGCTTTCAGGTGGTAATGTGCGGTTCCCCGGCACAGGTAGCCCTCCATGAGCGACGGGCTGATCGTCAGCGCGCGGTCAGCATCGACTAAGGAAATGCGTCAAAATAAGTTTTAGAAAATCAGTATTTTTGCTTCATGGAAAATAAGGTATCAAAACTTACAGAAATTCGGACCAAATATAATCATCTTTGTAATTACTTGAATGAAAAAAGCAAACGCTTATGGG
>JBBSNI010000543.1:0-3354 GCA_038232695.1 Cytophagales bacterium
CTGCCTGAAAAACATAAATATCAATGCATATAAATACCAACGCCACAATAGCAACAAAAGCAATTCTGTTCATAGATATGATCTGTAAAAAACAGCCCACCTCTGCGGGGTGGGCTTGTATGATTTATTCTGCGTAAGCTTCCTCAGGCTCGCGCTCCGGGGTCACAGTAGCTTCCTGACGCTTATCGAAGAATTTGAGGTTAAATTTATCCACCAACAAATACATCACCGGCACGACCACCAGTGTTAGGAAGGTGGCAAAGGTCAGTCCGAAGATAACCGTCCAGGCCATGGGTCCCCAGAAGTCGGCGTTGGAACCTCCATAATAGATCTGTGCATCAAAGTCAGAGAACAAGGTAAAGAAATTGATATTCAGACCGATCGCCAGCGGGATCAGACCTAACACGGTGGTAATAGCGGTAAGCAGCACCGGACGCAGACGTGTTCTGCCGCCATCTACAATACTGCTGACAATCTCATCGTAAGGCAGGATTTCGTCTTCCTTTATGCCAAGTTCTACCCTTCTTCGTTCACGGACCAGGTTGGTATAGTCAATCAATACAATAGCATTGTTCACTACTACGCCCGCCAGGGAGATAATACCAATACCTGTCATGATGATCACAAAATCCATATCAAAGGCCACCAGCCCCAGGAACACGCCGATGGTACTCAAAATGACCGAAGCCATGATGATAAACGGCGTTGTGACGGAGTTAAATTGCGCTACAATGATCAGAAAGATCGTCATCACCGCCACAAACAGTGCCTGTAGCAGAAACTGACTGGATTCCTGCTGCTTTTCCTGCTCGCCGGTAAAGCTCACTTCGTAGCCTGCCGGAAGCTCCATATTCTGCACAACATCCTTGATTTGCTGGTTGATTTCCGTCGCGTTGTATCCGTCCAGTACGTTGGACGAAAGCGTGATCACCCTGTCCAGGTCTTTTCTCCGGATGGCTCCATAGGTAGAAGAAAAATCAATATCGGCTACCGAGGCGATAGGGATCTGACTTCGCTTACCAAACTTGTCCCGGAACGTAATTTTCTGGTTGATCAGCGCATCAATATCGTACCGGTACTTATCATCAAGCCTCAATTGGATGGGGTAATCGTCTTCCCCCTCTTTGAGCTTGGATACTTCCAGTCCGAACAGGGCTGTACGGAGTTCGTTGGCAATCGTAGAGGTTGACAGTCCGAAGCGGCGCGCCTTGTCGCGGTCAATGTCAATCAACAGTTCGGGCTTGCCTACTTCCAGGTCTGCTTTGAGCTCTTCAATACCCGGAATATTAGTTTGCTGTATTTTGCCTTGTACGTTATTGGCAACGGCTATCAGCTTATCATAATTTTCCCCGCTGATCTCTACGTTGATGGCTTTGCCCACAGGCGGTCCATTCCGGTCTTTGTCTGCCGTGATCTGCGCACCGGGATACTGGCTCACCACTTCCCGGATTTCCTGCATGATCTTAGCCGTCGAAATACTCTTGCGGTATTCGTAGTCCACAAACGAGATATTGATACGGGCTTTGTTAGGCGTGGTGCCGGGGCTGACGCCTTCGTTGGGGTCCGTTGCATTTTCGCCCACCTGGGCAATCACTGCCTCTACAATAGAATCGTAAGGCTGCAACAACTGGAACAATCTGTCTTCTATCTTTTTGCTAAGATCATTGGTGGCTTCTATGTCCGATCCTACAGGCTTTTCTATGAAAACGTTGATATAATTAGGGTCATTATCCGGAAAAAACACCACATTCGGCTGTTTGATAGCCACCAATCCTAAAGACAGTACCAACAACAGTACTGTGCCGAAGAGAACGAAATAAGGCTTTTTCCCGGTCAAAGAGAATGAAACTACTTTGGTATAAATATTTTCCAGCCAGGCCAGAAAGTGCGCCTGAAACCACCTGGTGCCGGGTGTAAACAGATACAGATTCAGAGGAATGAGCAAAGCGATCAGCATCAGCACATTGGCAAGCGTAAAAGATTGCACAATGTACAGCACAATCGCAATGGCAGCCAATACACCGGCAATGATCATCAGTCTTCTCTTTTTCTTTTTGGGAACAGCCGTTTCCAGTTTTATGTACATGGCAGCCAGCACCGGGTTGATCACCAGCGCCACAAACAGGGAAGAAGAAAGCACCACGATCAGCGTCACAGGCAGGTAAAACATAAACTGCCCGATCAGCCCCTGCCAGAAAGCCAGCGGCAGAAAAGCAGCCAGCGTTGTGGCTGTAGAGGTAATGATAGGCAGTGCCACCTCTCCTACTCCTTCCTTGGCTGCCCTGATGGGCGTATAGCCTTCCTGCAGCAGGCGGTAGATATTTTCTATGACCACAATGCCATTATCCACCAGCATACCCAAAGCCAGGATCAGGGAGAACAGCACCATCAGATTGATCGTCACGCCGAAGAAGTTGAGCAGCATGAAAGACATGAACATAGAGAGCGGTATGGCGATGCCTACAAACAAAGCGTTGCGCAGGTTCAGAAAGAACATCAGCACCAGCACTACCAGGATCACCCCGGAGATGATGCTGTTTTCCAGGTTGTCCAACTGCATCCGGGTTCTTTTGGACTGGTCGTTGGTAATAAGTAGTTCCAGGTCGCCGGGGAAGCGGTTTTCCTGGGCTTTGTTTACAATTTCTTTGATCTTGTCGGAAGCCGCGATCAGGTTTTCTCCCCGCCGCTTGACCACGCCCAGTGTGACAACCGGGTTTTCGTTCATACGGGCGTAGCTGCTCCGTTCTTCGTATGTGTCTTCTACAGTGGCTACATCTTTGACGTACACAATCGCATTTTCCTCCGTCTTGACGATCACATCCTCTATCTGGGAAGCCTCGGTAAATTCACCCGTCACCCGGAGCGATCTTCTGAAATCGCCTGTCTTGATATTGCCGCCGGAGATGGTCACGTTCTCAGCAGCAATGGCGCTTTGTATATCCGAAAAAGAAACATCGCGGGCTTCCATTTTATAGGGGTCGGCATCTACCCGGATCTCCCGTTCCAACAAGCCGCTGATATTGGCTTCCTGTATTTCAGACAAGGATTCTATCTCGTCTTGCAGATATTCAGCGTATTCTTTAAGCTCATTGTTGCTGTAGTCTCCCGAAATGTTGATATACATGATCGGAAGGTCCTGCAAGTTGACCTCAAAGACATTAGGGTCTTGGTCCAGGTCGGTAGGAAGCTCGCTTTTGGCTTTGTCTACGGCATCTTTCACGTCTTGGAGTGCTTTGGAAATGTCTATTTCCGGAGTAAATTCTACAATAATCGTAGAGTAATCCTGCACCGAGGTAGAGTTGATCTTATCGATACCGGTCATGCCTTTGATCTCTTTTTCTATGTGCCGGGTCA
>JBBSNI010000544.1:0-3343 GCA_038232695.1 Cytophagales bacterium
CGGGCGGTAGTACGGACGTTACAATTTAACTTCCTTACTCCCGCCCGTACTGAAGATGATAGAGAGGCAGATCATCAAGCCAAAAATCAGGAATTGTCCCGTATTTCTCCGAAATCGGGTAGCCTGTCGCATATTATTCGTACCTATAAGGCGGCTTGTACCCGTATGATCCATCAGATTACCGACCAGCCTTTTGCCTGGCACGGCCGGTATCATGATAGAATCATTAGAAATTATGCTGAAATGCAACGGATTGAAAATTATATCCGGAACAATCCTGAGGTCTGGTTACAAGACAAATTCTTTTTATGAAACCTATCCATATGACCACCATCAAATTCCCCGAAATTCAGTTGCAAACACGGGATGCGCATAAGCTGCGGGGGTATTTCGGACATCTGTTTCAGGCGCATTCTCCGCTGTTGCACAACCATTATGAGAATGGCGCATTTCGGCACCGTTATCCGTTGGTACAATATAAAGTGCTGCACGGCACGCCTACCCTGGTGGCGCTTGAAGAAGGGGCTGACTTACTGACCAGCTTGTTTTTAAAGATCAAAGAAATACGTATTGGGGATACCCTGTATGCCATTCATACCAAAAACATCGTAAGCCGGCAAGTGGCGGTAGGCTATACCGACGAATTGATAGCATACGGCTTCCAGACGCTCTGGATGGCACTGAACCAGGAAAACTACAAAACCTATATCAGCCAGGACGTCAAAACACAGGCTGCCATGCTCAACAAGATTATCATAGGACATATCCTTTCATTCTTCAAACATATGAACCTTTTTCTACCTCCTGAACACCGGCTGATCGCTAAAACCCATACCATGCCTAAAAAAGTCCGGTTCAAAAACCAACCGATGATGGCCTTTGCAGGCAGTTTCCTGGTCAATGCCGTACTGCCGGAAGACGTCGGCATCGGAAAAGCGGTGTCCAGAGGGTTTGGAACTATCAAAAAAGTAGATTAATCATGCAAGTCTTCATCAACACCTACGGTACTTATCTGCACGTCAAAGAGGAAATGTTTGAGATACGGACGCGCACCGCGCCCAAAGAGAAGTTTACGCTCAACCATATTGCCGCCCATAAAGTCTCCTCCTTTATTGTGAGCAAAGGCTCCTCTATCACGACCGACGCTATCGCGCTGGCGCTGAAGCACAACATCGATATTGTGGTAGTAGAAAATGACGGTCACCCGATGGGGCAGTTCTGGCATAGCAAGCTGGGAAGCACCACCAAAATCCGCAAACGCCAGCTTGAGGCCAGCCTCAGCGAAGAAGGCTGGCAGTGGGTCCAACGCTGGATCAGCCGCAAGCTGGAAAACCAGGCAGACTACCTGCAAGACCTCAAAAAACACCGCGCCGGGCTGGCGACCACCCTGGCCGACAAGCAGGAAAGCATACTGGGTTTGAAAGAAAAAATAGAAGGGTTGCAGTTGGACGGCAATCCGTTGGACGGCAATCCGTCTGCCAGCGGATTGCTGTCCCGGTCGGGCATGACCAGCAGCAGCGAGGTAGCCGATACCCTGCGGGGATGGGAAGGCAACGCCGGCCGCCATTACTTCGAGGCGCTGGGTAAAGCCATTCCTGCCGAGTTTGCCTTTCAGGGGCGTAGCTTTCGCCCGGCTCAGAATACTTTCAACGCCATGCTCAACTACGCCTACGGCATACTGTACTCGCGGGTAGAACGGGCGCTGATGCTGGCTGGTATTGACCCTTATGTAGGATTTCTGCACCGCGACGACTACAACATGAAAAGCATGGTCTTTGATTTTATAGAACCTTACCGTATCTATGCCGAGCGTTGCGTCTTTACCCTCTTCTCTACCAAAAAAGTAAAGAAAAGCTTTTGCGATGAGATCGCGGCGGGCTGCTCGCTCAACGCCGAGGGCAAACCCTTTGTCGTGGAACATTTTATGCAATACCTGGATGGAGAACGAATCCGCTACCAGGGAAGAAACCAAACCCGCTACAACGCCTTGCAGATGGATGCCCACCAATTTGCCAATGCCCTGATCAACTCCCCTACCCCTGACAAGCTATGATCACCTGGACACTCTACGACATCAAAGACGATAAAGTCAGAAACAAAGTCGCTAAGCTATGCAAGCAGTCGGGTTTGTACAGGGTGCAGTATTCCGTGTTTTTGGGTACGCTGAGCGCCAGTCAGAAAGATACGCTCACGCTTCAGATCGAGGCGTTGATTGATGAAGAGCATGATTCAGTCTATATCTTTCCTATGTCTAAAAATGAGTTGCAGGATACGGCGCTGCTGGGGCAGGCCTTTGACAAAAAACTGGTGACCGACCAGGTAAAAGCTTTATTCTTCTAACAATGACTTCGCTAACCCCTTCGCATATTATTGAATATCTGTTTTGCCCGCGTTACACCTATTTTGAGTATGTGCTTTGTATTCCGCAGTATGAAGAGAAATATTATAAGGTACAGCAGGGCAGAAACCTCCACGACCAGAAGCTGGAGCGTAACAAAGCGTATCTGCGTCAGAAGATAGGCGTCGTAGAAAAATGGCAGGATCAGTACCTGACCAACGAGCATCTGCGCGGCAAGGTAGACGAAGTGCTGTTGCTCAAAGACGGCAGCCTGGCGCCCTTGGATTATAAGTTTGCGGTATATAAAGACCGGGTGTACGATACATACCGCCAGCAGTTGTTTTGCTATGCCGTACTGATTGAGGAAAACTTTGGCAAAGTAACGGAATATCCGTCGGTCGACCGCGGTTACCTGGTCTATATCCGTTCTAAACACAAGCTGGTAGAAGTGCCCATTTCGGCGCAAGACAAAGCGCTCATTCAGGAGGCTATTCAAGCCATTTTGGCCATTATTGAAAACAATATTTATCCGAAGGCTACCAAATATAAGCGTCGGTGTGTAAATTGCACCTACCGGAACATTTGCACCCAATAGTATCGCTTCACGGCGACCGCTTCACGGCGACCGCTTTCCGCCTGGTAATTTATTGAAGGCAACCTAAAAAACGAATGTAACGTACAGACAGACAGCCACATACATGAACGGAAAGGCAGGTATTTTAGCTAAAAAAACGTTCTTTGACATACTGAAAATGAAGGAAACAAAAAAGCAATTTTTAAGCAAAACCACTGATATACAATCATTTATGGAAGCTGTGTCTTCCTGATTGACTTCCGATAAAATAAGGATTGAAACTTAATAACGAGGGCAATCCGATAGCGGCAAAGGTGCTTACTTCCTGATTGACTTCCGATAAAATAAGGATTGAAACGAAAGTTGGGGCTTTCTTAAACAAATGTACAAAACAAACTTCCTGATTGACTTCCGATAAAATAAGGATTGAA
>JBBSNI010000545.1:0-3335 GCA_038232695.1 Cytophagales bacterium
AAGCTTAACTTTTACAGTGTATATGTTTTGTATTACCTCTTTATACAGGATTTTATTCATGCTCATCAGTATGCGCTCAAATGGGTCGCTTTATTTGAGGAACACCCTGCACAGATTCCTGAAAAAACGATTATGTATATCCGGGGGCTCAACAACCTGATGATCTGCCAGAACAAACTGTACAGGTATTACGAACTGGCCGGTACGCTTCAAAAGCTGAAAGCCGTGGAGCAGATGCCCCGGGTAGAACTCAACAGAAATATCCGGGCGATGCTGTTCAAGTACACGACCATCCACGAGATGAATCAGTATTTTCTGGCAGGGCACTTTTCAGAAGGCGTATTGCTGGTGATCCGCATTGAAAAAGACCTGGATTTTTTTGTTGATAAGCTTGGCAAACATGCCACCATTATTTTCTACTACAAAATTGCCTGCATGTATTTTGGCGATGGCAACCACCACATGGCAGTACACTGGCTTCAGAAGATCATCAATGAACAGCAGGTAGACTTGCGGCAGGACATTCACTGCTTTGCCCGCATTCTGAACCTGATCAGCCAGTACGAACTAGGCAATACCGACATTATTGACTATTACATCAAATCTACCTACCGTTTTCTGCTACAAAAAGACGATCTGGGCGATTATCAGCAGTACATCCTCCGGTTTTTAAGAAATTTATCCAAAGAAACCACAGACCAGGACCTGGTGAAACGCTTCGAGGCTTTGAGAAAACAGTTGCTTACTTTGATCCACCGCCCTTATGAAAAAAGAGCGTTTATCTATTTCGATATTATCTCCTGGCTCGAGAGTAAGATCAACAAAACGACAGTGCAGGCGGTGATCCGGGAAAAAGCAGAAAAAAAATTACAGCAACAAAGGCAGTATTTTGAAACAAAAACCGCTATACTCAGTATTTAAAATATTAATTTTGTCACAAACCCATGATATGGAGGTTTTGAAAACGGAAAAACAAGTATTGCGCTGGTCGGAATTGCCAGCCGGGTTCCAGAAACTGCTCAGAAGATCGTATGAGGAGTACAAAGAGATTTTGTACGACCCCTGTCTGCATCCGCGGGCAAGAAAAATCCCCAGTTGGGAAGAGTGGCTTGCCAAGCATGATATCGGATGGGAATCTTGACTGTCAATGAAATTTTTTCTAACATTTTTTGTTGTCATATTGATTAGTTAATTTTGCGCCTTGTCTATGGCAGATAGACTGGGTATTTGTTTTTTAATAATCAGTGAAAGTATCTTAATAACATGCTGTTTGCTGAAAACTGTCCTACATTGAATTATTTATTATCAAAATTGTCTTATGGAAAATAACGTGATTACGGAAATACCCGTAGTGGACAACCACGACGGGCGGGAGAGTATTCGTTTTGAAGAAATCGTTGTCAAAAAAGATTTGCAGGATTTTATTACCCCGCTTTCCGAGGATTCAAAGAAACAATTAGAAGAAAACATCAAACTCAACGGATGTCTCGATCCGCTTACGATCTGGCAACAAGCCAACGACGACCTGGTACTCGTAGACGGCCACAACCGCTACGACATTTGCCAGCGAAACGACATTCTCTTTAAAGTCCGCATCCTTCAGTTTAAGAACGCAGAAGATGCCAAAGACTGGATGATCAACCACCAGTTGGGCAGAAGAAACCTCAACCCCGACCAGCTTAGCTACTTCCGGGGGCTCAAATATGAGCGCATGAAAAAGAAGCGCGGAGGCTACGATAAAGTACTCTCAAGTGGACAAACAGGCGATAAGACGTCCGAAGTACTGGCCCGCGAGTTCAACGTCAGTGACCGTACCATACTGCGGGATGCGGAGTTTGCCAAAGGCATAGAGATCATTGCCCGCACCAATCTGAAGCTCAAAAACGATATACTGTTGGGGCGTGTGAAAGTGAAGAAAAGCGACGTACAACTGCTGGCGCAACTCAAAGACCTGCGTGAGGTGGGTAAGATCAAGAACGAAGCCGATCTGTATAACAAAGCCCAGAATATCCGCCGGGAAAGGCAGGCGCAGAAGACAGGGGTAGACATAGAAGAAATGGCTTCAGCGAATGGCACGGGCATCAAAGAGCCTGTGTTCAGCACCCGCGAAGACCGCCTGACCCGGATCAAAGGGAATATTATTTCTTCTATTAATAAAAGCATTCAGAAAAAAGACAAAAAAGCGTTGAGAGACGCTAAAAAATATCTGAAAAAGCTTGAGGATGAGTTATTTGGCAAAGTAAAACTTTCCTCCTAAGCCACCACCTGCCTTGCCCGATGCTGAAAGATAATCCGGCATCGGGCAAGGCTTTGCTTTCTTTGTGATACCTTGTTTAAAATTCCGGTGTAGTGGACGCTACCAGCGTAGCATACGTTTCTTTAAACTGCGCAAACTCCTTGGGCGGTAACAGCTTTTCCAAATCCTGCAAGGCTTCCCCGGCATAGCTTTGCAAGCCATTGGCAATACTCACCCGGATATAAGCCTTCAGCAGATCAGCCGAGTACGGATTAGACTGAATGGCATCGAGCAATAGCTGGTAAGCTTGCATACTGCTCTCTTCCGGGAAACGGAATTGCAGCGCAGCCAGAAACCCTTCCTCATAAAACGGATTGTGGATCAGGTAATTATAATGCGAAGCAGCGGCTGCCTTCTGTTCGGCACGGCGTGCGATGGCTGCCAGTAAGTAATGTTTTTTATGACGGTGCCATACCGATAATTCAGGCAACGCCGCTACCTTGGGGGCAGTTAGAGATTCCGGCTGTGTTCTCTGCTTTTGGAGCGTAAGTATCCAGTCCAAGTATGGACGTCCTGCTTCGCTGAGTGTCTCCCGCTGGCTTTCTAATGCGCTGATCTGTGCTTCCAGCCAGCTTCCCGTCAGGGCAGGATACCGCTGCATCAGATCGTGTAGCGCCAGTGCTTTATAGCTGTTGTCTGAAAAAGTGTGAAATACTTTTTCCAACATTTTCTCTTCCAGCGAAGCGGCCCGGTAGCGTACCAGGAGGTAACGGAACGCATCGTCTTTTTCATCTGCAAACTGCTGCGGGCTGCTGCCGCTGAGCACTTGCTGCATGTCCTGCGCGACGGTTCGTATGCCTGCCGTGGTGGTGTCGCTTTCCAATGCCTGCCATACCTTGCTGGCATCTTCCCGGCTTACCTCCCGGCTGGTAGCCGCCGCTTCCGTCAGGCTGATGGCATACCGGAAGGCAGCATCCGGGTAAGAAGCTTCCGCCGATTTGGCAAAGTAGCGGGCTGCCATCGCAGGTGCCCGCTGCTGTAGCGCCCATAATCCTAACACATGGTTGTAGTAGCCTGTCTTGAAGGGATTGGACGCTTG
>JBBSNI010000546.1:0-3306 GCA_038232695.1 Cytophagales bacterium
TATACCGACCTGGGGCTGGGGCCTTCCGTCAACGCACCGATCGCTACCGGGGAGAGCACTTTTTACTATGGCGGACTGAAAACCGGGCTGGTCTTTGACAATACGTTGGCTAACGGCCCTAACAAATTTGTAGGGACACGCGCCAGCGCTTTTCTGACCCACTACCAGAGCGTTAACGATGCCAGCAGAAGTTTCAGCAACTTTGAGATTGATCTGAGGCACTACCAGAAAATCCACCGGGAACTGACACTGGCCGCCCGTGTTTTCTACGGCAACTTCTTTGGCACCCATCCCCAGCGGTACCTGCTGGGCGGTATGGACAACTGGCTTTTTAACAAGACCAACACCTCAGAGACCAACGACCCGCTGGGCGTGACCCGCGACACAGACAACAGCGATATTCTTTTCCTCCGGTTTGTAGACCTGCGCGGGTTTGACTACAACAAGTTCAATGGCAGCGATGTGCTGACGTTTACGGCTGAGTTACGCTTTCCCGTTATCCGGTATTTTTACCGTGGACCTATTACCTCCAACTTCTTCCGCAACCTGGAGTTCATAGGGTTTTATGACGTAGGCTCTTCCTGGACCGGTCCCAGCCCGTTCAGCGAAAAGAACAGCCTCAATACCGAAGTCATAGACCAGGGCAGCGGGCCTTTCAGAATAGAGCTGCAAAACTTCAAAAACCCCTGGCTGCAAAGCTACGGAGCAGGTATACGCACCGTACTGTTGGGCTATTATCTCAAGTTCGATATGGCCTATGCCATAGAAGACAATGTAGTGAGCGACAAACCCCGTTTCTATCTGACACTGGGGTATGATTTTTGACAAAATTTCATAAAATTATTTTTTTACTTAACCTATCTGTTTTACTATGAAGAAAATTATTGTATGCTGGATTACGCTACTGACCGTTGCGACAGCTTATGCACAGGAAGTTTCCGTAGGACCTAAAATAGGACTGAGCCGTTCTACCATCACTGCCGAAGGAGTAGAAGCTGTTACTACCGGCGATTCATCCGTTGGTTTTCATGCGGGGCTGTTTACCCGTTTTACTTTTCTGGGTTTTTATGTACAGCCCGAAGTGCTGTTTACTTCCACCCGCGGAGAGATCAACATCAACGATGGAACTGTCAATGCTGTGCGCAAATTGAATTATAATAAAGTGGATGTGCCCGTGATGTTTGGGGCAGTTATTGGCAACTTTCTGCGCTTCAACCTGGGACCTTCTTTCAGCCTGATCCTGAACAAAGACGCCAGAAGCAAAGGAACGACCACCCAGATCGTAGAGAATTATAACAAAGCCACCATAGGCTATCAGTTGGGTATAGGGTTAGACATCAACCGCCTGGTGTTTGACCTGCGCTATGAAAACAGTCTGAGTAGGATTGGCACGGAAGTGACCGTAGCCGGACAGACTTTTGAGACCGACCTGAGGAACAAACTCTATATTCTGACGGTAGGCTACAAACTTTTCCAGTAAAAACAGAAGCCCTGGCATTGTGCCGGGGCTTTTTTTATGCCATTTTGGCTTTCTTTTGCTTAACGCCCCATTGCAAATAAACCAATGCGCCTATCGCCAGCAGCGAACCCAGCGCAAAAGCGTAAAAGAATCGGTCGGTATCGTTGTTATAAATCCAGCCGGAGATGAGCGCACCCAGTCCTATGCCTGCTTCCAGGGCAATGTACATGGTGGCCATGCCCCTGCCCCGGTGCTTTTCATGGCTCAGGTCAATGGTCCAGGCAAACGCCGTAGGGGTATTGATGCCGGTAGACAAGCCGAAGATAAGCGCTGAGACAATAAACAACATCACATCGTGAGCGATGCCCAACAATAGCATACCTACTGCCAGCAAAGAGGTAGAAACTTTCAGCACGCCAACCCTGCCAAACTTATCGGAGGCTTTGCCGGCAAAGAAACGAACGGCTACGGAAGCCGCCGTAAAATAGGTAAAAAACAGTCCCCGGTTGCTTACTCCCAACTCGTCGCTCAGGTCGGGCGTCAGCGTCAGCACGATACCATACGAGAAGGTGGTCAGCAGCAAGACCACACAGGGCGCTACCACGCGGGGCTCCAGGATCTCATGCCTCGACAAGCGCAGCAGCCGTAGCCGGAAGGGCTGCCGGTGGGGTAGGGTTTCTTTCATCCCGGTGAGGATCAGCACGGAAAGCAGCGCCAGCACCGAGGAGGTATAAAACATCGTGTTGAAAGAAAAGTATTGGGCGATCAGGCTGCCCAGCGCCGGACCACTGGCCATGCCGATGCTGCCGCTCAAACCCAGTATACCCATCGCCTCTCCCCGCCTTGCAGGCGATACCACGTCGGCCACATAGGCGGAAGTACCCGTCGGCTTAAACCCGGTGGAAAAGCCATGAAAAAAGCGCATCAGCAGAAACAGCCACACCGTCGTGGCCAGCGGGTACAGGAACCCGCACAGGAAACAAACCACTGCCCCGAAGATCATGACCGGGATCCGCCCAATGGTATCGGCAAGCTTGCCGCTGAAAGGACGCGAAACACCGGCCGTCAGGGTAAACAGGGCGATGATCAGCCCTTTGTACTGCCCTCCGCCCATCCGTTCCAGGTAAGCCGGAAGCTCCGGGATGAGCATGTTGAAGCTGGAAAAAAACAGGAAAGAACTCAGGCAAAGCAATCCGAACTGTATGTTGTAGAAGGAGTTTTTTTCTATCATAAAGTGAGCGATGGGCAAAGCAAGCCGCAAAGGTAGGAAAATCGGTGTGGGTGTGTTACTGTGGGGGGAATATTTCTTTATGGCACTTTATTTCATGCCTATGTATTTTTCAATGTCTTCAATTCTTCTTCTTAGTTCGTTAACTTCTGTCAATTTGCTTTCGATGCTAGCCAATCTTTTGTTTGTCTCTATTTGATTTTCAGCCATTCCTTTGACCGTAAGCAGCAACTGGGCTTGTCCTTGTACCAAGACGTTTAATAGCTGCTCTTGCTTGTCCTAACGATCAATCATCTGGTCTTGTTTTTTCAAGCTTTCGGCTAATAGCTCTGTTATTTTACTCGCCCGGCGTTCCGGTTCGTTTTTCATGATATTTATACTAATGCGCTGTACTTCTGAAAATATTTTGTGTTTCCAAACATCAATATAACACAATATCTTGCTTTTTGATACCTGATGATATAAACTTTTCCACGCGAACGGTCAAAAGCCTATACCATCGTCGGCGTGTCTTCTGTGGTATGCTGAAAGTAAAGATAAAAAGATGTCTGCCTGCCCTTTTCTGAGTGTACCCTGATCGTGCTGCCGTGCAGGCTCATGATGTGGCGCGAAAGGCTCA
>JBBSNI010000547.1:0-3303 GCA_038232695.1 Cytophagales bacterium
AGCAAAGCATCAATTTCTTTGGCCGTCAGCAGAGAAGGCGTACCGCCGCCTACGTAAACAGTATGTATAGCATCTTTGCCTAAGTAATGCCGCTGTAGGTGTAACTCTTTAATGATCGCCTCCACCATGTCGGCTTTGCGGCTTTGGTTGGTGCTAAAGTGAAAGTCGCAGTAGTGACACGCCTGCTTGCAGAAAGGAATATGAATATAAATACCTGCCATCCTGGGAGCCAAACAATTCCGAAACCTGTTAAGTGCTGATGCCCGGTAGTTTTGCCGAATTTAGTCAGGCAAATCATAAAACTCATTAAATCATAGTGTATTTTCGCCCCGATGCAAATCATAGAATTTTTTGCCTTCATCTTTGGTATTGTTGCCGTTTATTTTAACACCCGGGAAATTGTCTGGGGCTGGCCGGTCGGTATCGTGGGTGTCGTCTTGAGCGGTATTGTCTTTTTTGACGCGCTCCTGTATTCCGACCTGGCGCTGCATGTGGTGTACGTGGTGCTGGGCTTCTACGGCTGGTACGAATGGCTTTACGGCGGACGGAACCAGTCGGTGCTGAAAGTCAGCACATTGTCTTACCCGGTGCTGGCGCTGCTCATCGCTGCCGGAACGGTTGGTGTGGTGCTGATCGGTTATTTTTTCGACAAATACACCAACGCAGACCTGCCTTACTGGGATGCTTTTACTACCTCTTTTAGCCTGGTGGGGCAGTATATGCTGGCCAAAAAGAAGATTGAAAACTGGATACTCTGGCTGGTGGTAGATTTTGTAGCTACCGGCATTTATATCTACAAAGAGTTGTACTGGCTGGCCTTGCTTTATTTCCTGTATCTTGGGCTGGCTACCTACGGTTATCTCAACTGGCGGAAATCTATGCTAAAGAAGCAAATGACATAAAAGATTAAATTTTCGTATATTCAATAAAAAGATATGAAGGCTTTGTACGAAAATGTAGAGGATTTGAATGCTTTACTGAATGGGGAATCCTCTTAAAGTAGTTATCACCGGCCCTGAATCTACCGGCAAAACGACCCTGGCAGAGGCACTGGCCGGGCATTATCAAACATTTTGGGTCAAAGAATATGCGCGTATCTATCTGGATCAACTACAGCGACCTTACCAGGAAGATGATCTCTTAGCCATAGCCAAAGGACAGTTAGCCAGCGAACAAGCCGCGCAAACAAAAGCAGGCAAACTGTTGATCTGTGATACCAGCCTGGAAGTTATTAAGATATGGAGCGAAGTGAAGTACAAACGCTGTCATCCCTGGATTTTAGCGCAGCTTCGGCAACAGAAAACAGACCTGTACCTGCTCTGCACTCCGGATATGGTGTGGGAGTACGATCCGCAGCGTGAGAATCCGCAAGACAGAGAAGCCTTGTTTACCTTGTATAAACAGATGTTGGAAGGCAAAAACTATGTGGAGATCGCTGGCAGTAAAGAAAAAAGGATTCAGGCAGCTATTCAGGCGGTAGATGCTTTGTTAACCTGATTTTCTTCTGTACTTTTGCAGCGTCAACCGATCGCGCTTGCGGTCATTGCCAAAAGGGGTGCCCTAACAATACGGGCTGAGATTATACCCATTGAACCTGATCCCGGTAATGCGGGCGAAGGGAAACGGTATGATAAATAAAGTTTCGGAAGCTGTCCCCAGGTTTCCTGTTTACTATCCTATTAATTTTTTCCGTTATGAAAACTTTTGTTATGCTATCCCTGATAGGATGGCTTTGCCCTGTTTTTTTGTGGGCACAATCTTTTACCATCAGTGGCCAAGTTGCCGATGTGCAAACGGGTGAACCACTGGTGGGAGCCAACGTGCTGGTAGCAGGAACCACACAAGGCACTGTTACGGATGCAGCCGGACATTACTCTTTATCCGTTTCCATTTCAGACGTTGTATTGAAAGCCAGTTACGTAGGCTATCAGCCGCAGCAAGTGAAGCTTTCTCTAAACCAGGAGATTGTTCAAGACTTCTTACTGAAGCCTTCCCAGACATTGGAGGAAGTCATCATACAGGCCATACGGGCAGACCAGAAAATTCCTATAACGCAGGAAACGGTAGAAAGGCAGGAAATTGAGGCGTTATATGTCGGACAAGATGCCCTCTTTGTTTTGGAAAAGACGACGCCTTCTATGCTTACCTATTCTGAATCAGGTACTAAAATAACCAACTATGGGCAGATGCGCCTGAGAGGGATAGACCAGTCCCGGATCAATATCACACTGAATGGCGTCCCGCTGAACGATATGATCGATCAGGGAGTATATTTTTCCAACTTCACCGACTTTGGCAACAGCATTGAGTCCGTGCAGGTACAGCGCGGGGTAGGCACCAGCACCAATGGCACCGCCTCCTATGCGGGTAGTATCAACTTTGAATCTGTCAATCTACAGGATGATGAGCCTGGCACAGAATTTCAGTTGGCTGCCGGTTCATTCCATACCTACCGGGGAAGCGGCGAAGTAAAAACCGGGCTGATGGAGAATAAAACTGCCTTTTATGCACGTTTCACCAAAACCTATTCGGATGGCTACCGCTACCACTCCGGTACAAACTCTTACTCTTTCTTTTTTTCCGGTGGATATTTTGGAGAAAAAGATTTGGTAAAGATTACAGGCTTTACCGGCAGAACGCAAAATGAGTTGGCTTATATCCCAACGGCGCTGCCGGACATCAGACAAGATCCGAGAACCAATTACGTGTCTGAAAACGATGTGGATGATTTCGGACAACAGTTGCTGCAATTACAATATACCCGCCTGCTGAGCCCGCAGACTTCCTGGGTATCTTCCCTCTATTATGGCGGCGCAGGCGGCGACTTTCCTTATGGTTATGATGAAGACAGTGTTTTCACGCAAATTAACTATCCGCTGTACAATGATCATTACGGGTTTATGTCTTATCTGAACCATAGCGCAGCGGGATTGGATTTTAATGGGGGAATCCATTTGTATACCTTTCAGCGGGAGAATATAGAATCCGTTATTCCTAACTATACAGCACCCTATTACCAGGATCAGTCCAGGAAAGATGAGATCAGTGTCTTTGGCAAAGCCAGTTACGAGTGGTCAGACTTTCTGTTCTTTGCTGATCTACAACTGCGCTCGGTCTGGCTGAACCTGATGCCTGATCAATCTTACTTTGAGCAACCCGTACAGATCCCGGTTCGCCAGTGGACTTTCATTAACCCCAAAGTGGGCATCACTTATACCTTAAATGCTACTGATAATGTATATGCTTCTTTCGGCAGAAGCGGGCGGGAGCCTACACGCTCTGATATACTGGGTTCTACACAGA
>JBBSNI010000548.1:0-3292 GCA_038232695.1 Cytophagales bacterium
AGATGTTGAATTTGTTTTTAGTTAACTTTCAGCTTGATGCAGACTTACAAGAAAATAAAGCAGCCATACAGCAGATTTTAAACTATGGCAGATTGGCTGCTTAAGTATTTACCGGACTATTGACAGTATAAACATCCTTTCAAAAAAGGTAAGGTCACTGTTCCGGTACATTCTATGTCAGACGAACTTCCCATAGGAACACTCAAAAGCATTTGATCGACAAGCACAAATCAAAAAGCCATGAAAAAATATTTGATTGTTTATGAAAAATCATCAACTGGTTATGGAGCTTATATTCCGGATTTACCGGGATGTGTTTCAACAGGTAAGACATTAGAAGAAACAAAAAAGAATATTCAGGAAGCATTAGAACTGCATATAGAAGGGATGCGGGAAGATGGTGATGAAATACCTGAGCCTACCACACAAGCTGAATTTATGGAAGTCAGTTGATGCATGAAACCCACGCTACAAACCATACGCTCCAACCAGTTAAGGTAATAAGAAACGATATATATGGATTTTCATCTTGCCCTGGCATTGGTAGCCTTCCTGGTGGTCATCAGCGGACTGCTGGTGATCAAACTGCAAAGCGTTAATTTGACCCAACCCCTCATAGCGATGGCGGCTGGTCTATTGGTAGGTCCTTATGTGCTTGACGTGGTGTATATGCAAAGCTGGCAGGACCCCGAACATTTTATGAAACTGGCCAGCGAGTTTACCATCAGCATGGCCCTGATGGCGACGGCTTACCGGCTGGATGCTGGCTATCTCCAACGTTTTGCCAGGACGCAAGCAGTGATCTTAGGGCTGGTCATGCCGCTCATGTGGCTGCTGTCCGGACTTATCGCACACCTTGCCCTGGGGATGTCCTGGGGGCTGGCGCTGCTGCTGGGTGCTGTCATCACACCCACCGATCCGGTGGTGTCTGCTACCATCGTCTCCGGCAAGACTGCCGAAAAGCTGTTGCCTGCCCGCATACGGGATACCATTTCGTTTGAATCGGGCGCCAACGATGGACTGGCTTTCCCTTTGGTAGGGCTGATGCTCTTTATCCTTGGATACACTTCTTCGGATCATCTGAGCGGGTGGTTTGTCCGGGTCGTGCTTTGGGAAACCCTGGCGGCCATTAGCATAGGACTGCTGTCAGGCTATGTATTTGGCAGACTCATGCATATGGCTCACCAGAAGGGTTGGATGAACCCCAAAGCGCTGTTGTCATTTACGATTGCCTTTGCGCTGATGGTGCTGGGGTTTGTAGAAGTCATCCATGCGAATGGCATCATCGCTGTCTTTGCGGGTGCCCTGATACTCCACCGGACTTTATCTAACAACGAGGTGCTGAAAGAAGAGAAGGTACAGGAGATGATGGAAAGGATTTTTACAGTACCTGTCTACTTCTTCCTGGGCATATTCCTGCCTGTAGAAGCGTGGCTGAAAGCAGGCTGGCCGCTGCTGGTCTTTGGAGTGCTTATTATGCTGTTTCGCAGGATTCCGGCTTTTGTGCTGCTCCGGCCGCTGTTCAGGCAATGTAAATCTTGGCCCGATCTGCTGCTGCTGGGCTGGTTTGGGCCGGTAGGCGTAGCAGCTATCTTTTATGCCATGCATGTACTCGAGGAAACCCCTTACCGGCAGGTATGGGTGATGGGCAGTTTTATCATTTTCTTGTCTACCCTGGTGCATGGGGTGAGCAGCCTGCCCTTTTCTAAGCTTTATGCCCGGTTTGCTGCTGAATAAACATAATTTTTGTTTAGCTTTGCGGCTGGTTTGATTTTACACTTTTTAATCTCTTATGGATTATCGCAGAAAACCCGTCGAACAGCTTATTCAGGATGCAAAAGATTATGTGATCGCACAGCGCAACCTGGCGATGACGGTGTTCTCCAAAAAAGGAGCCGATGTTGTATTTGTCGTTGTTACCGGCGTTATCCTCCTCACGCTTGGGTTGTTTGTTTTGATCTTCCTGAGCTTTGCCTTAGCCTACGCCCTGGGAAACTGGATCGGCTATGTGTCTCTGGGGTTTCTGATCGTGGCTTTCCTTTACCTGGGCGTCGCGCTGATCATCTGGGTCAACAAAGACCGGTGGATCAAGACGCCGCTGTTCAAAGTCTTTTTCAATTTATTAGCCGCCGACAAAGCACAAGATTATGAGTAAACTATCCAGCCAGGAAGCTTACGAGCGGGCCAAAGCCAGGCACAAAGAAATGGCTCAGCAAAAAGTACAGATGATACAGGAAGACTTTGACGTCTTGCGAACCACCTACGTGCCTAAATACCTGAAGAGGAAATTCATCACGGGCTGCGCCTTGTTTGGGGTAGCCTACCTGGCCGAAGAACTCCTTTTCAGAAAAAAGGTGCCGGGTATTGTGAAATTTACCGGGGCGCTGGCTGCTACTGTCATGGCGCCTAAGGTGTACACCTTTATCCAGGAAAACTACCTCTCAGCCGGCGATATATCCATCATCCCGGTAGAACCGCTGCCTCCTGCCAGGGATATGACCGAAGACGATCTGGTGGAATAAGGCTTGACAATCAGACTTTTGCCAAAACCATTGGGCTGCTAATGGGTTGATACTAAAGAAAGCATTGTGTGAAAATGAATTGATTATTAACCCATCATGAAAAATGTAAACGAAGCGGCTCAGATACTGTTAAGCCATGAAGATTTGCAGAGAATTAAAGTATTGAGCCAACTCACCGGAGAAACCAGCAGCGCCCGGGTCGTTATGACCGCCCTGGAACTGGCAGAACTGGTGATCAAGAACATGAAAGAAGGCAACAAGATAGCCATAGAACATCCTGACCAGCAAAAAGAATATATCAGAATAACAGATACGTAGGCTGTTTGAATTGTCTGAAATTTTACGGAATATTGATGCATGAAATTCTTAGCTATTGATGACAATTCTGTAGACCTTATGATTGCCAGGGCGGCTGTGCAGCGTTTTAACCCTGATTTTGAGGTCATCACTTCTGCCAGCGCCGACGAAGCTCTTCATTATCTGAAAGGCAATTCCGAAGCTGTTCCTGACGTGATTTTGCTGGATTTGAACATGCCGGTCAAAACCGGCTGGGATTTCCTTAAAGAATACAAAAACCTGTCTCTGAAACCTAGCAGAATCTATATTCTTACTTCTTCTATCAACGAAACTGAGAAGAATATGGCAGACAAGGAACCCCTGGTAACTGATTTCCTGACCAAACCCCTCCGCCTGGAGACTATACAAAAAATCTGTTCTCCTGACCGCTCAGGCTCATAGCCTGAAGAGCGGTTTTCCTTCATAATACTATA
>JBBSNI010000549.1:0-3251 GCA_038232695.1 Cytophagales bacterium
GTAAACAGGGTCAGCAGCAGTGCCCCAATCAGTTGGCGTTTCATAAAATTCATAGGTTAGTGTCGTGTTATTATATTTCATTATTTCTTTGAGCGGCTTCCTGGTTGGCTTCCGTCCAGTCGGAAGGCGCCAGATCAGACTGGCTCTCGTAGCCTTTCCGGCGTTGCTTTCCTATGCCTCCTGCCTCCGGCAGCCATTGGTTTACCCTCCCCAGCATATCGGAGATAAGTCCCGGAAACAGTCCGTTCAGCCCGGTCAGTATTTTGGCCTGTACAGACAACACCAGGGTGCTGCGTCCATAGCGGCAGGCGTCTATAATATCCCGGGCTACCTGCCGGGCATCCATAGAGACCAGCGGTGAGGAGGCGCCCAGCGTAAACCAGGTCTGCTCTTCGCGGTGCTTTCCCTTGAAAACAGCATTTCTTGGGCTGCCCGTACGGATCAGTCCCGGGCAAACGGTCGTCACATAAATATGGTCTTTGAGCAACTCGGCGCGGTAACCTTCCGACAAGCCAACCAGTGCATGTTTGCCGGCGCTGTAAGGCACCAGGTGAGGGATACTGACTTTGCCTCCGATAGAGGCGATATTGACAATACGGCCCTGCTGGCGCTGGCGCATCCTGGGAAGTACCGCTTCCATCGTATAAAAGGGTCCCCAGTAATGCGTGTTAATAGATTCCTCGAACTCACGCTCTTCCATCTCTTCCAAAGGTGCCACCTGTATGGTACCGGCGTTGTTGATCAATATTTCTACCGGACCAAACTGCTCTTCTACCTGCCGGACCATCGCCTGTACCTGCTCCCGCTGGCTTACATCGCAGGGGATAGCCAGGACATTGGCGATCTGTCCTTTTTCTTTGGCTAACTGATCGAGGGTACGGCGGGCTTTCTCCAGGTCTTCTTCGCTGCGTGCGCAGATGGCAAGCTGCACCCCTTCTTCTATCAGCACCCGCCCCAACTCAAGACCCAGTCCACGGGAGCCGCCGGTAAGCAGCACGGTACGCCCTTGCAGGCTCATGGCACGTTGCTGGTTGCTGATCAGCCGGGTAGCTACTGCGCCGCCCACGCCGAGTGCGGCCCAAAGCAATGTTTTTTGTGTAGTATTCATGCGTTAAAAAAATCAAACCAGGCAATTTGTCCTGTTGCTCATGCAAGTTATTCAAATTTCTGGTCTAACACCCACATTATTCCCCAGAATGTTTAATGAAAACGGTTTAATTTGCCCCGGTATTTTAGTCGTTTTAAAAAAATACCGTATCTTGACCTCCAACCATTTAGACAAGACACAAACCTATGCACACCTATAACCGAAGAAAAGCTTTACAAAAAATGGCAGGCAGCACTGTGTTGCTGGCGGCTGCCGATCCCTTATCCGCTACCCGTTACCAGGGAAAACCTTTGAAACTCAGAAACAACATCAAACACTCGGTATGCAAGTGGTGCTACGACAAAATCCCGTTGGATGAGTTTAGCGCATCCGCCAAAAAAATGGGCTTACAGTCGGTAGAACTGCTGGGGCCGGATGAATGGCCTACGCTGAAAAAACACGGACTGACCTGCGCGATGGCTGCTTACTGGGAAAACGGCTTTGGCATCTCCAAATGTTTTAACCGCAAAGAACACCACGACCAGCTTGTAGCCCTGTATGAAAAAAGCATCCCGCTGGCCTCTAAAGCAGGGCTGACACAGATCATCACCTTTTCGGGCAACCGCGAAGGTATGGACGATGAAACCGGGATGAAAAACTGCGCCATCGGGCTAAAGCGTATCATGTCTTTGGCAGAGAAAAACAAAGTAATCGTGGCGATGGAACTGCTCAACAGCAAGGTAAACCACCCCGACTATATGTGCGACCACACCGAGTGGGGCGTAGAACTCTGCAAGATGGTAGGCTCGGAGAACTTCAAGCTGCTCTACGACATCTACCACATGCAGATCATGGAAGGCGACGTGATCGCTACCATCCAGAAGCACCATCCATATATCTCTCACTACCATACGGGCGGCGTACCCGGCCGAGCAGAGATCGACGAAACGCAGGAACTGTACTACCCGGCTATTGTCCGCGCCATCATAGATACCGGCTTTGATGGTTTTATTGCCCAGGAATTTATCCCGAAAGGAAAAGACCCGCTGGCCTCGCTACAGGAAGGAGTGGAGATTTGTGATGTGTAAAAGATTGAAGAGCTGAAGGATTGAAGAGCTGAAGGTCATGCCCGACCGGGACTGAAGAGCTGAAGGATAAGATACTTATGTTTTGTTAGTCAGATGTAGAAGGCATATGGGGTTGATTCAATACCCTCCTTGAGTGTTGAGTGCGCCCGGCGCCCGGTTTAAATATTCAACAATCAACATTCAATGTTCAAGGATAGGCTTTTGTCGTAAAGAAGCATTGAATAGCTTGCGCGTAAGGCGTCGGAAACGCAGCAGCAGCAACACAGCCGCCACCGACAGTCCTGTGAGCAAGCCAAGCCAAATGCCCTGCGCCCCCCACCCTACCCTGAAACCCAGCCAGTAGCCCAATGGCAAAGCCACACCCCAATAAGCAAACAGCGTGATCAGCGTAGGAATCTTCACGTCGGCCATGCCCCGGAGTAAGCCCAGTCCGACAGCCTGGGTGCCATCGGAAAGCTGAAAGAAGGCAGCGATCACCAAAAGCGAAGCGGCCAGTTCTATCACCGGCGGGTTGTCGATATATAAGGTTGGCAGCCAGTGGTTGCAGAGAATAAAGATGATCGCAGAACCCGTCATAAGTCCCCAGCCCATGATCATGGCCGTCCAGCCGGCTCTTCGCAGGTTGGGGATGTCTTTCCTGCCCAACTGGTTGCCTACCCTGACGGTAGCAGCAGCCGCCAGCCCGGTAGCCACCATATAGCTGATCGCTGCCAGGTTAATAGCGATCTGGTGGGCAGCCAACGCCTGTGTGCCGATCCAGCCCATCATGATAGAGGCAAAGCTGAAAGCGCCTATCTCAAAGATATATTGCATCCCGGTAGGAACGCCCAGCTTCAGCAATTTTTGGATCAATGGCATAAAAAGCTTTTTCTTCCAGTGGATTTTTCTGCGTTTGTACCAGGAGGCGTTCAGCACATACGCCATCATCATGAATGCCATGATGACCCTGGAAAGCAGCGTAGCCCATCCGGCGCCGTTGAGCCCCAGCGCAGGCAGTCCGGCAACGCCATAGATAAGCAGATAGTTGAGGGTGATATTGAGTACGTTGGCCAGCAACGTGATGTACATCGCCGTAC
>JBBSNI010000550.1:0-3245 GCA_038232695.1 Cytophagales bacterium
ATGAAAGACCTCAACCCGCTGAAGGGCAAATTATACCTGGAAGCTTTGAGCATGACCCGTGTGGCAAGAGAAGCGTATGTTGCCATTGGCGGTAAATATCCGCACCCGCAATCGGTGGTTCCTGGTGGTATTTCAGTTACTTTGTCTATCACCGTACTGAATGAAGTGTATACCCGCCTGCAAAAATTTTTCGATTACAGTCAGAAAGCCGTCGGTATCTGGGACGATGTGTTTGATTTTTTTCTGGAAAGCAACCCTGAATACACCCAATGCGGCATCCGTCCTGCCACGATGATAGATACAGGCGTGTGGGACAGACCCGGTCATTATGATGCCTCTTTTGAAAATTGTGATGCCTGGGGCCATGCCCGGTGGTCCACGCCAGGCGTGTTGGTCAATGGGGAAATTGTTACCACTAACCTGCGGGAGCTGAACGCAGGCTTGGAAGAATTTGTCGAGCATTCTTACTACGAAAAATGGGACGGACACCGCTTCAAAACCGATCAGATGGGGATGCCGCTAAGTCCCAATCATCCCTGGAATAAAGAAACCATCCCGAAGCCTGGTAAGCAAAGCTGGCGCGACCGTTACACTTGGGATACCTGTCCCACCTGGGATAGGATGCCCATGGAAGCCGGGGCTTATTCCCGCATGTATATTACCGCAAAGGCACAAAAAGCACCCGCCAGTCAGTTTTTGGAGAATACCGGGCATAGCATGATCATCCATGTACCCAGGCATCAGTTGCCGGAAACCACCCTGGAATGGAAAATTCCTGCACACTGGAATGCCTTTGAACGCAACCGCGCCAGGGCTTACTGCATTGCCTACTCTGCGATGGTGGCTATGGACAACTGGTTGTTGGCGCAAGAACTGATCCGGCAAGGGGAAACCAAGGTCAGTACACCCTATGAAATACCCAAGAAAGGTACGCACGTGGGCTTCGGCGCCTGGGGCGCCGGACGGGGATTCCTGACGCACCATTTGATCGTAGAAAACGGGGTAATCCAAAACTACCAGATTGTGACGCCTTCTAGTTTGAATGCATCGCCAAGAACACCCTGGGGTACGCCCGGCCCTTATGAAGAAGCCGTGCTGAACACGCCGGTGCTGGAAACATTCGATGACCCCAAAGATTACAAAGGCATTGACATCTTGCGGGCGATCCGCAGCTTTGATCCCTGTATGCCATGCACCACCCATATCATGGCCAATGACAGCGACCACATTGTGACAAGAGAAGTGACTACCTGTGCCTGTGGAATCGAATAGGAAAGTCCTGGTGGGTACGGTGGGTTACCACTTGCTAAGCAATCATTCTATCGGGCCGATACTGCTTCCTCATCTCAAAAAGATGGACTGGCCCGATGGCATTTTAGTGGATGAGTTAAACTGGGGACCGATTGCTATCGTCCAACAATTCGAGGATTTAAAAACTCCTTATGAGCGGGTGGTATTTCTGGTGGCCGTTGAGCGTCCGGGCAGGGACATCGGGGAACTCAGTATTTTTCAGTGGAAAGGCGGATTACCGGATGAAAGACAGATTCAGGCTTGCGTAGGAGATGCCGCCACTGGGGTTATCTCCATAGATAATTTGCTGGTGATTGGAGAATATTTTAAGATCTGGCCAAAAGAAGTATATTTAGTAGATGTGGAACCCGGTCCGGAAATGGCAGGAGAACATCTGACAACCGAGGTAGCCGTCAATGTCCCTGACATATTGAAAACGATACAACGCATTGCCATAGAAGGTGTCGGAAAAAATGAGGCGGTCAAATTTCTTCAAGGAGATAAACTTTTTGTTTAAATGATGGAGGCTAACGACATAGAAACATCACCATTGCGTGCATTATTCTGGAGAGATGAAATCCTACAGGTGCTATACTGGATGGACGGAGAAGGTTTTGGGCGTTGGGTTACTGCTCAACAAATGCTGGCATTCCTACAAACACATTCGGAAAATTTGTTGTATCATGTAAGAAAATTAACAACCGAAGGGTATTTAGAAATGCAGGGAGAATCCTTAGAAGAGAATACGCCAATAAGCCTTTCAGCGATGGGTAAAAAAGAAGCCGGGCGTCATTTTGCGGATGCCTTTCAGGGGATGCAAAAGGCAGGGCATGGCGAGTGCGGACCCGATTGTGAATTTTGTTATGGCCCGGATGGCGTAAAAATAGATGATTGTGTTCACCACTGTGCCAGCCAGCCTTGATCATGAAACCAGTTTATTATAACAACATAGAGTTCCAGGAGATCCTGCAAAAAGTGGAAGAACTGGTGCAGCAGGCAGAGCAATCTCCTTCGGAGGAGACGAAAGCCCTGATCACTTCCGTTATGAAGTATTTTGACCTCATGCACCGGGAGCCCTTAGCCCGGCTGATGCATCTGATTGAGAGTAGCCATCCCGAACTAAAGGAAAAAATGAAACATGATTACACCATCAAAACCCTGCTGAGTTTGTACGATTTTCAACCATAAAAACCTGTTTTCTTGAAAACACTGTTTACAAAATATTGGCTATTTTTTTTGGCCCTGCTGGTAATTGGCTGTACATCAGAAGTAAAAGATAGCGCCTCTGATAAAGCACCAGCAAATTCCGAAATGTCTGCCCTCAAGCGATTGCCGGACAATGAAGCGGGAAACGTTGTCAGCAAAGCCATAGCCGCAGCAGGTGGCTGGGAAGATTGGGCTGCTAAAAAAACGCTTTCTTATACGAAAGTGATACAATTTTTTGATTCAATAGGGTCTATGGAAAGGGAAGTCCGGCAGTTACACCAATATCAATTACAACCGCTGAAGATGAGAATCAGTTGGGAGGAGGAGGGAGATCATTATACCGTTATCAATAATGGACAACAGGTATGGAAACTAAAAAACGATCAATCATTAACAGAACAAACTGACATCGACCAAGCCTGGAATTCTTCTTTCGGCTCGCATTATGTGATGTGCATGCCCTTCAAACTCACAGACCCCGGAACCGTGCTAACTTACCAGGGACTCGATACGCTATCTGGCGGGCAAGTGGTTCATGTTATCAAAACAACCTATCAGGAAGGTGCCGGAAGTGCGGCTGGAAAGCATACCTGGTGGTATTATTTTGATAAGGATGATTACAGCCTTGCTGCCAATTTTTTAGATTACCAGGACGGCTTTAGCTATACACAGTATGTGGCATTTGCAGAAATTCAGGGCATCAAACTGAACAAAGAACGGAAAAGCTATAGCACTAATGCTGACAGAGA
>JBBSNI010000551.1:0-3207 GCA_038232695.1 Cytophagales bacterium
AGTTAAAGGATTGTATTCCCAGAAATCTGGTAGGTATCCAATAGTATAATAATTATACCCTCCACCAACATAAGCTTTTGAGGAAATCACAAAATTAAAAGCCCATTCACGACCATCACCCTGAAAATTTGCTGTCTGTGTCCATTGATTAGTAAGTGGATTGAACTTCCAAAAATCATTTAGATAATTGTTGTTTCCATCTGTTCCTAAACCCAAATAAGCAATGTTGTCAATAGTAAAAGCTTGTTCACCTCTCCGCCCATTTCCAGGAAAGGACGCTACCTGTTTCCAAGTATCTGTTGCAGGGTCATACTCCCAAAAATCGGTCAGAAAGTCTGTACTTGCTCCCATACCGATATAACCCTTGTTATCTATTGCAAATCCAACTGCCATGCAACGACCTTCGCCCCCAAAATCAGCCTTTTTCGTCCATTGATTTGTTTGAGGATCATATTCATAAAATTCCTTTTCATATCCTGCATCACTACATCCTGTTCCAACATAGACTTTGTTACCTATTGAAAATCCTATCATGTATGAGTAGGCTCTTCCAGGATAACCTGTTTTAGGCTGCCAATAATAAAGCTCTGTTGTGATTTTAAACACCTTTGTTACAGAACCTATTTGAATGTTAGAAAGTGTGGTTTTCTCATATTCTTGGATAGAAGTGAGTTTAATAGTAATTTGATCTCCGTTTGAGATAACTGCAGGAAGATTGTCTATTTCTATTCCGTTAACCAGCAAACTTCCATTATCCAGACTGATTGGAGTAACATGAGGCAACCCTGAAATCACAATGGTTTGTGAAAAGTAAATAGAGTCTCTTTTTGCGTTCTCAACAGGTGCAAAATTGAAATCATCTGGTTTGTAATCATCTGTAACTACAGTAAAAAATTTGGTTAGTATGCCACCCGCTACCCTCAGCGAAGCTGTCACCGTATCGGCATACTGGCTGCTGGAAGTCACCATAAGTTTGAGCTTATCGCCGTTTTTTACCTGGGCGGTGGTGCCTGCTACAACCGTTCCGTTGATGAGCAACGTACCACTTTCTACAGTGACGTCGGAAGTGCCTCCTGCTTTGAGCCCTGTAATGGTGACTTCATTGGAGGTAATTTCCGTGCTGACGGCCACGTCTTTCTGCGTGTCAAAGGCAAACTCATCGGGCATGTCGTCTTCGTCTTTGTTCAGGATACCGTCTCCGTCGCTGTCTATGTACTTCTCAAAGTTAGCAATGGTGGCGTTCACACCCAGTTCTCCATAGCGTGTGACCAGGTGCTGCCTGATGGTTGCCAGTTTGAGTTGCATTGCCTGGCTGCGGATTTTGGTGCGGGAGCTTTCGCTGTCCAGCTTGCCATCTTCGCGGATGTCGGTGATGATGTTAGCCAGCAGTTCGGAGAGTTCAGCGACCGTGTTGTTGCCTTGCAAAATGGCGGAAATGGCAAGCAGGATCGCGTTGTCTTCCCCATCCTGAGAAATGTCGAGCATTTCCGAATGAGCGATGTCTGCTTTGATGATGCCGAAGATGGCTAAAATCTCCTGTTGCGCCTGTTGCTTGGCTGCCGCGAAGCTTTGCTCTTTTTCCTGGATCAGGTAGGTGACGCGGTCTTTTTCTAAGTGAGAGAGCAGATTGACGTTCACGCTGCTAATGTCCGAGACATCGGCCAGGGCATACAGGGTAAGCTGCGCGGCTGACTTTTCGCCTTTCACCTCGTCAAAGTAAAACCCATCGGCTTTCAGTTGCACATAGGCTGACTTTAAGCTTACGCCTTTCAGGCTGAAAGCGCCTTTATTATCAATGATCTGCGTATTGAAGTTCTTGCCGGTCGCTGTCAGCGTCTGGCTCAGTTCGGAGACGGTGATGCTGGTTCCGTTGATAAACGGTCCTTTCTGTACATAGCCTTTCAGGTCAAGGTTAGCGACCACCAGGCTATCTGTGCCAGGTGTGACCTTGTTTTGTTCGTCTTCCTGGCAGGAAAGAAAAGCCAAGGAAACAACAAAGGACAAAATGCAATAGTAAGAGAAAGTTTTCATCGGCGAAGCTTATTAGACAAACGGGCGCAATTTATCGGAACGTTCTTAGCTTCTTTTTTCAATTTCCTCTATGTATTACATATGACTAAAATGAAGGTAAACGGCATATTTTATCCGCTGTATCTCACACATGGTATGAGCGCAAGAGAAAAAACTGTATGCCTGGTTACGCTGGGGTGGCTTGGTGTTGACCAACTATAAATTCACCACCTAACCACCAACAGCCATGAAAAACACACTTTACGCTTCACTTCTGCTCATCGTTTTAGCTACCGGGATGGTTTCCGCACAAAACACCAGGTATGGCAGCGGGGCAGGGTCTTCCTTAACCACCGGTAGAGGAAATGCTTTTTTTGGAACCAATAGCGGACACTTGAACACCACCGGAAATTATAATTCCTTTGTAGGAGGCGCTACCGGTGACAGCAACACCTCCGGTTCGGCTAACGTCTTTATGGGATTTGCCAGCGGCACACTGAATACTACGGGAGGTTACAATGTGTTTGTCGGTATGTACAGTGGATATTTCAACACCTATGGTCAGAAGAATGTATACCTTGGGTATCGATCGGGTTTCAACAGCAGAGATAGTTACAATGTGTACATCGGGTATGAGTCGGGCTATAAAAATACGATTGGCGCTGCCAACACATTTGTAGGCTATCAGACGGGTACCAATAATACGACAGGGCACAGCAATGTGTTTGTCGGCGAAAAGAGCGGCTTTTCTAACACCACCGGCCGACCCAATACGTTTGTAGGAACACAGAGCGGATACAACAACACCACGGGCAGTCATAATACTTTCCTGGGACTGCGCAGCGGATATACAATGGCAACAGGCTGGGACAACACCTTCCTGGGAAGTCAGGCAGGATACAATGCTACCGGGAGCCGAAACACTTTTGTAGGTACCCGCAGCGGAAGCCAGAATATCAGCGGAAGTGGTAATGTATTTATCGGCTACAATTCAGGCTATTATGAAGCGGGGTCCGATAAGCTCTATATCTCTAACTCCAGCACTTCTTATTCACCGCTCATCTATGGAAATTTTACCAATAAAACGCTCAGTATCGGCTACCGGTACACAGGCACTACTTATCAGCTCTATGTACCCGGAACCATTTACGCCAACAGTGTGTATACGCCCTCTGACAAGAAATTTAAGAAGGATAT
>JBBSNI010000552.1:0-3192 GCA_038232695.1 Cytophagales bacterium
GAGCCAACGACGGGACTTGAACCCGTGACCCCTTCCTTACCAAGGAAGTACTCTACCACTGAGCTACGTCGGCCTTTTTTAAGTTCTAAGTTCTATGTTACTCAGTTCTAAGTTCAAATAAACCGTGAACTTAGAACTTAGAACTAAACAACTTAGATCTTTTAGAGAGCGGGAGAAGGGTCTCGAACCCTCGACCTATAGCTTGGAAGGCTATCGCTCTACCAATTGAGCTACTCCCGCCGGTAAACAGTAAACACAGCGAATTTTTAGCTAACAATTACGCGTTGCTAAAAATTCACAAAAAGAGATAAATTCCGTGGGGAGAGCAGGATTCGAACCTACGAAGGCATACGCCAGCAGATTTACAGTCTGCCCCAGTTGGCCGCTTTGGTATCTCCCCTTTTTGATAAAAAATCAACTAAAAATAGCATACACAAAGCCTAAAATGCTTCTTATTTTTAATTGAAGGGCAAAAGTAAATCCTTTTTTTTGATATTCAAATTTATGCTAAAAGTTTTTCCTTAAATTCCGAAACCTTCGCTGTTTAAGGAATAGACTGATAGATCATCCTGAGTTTCTCATCTTTTTCGTTGTCTTTGATCTTTTCTCTCAGTCTGGCCACGCCCGGGGTATCCGTAAAAAAGCTCAGCGCACGGTACGCCGTCAGACGAATGTAATATTCAGGATGTTTTTCAGCGTATTGCGACAGCAGTTTGATGCCTTCCTCCTGCCGGTCGCTGCTGGTCGCTGCCAGGTACTGGGCAAAATAGTTGAGTAAGAAATACAAAGATTGACTGTCTACAGAAGAGAATTTCTGCACAAACCACGCATATTTGTCTTTGGTACGCGCCATCACATAATAATCCGCCAGGGCAATAGCGATGTTGACATTATTATAGTCCTCGAAGGCCTGAAAAGCTTCCGCCTTGTCGGTAGCCTCTGTCTGTGCATAGGCTGCCAGCGACGAACCGGCAACGGCATAGGAAGAATCTTGCAGCCCTGCTTTGAACACCGGCAGGTACTGCTGCGCATCTATGGCCGCCAAAGCAGAAATAGCATCGGCACGTACCAGCGATTTCGGATCTTGCCGGGCGATAGAAGCCAGTATTTCGGCCAATGCCGGGTCTTCCAGCGCCATGTCTGCCACCGCATTGACGGCATATTGCCTGATCACCCAGAAATCGTTTTTCAGCGCCTCGGTCAGCAACGTTTGCTTCTGTTCTTCCGTCACAGAAACGGTATCTTCCACGACTGCTATCAGGCTTTCGTACTGGCGGATAAAGTTGTCAGACCTCCGGTATTGCATCGCCAGTTCGGCAGGCGACTGCGCATAGTCTACCTCAGCCAGCAAGGTAGCCTCAGGGTCAAAGATGATCACGTCTGGCTTTTGGGCTACTTTAAATGTAAGTGTCGTTTCCGCTTCGTGGACGGTGGCATTCAGCCGTTGTTTCTGCTCGCCGTTCCATACTTCAAACTGCAAAGGCAGCGTATAAATGGGCGTACTGTCCGGGTTTTGCTTTTGCTGCACCTCGATAGAAAGTCTTCCTTCTTTGTATTGTGGCCTGATGCTAAGCTCAGGATGCCCGGAAGCCAGAAACCATTGATCGAAAAACCAGTGCATATCCTGCCCGGTCACTTCCTCGAAGGCGATCCGCAGGTCGTTGATCTCTACCGGATGGTACGCATTTTTTTCCAGGTAATGATGCAAAGAGGCAAAAAAGGCTTCATCGCCTACCACGTTGCGTAGCATGTGCAGCACCCGGCTTCCCTTATCGTACGAGTGGCGGTCGAACATATCTTCCCGGTCGTTGTAGTGAAAGCGGATCAGGTCTACCTGTTTGGTCTCGGCTTCCTGAAAATAGTTTTCTCCCTGCTCTAAAAGCACCTGGCCGGCTTCGTCTTTACCATACTTATACTCGCTCCACAGGTATTCGGCGTAAGAGGCAAAAGACTCATTGAGCGGCAGGTTAGACCAGGATTCGCTCGTTACCAGGTCGCCAAACCAGTGATGGAAAAGTTCGTGGGCAATGATGCCGTCCCAGTTGTAATCCAGCAGTTCGCGGTCGTCTACCTGCAGGGCTTCCATAAAGGTAGAGGCGGTGGTATTCTCCATCGCGCCGGAGACAAAATCCCGAACCACGATCTGTGCATATTTGGGCCAGGGATAGCGCACGCCCAGTTTGTCGGAAAAAAACTGCATCATCTCCGGGGTGTTGCCAAAAATATCGCGGGCATAAGGCTCATAGGCAGGCTCCACATAATATTCTACCGGCACATCCTTCCATTCATCTTTGACCACGGCAAACTCACCGACCGCCATCATGAACAGATACGGGGCATGGGCCTGGTCCAGCCGCCAGTAGTCGGTGCGGGTGCTGTCGTTTTGCATCTGCGAATAGATCAGTACGCCGTTGGACAAAGTTTTAAAACGATCGTCTACGGTGATAAAGATCTCTTCGGTAGTACGCTCATTGGGCGTGTCGATGGTAGGAAACCAGTGGGAATTGGATTCTGTCTCGCCCTGCGTCCAGATTTGCTGTGGCTTTTGTTTGCCAAAAACAGCCGCATCGCTTTCTATAAAATACAAACCCTTGTCTGAGGAGATCGCTGCACTGCCGCCGGTGACGGCTTCGTCCGGCTTAGCGGTGTAATCTATCTGCACAAAATAGTTTTCATGGTTGGTAAATTTTCTGCCCAGCGCGATAGTGAGTTGTTTCCCATCATACTCATATTTTAACGGTGCAGGCTGATCGTTCTTTAATAAAGCGACACTGTGCACCTCAAAGTTTTTGGCATCTAATACCAGGGTATCCTGCGGATAGAAATAAGGGCGCAGCTCGAGGGTAGCTACGCCATGCAGGTAATGCTTGTCCCAGTCGAAGCTCACTTCCAGTTTGGTATGGATGAGATCGTGGGAAAGTGTACGGGAAGGGCGGTACGAACCGGTTTCTTGCTTAACTTGTGGAGGCACGACCGCCTGTACGGTATCTGCCACCGGCCGGCTAAGGGTTTCCGGCGGCACCGTATTTACCTGGGTAGCTTTACAGGAGGCCAAAAGGGATAGACAGAGGAGGAGACGAATGGGTTGCTTCATTATTATTGTATAACTTTAGACCCGGCATCTAATACTACTTTGTCAAATTTTTACTTGAGCATTGAGTGTTTAAAATATTCAACCGGGCGCCGGGCGCA
>JBBSNI010000553.1:0-3187 GCA_038232695.1 Cytophagales bacterium
AACCCTCCATCATAACCAATTACTCATTAACCGATTTTTTGACATCTTACCCGAAGATACTAAGTTGTCAAAAAATAACCCTAAAGTACTTGAACTCTACCGGTTCGGAGCTTTAGCTGCTTAAATTTTGACGAACCATTGATAGGATAACAATTTAATCATTTACACTTAAATCGCTGTCCTACTTTTGGGGTCCATTATAGTCCGCCACTGCGCCAAGCGCCAAACCGTCATCCCTCATCCTCAAAACATCCTATGCACTGGAAACCAATCTATCTTACTACGTTTTTATGCTGTGTGATCATTCACATGGGTGAAACAGCAAAGGGTAATGCTGATATAGATGTGCTAAGCTATCACGTTCAACTCGAACCTGACATCCAAAAAAAGGATGTGGAAGGGAATGTAACTATAGAATTTCTGACGAAAGCTGGTGTGCTTGAAGTGGTTTTTGACTGTGGCAACCTTACCATTGATGATGTGAAAGGTCAGTCGATCAAAAGCTTCCGGCAAGAAGGAAAAAAGCTAAATATTGCTCTCTCTGATACAAGCAAAATCCAATACGAAGTGCAGATATTTTATCACGGCAGCCCTTCCAGAGGTGTCGTATTTTTTCCTGCGCTACACCAAATGCACACCGTCTACTTTACCAGTGAATGGATGGTTTGCCATGATCAACCTGATGACAGGGCAACGATCAGGATGGACTTGACCGTTCCTGACAGTCTGACCAGTATAGGCTGCGGAATGCTCATTGAAAAGAAGGCGGTTAAGGCTGGAAAGATGATGTATTCATGGCGTCAGCAAGCCGCTACCCCACCTTATACTTATGGATTTGCGATTGGTTCGTTTAACAAAGCCAGCAATAACCGGGATGGAACTGCCCTGGACTACTACTCAGACAGTTATACCGTTGACCAACTGAAGACCATCTTTGAACCTACCGCCGATATGCTTACTTTTTTTGAAGAAAAATCAGGCATACCTTATTTTCAGACCTCTTATTCGCAGATTTTGATAGGAGATCATTATCAGGAAATGTCCGGCTTTGCTGTCTTGAATCAATCCTATGGCAATATGGTGTTGAAGGACAGGACGGAGACTAACCTGATCGCGCATGAGTTAGCCCATCAGTGGTGGGGGAATATGATCACCTGCGAAAACTGGGGTCATATTTGGCTGAATGAAGCATTGGCTACCTATATGTCGGCAGCCTTCAACGAGCATCGTTTTGGCAGGGACAAATATAGGCAGAATATTGAGGCGTATCATGACGTGTACAAAAAGACAAAACATAAAGGTGCCGACAAACCGCTGGTATTCAAGGATTGGTCGAATCCTACTGCCGACGACCGCAACCTGGTATATTTTAAAGGGGCTTATGTATTACATTTGCTCAGGGAAGAGTTAGGCGACGAGGATTTCTGGAAAGGCATCCGGTATTACAGCCAGGCATACTACGGAAAATCAGTCATCACCAAAGACTTTCAGGAGGCTATGGAAAAGTCAGCCAACAGAAGTCTGACAGGATTTTTTAATGAGTGGGTTTATTGAGCAATATACTTTTCCAACACACTTTCGTTCATCACCTCCATATGATCTTCGCCCATAGCCAGGGCAATGATGTTGTGTTTAGTGAAAAAACTGATCAAATGCTTTTATGAATTGATAAAAGCAATCAAATCCTGATTGAGTTTTTCCTGCTCTGTAAAGAACAGCCCATGCGGTGCTCCTTCGTAAACCTTTAGCTCAGCCTGGGGCAGCAGCTTGGCGGCTTGCCGGGAAGTGACTTCCAGTGGCACGGTCTTGTCGCTGTCGCCATGAATGATCAACACAGGAATCTTAATAGAAGAGAGTTCCTGGCGGAAATCCGTCTCCGACCAGGCGCGCATGGTATCTATGGTCGCTTTGGCAGAAGCTTCCATGGCCAGCATCTGTGTCCAGGCCAGTATATCATCGCTGACGGGTGAACTGATCCAACTCACTCCGAAAAACTGTTTGCCAAAGGTATGCATAAAGTGAGGACGGTCTTTACGGATAGCTTCCACAAACTCATCAATCTGCTCCTTGGGCACACCATCCGGATTGTCTTCTGTTTGCCGAAGGTAAGGCACCACAGAACTGATCAGCACCGCTTTGGATACTCTGTTGCTGTTGTTTTGGCTTAAATAACGCACCACTTCGCCGCCGCCCATAGAGAAGCCTACCAGGGTAACATCTTGCAGGTCAAGCTCTTCCAGCAAAGCCTTCAGGTCGTTGGCAAGGGTCGTATAATCGTAAGGCGACCAGGGTTTGCCGGATTGGCCAAAACCCCGGCGGTCGTAAGCAATGCAACGCAGGTTGTGGTGGGGAAGCTCGTTCAATTGGTATTCCCACATCTCATGGCTCAACGGCCAGCCGTGGATCAGCACCACAGGTTTTCCCTCGCCTATATCGTGGTAAAAAATCTCTACTTCGGAACCGGCATTGCCAGTAGTTAATCGTTTCATAAAATTTTACTGGTTTAGTTTTACTGTTTTTCAGATAGAATCTTGAATTTCCGGTTTATATAACCCTTGGTCCACTGTTTTGTTAGACAGAAGACAGAAGACAGAAGTAGGATATAGGATGTAGGATAAAACCTTAATTATTTACCTCTTACTTCTTCCTATTAAATCCCCCACAAACGTTGCAAACATACGCAGAATGACCTATTTTTGCCCCCTCAAATCATTAACCTAACCACAAAATACAGCATTCATGGCAAATACCGGAAAAGTAGTACAGGTGATCGGCCCGGTGGTGGACGTAAGCTTCGCAGGCGAAGGGATCAAACTACCCAATATCTTAGATGCACTCATCATCAACCGCCCGGACGGTGCTAAGCTCGTGCTGGAATGCCAGCAGCATTTAGGCGAAGACCGGGTGCGTACCATTGCGATGGAGGGCACCGAAGGGCTGGTCAGAGGCATGGATGTCATAGATACCGGGGAGCCTATCACCATGCCTGCCAATGATGCCATCCGGGGAAGGTTGTTCAACGTCGTTGGCGACACGATCGATGGGCTGCCGCAATTGCCGGAAGGCGCCGGACGCCCTATCCACAGCGCTCCGCCCCGCTTTGAAGACCTGTCTACCTCCGAAGAGATCCTTTATACCGGTATCAAAGTCGTTGACCTGCTGGAGCCTTACTCCAAAGGTGGTAAAG
>JBBSNI010000554.1:0-3183 GCA_038232695.1 Cytophagales bacterium
CCGTCACCGTAGCCGCAGGAAAACCCGTTCCGCCAACGTTAACATTGACCGTATAATATTGTATGGCACCGTTCACATTCACATATACATAATAACTCAGCGTACCATCGTCGCGGGTATCGCCCGGCACCGGTACAATCGCTACCTGCTGGTTGCCGTTGGGGTCGCCGCCCAAAGCTGGTCCAAACACATTGCCCTGGGCATCGCGCAGTTGGGCACCGTTGGTGTAGAACAGTACTTCTCCGCTCACCGGGTCGGTAGCTACCGCGTTGCTGCCTTGCCCCGGCGTATCAAAAGGAGTGATAGAAAGCGTCCCATCTGATAAAGTATCATCGCTGTAATTGAACTGTATTTGCTGTCCTGCACTGCCAAAAATCCAGTTGTTCTCTGCCCTGCCCTGCCCCATCAGTTCCTGCTGCAAACCTGCATATAATAATACAAGCAGCAGGCACTTTAGGGAACCGGATAAGGACACTCTCTTTGCAATAGACTGCAAATTTTTCAAGTGTAAAGCTTTGGTAAATATGGGAAAATCAGCCATGCTCATGCGTCAAATCAAATGGGGTATCCTATACGTTTTTATGTTTAGGGTGCGAAGATAGATGTCTGGATGATAACGAAAAAACGTAGCCTTTCATGTATGATGTAAGCAAATTGCCCGGTTTGTACAAATACATGCCATTTCTTGAAATGGATGCGTCCGTTTCAGGCTGAAAAGCTGCTGATTGTCATTGATTCAGGGGTATTATTGGAAAATAGAAGAATACCTATCACTGTAATTTATCAGTTTGAACATAAAACGTTATTTTTTATGAAAGTGATACTTTTGACCGGACTGATTTTATGGAGTACAAAAAGTTGTCTCCTGATGTACAAAGAATCCTGTTAACTTTACAATAATTCTATATTATTATCGCTTTTAGGGAAAGAAAGCGATTGGCTGTTTGAACCATGTATAAGACTTTATCACTTTTAGGGCTGGCTTGCCTGCTGAGCTTTCATCAGCTTTACGCCCAAGACCCGCAATTCTCGCAGTTTTACGCCGCGCCTTTGTATCTGAATCCAGCCTTTGCCGGTTCTACAGAACTCACCCGTGCCGGGCTGAACTTTCGCAGCCAGTGGCCTTCGCTGCAAGCCAATTTCACGACGGCCTCTGTCTATTTCGACCATTATTTTGAAGATTACAGCAGCGGCGTCGGTCTTATGCTCATGGGCGACCAGCAGGGATTGTCCGGCTTGCAGTCGATCAGCGTCGGGCTGCAATATGCCTATCAACTGCGCCTGACCGAATCGCTCACTTTCCGTCCGGGCGCCCAGGTAGCATTTATGAACCGCGACATCAACTACGGCAGCCTGGTCTTCGGCGACCAGCTTAACAATACCGGCATTATTACGGACGTAACCGGGGAAGACCTGACCGGCGCACAGGGCCGATCTTTTTTAGACCTGACACTGGGCGGCGTCATTTACGACGGCAACTTTTATTTTGGCTATACAGCCAGCCACATCAACCAGCCCAACCAGTCGCTGGTGGGTGATGTAAGCCGCCTGGCGATGAAAAGCTCTTTCCATGCGGGCTACCGTTTTCTGCTGCCTACCGGCTTTCGCCAGTTTGGTACGACGGCCAACGGCAAAGAGAGAAGCATCACGCCCACGGCGCAATACAAACACCAGGGCAACTTTGACCAGTTGGACATTGGCACCTACCTGACCTATGAGCCGGTGGTCTTTGGTCTTTGGTACCGGGGCTTGCCCGTCAAACGCTTTGAGAACTTTCCCAACAACGAATCTATCATTTTGCTGGCCGGATTTATCATCGGCGACCTGCACGTAGGCTACAGCTTTGACTATACGATCTCCGGGCTGGGCATACAAAGCGGCGGCGCCCATGAAATCTCGGTAGCCTACCATTTCTCCCTGCGCGACCCCCGCAAGCCCCCCCGCAGTGTGATGAAGATACCTTGTCCTCGGTTTTAGAGTTCTGAGTTCTATGTTCTGAGTTCTGAGTTCAATGTTCTGAGTTTTCAGCTTTGAACTTAGAACTTAGAACTTTTCAACTCAGAACTTTTCAACTCAGAACTATCCAATCCAAAAAGCGTTCTCGTTTATATATGAACGCATCTGTCATTCTCACAATCATTATAGCTATTATTGCGGTTGAGTTTCTCCTTGAGCGCATCTTAGATTACCTGAACCGTAAGCATCAGTCGCCCCGGCTACCGGCGGAACTGCAAGGGATTTACGACGAAGACAAATATCAGCAGTCGATAGCGTATCAGCGGGCAAACGATAGGTTTGAGACGCTCACAGCTACTGTCAGCTTTGTAGCTACGCTGGCGCTGCTGCTTACGGGCAGTTTTGGCTGGTTGGATATGCAGCTTCGCCCTTATTTTGAAAACCCTGTGTACCTGTCGCTGGCTTATTTCGCTATACTTTATTTTGTATCTGACCTGGCGACCCTTCCTTTTCAGCTTTACGGCACATTTGCGATAGAGCAGCGGTTTGGCTTTAATAAGATGAACACAAAAACTTTTGTACTGGACAAACTGAAAGGTTATCTGCTTACGCTCGTACTGGGCGGGCTGGTGCTGGGCACTTTTCTCTACTTAGTGATCCATCTCGGACAAGACTTCTGGTGGTATTTCTGGCTGATCGCTTCCGGGCTGATGGTGTTGCTGAATATGTTTTATACGACGCTCTTTGTGCCTCTCTTCAATACCCTGAAACCTTTGGAAGAGGGCCCGCTCAAGCAAGCCATAGAAACCTACAGCCAAAGGGTCAGCTTTCCTTTAGACCAGATCTATGTGATTGACGGTTCTAAAAGGTCTTCCAAATCCAATGCTTTTTTTTCGGGGATAGGCAGCAAAAAAAAGGTAGTACTGTATGATACGCTGATAGAAAACCATACGACAGAAGAACTGGTCGCTGTCATTGCCCACGAGGTCGGTCATTATAAGAAAAAGCATATCCTTTGGGGCATGTTGTTGTCCATTGTACAAATAGGCTTCACCTTGTGGGTGCTTTCTTTGCTGATCTTCAACCGGGAGCTTTCGCTGGCTTTAGGTGCCAATGCGTGGGGGATTCATCTGAACCTGATTGCCTTCGGCATTTTGTATGCGCCCATCAGTACGCTCACCGGCCTGCTGATGAATGTAGTGAGCAGAAAAAATGAGTATGAAGCCG
>JBBSNI010000555.1:0-3167 GCA_038232695.1 Cytophagales bacterium
ACCTGTCCGAGGAGCGCTGGGCCAGCTTCGCCATCCCCATCGGTCTGGCCTTCTTCATGCGCAGCAGCGTGGCCGGTGGCGTCGTTGGCCTCTACCCGAGCCCGGCCGGGGCCACCGAGTCACCTTCAGAGAATAAGGCTTATGTTTGTTTTTAGCCATACAATTATTCACTAAACCTGACCATGAAACTATTCACATCTATTTTATTCGTGTGCGCGGCTCTTACCGCTTCCTTTGCCCAGCAACAAGGTAAAAGCCAGGAAATAATTTATGTAGGTACTTACTCCGACCGCGGGAGTGAGGGCATCTATGTGTTTCAGTTTGATCGCAGCAAAGGCGCCTTAAAGCAACTACAAACGGTAGAAGATGGAAAGAACCCTAACTTTCTTGCCGTTCATCCCCAGGGGAAATATCTCTATGCTGTCTATGGAGAAGGCTCCTCCGAAGCATACAAAAAGGGGAGCGTAGCGGCTTACCAAGTAGACCCGGCTACCGGAAAGCTCACCCTGCTCAATGAGCAATCTTCCAACGGACAAGGCCCCTGCCATGTGAGTGTAGACCCCAAAGGCAGGTTCGCTTATGTGTCCAACTACGGGAGCGGCAGTCTAGCCGTTTACCCGATCCAGCAGGACGGAAGCCTGGGCAAGGCAAGTGACGTGGTACAGCACAAGGGCAGCAGCGTGAACCCCGACCGGCAAAAGGAGCCGCATATGCATTCTATTATTCCTGCCAAAAACGGAAAGTTCATCTATGCCTCCGATCTGGGGATGGACAAGGTCATGGTTTATGCGGTAGATCAAAAAACAGGGAAGCTTTCTGCTGCCAGCCATGCAGACAATACGCCAGGTGCTGGCCCCAGGCACTTTGCCTTGCATCCTAATGGCAAGTTTGCTTTTTCTTTAGAAGAGCTTTCCTCTACTATCAACGCTTTCAAGGTGGATAAAGCCACCGGTGCCCTGACTCCGTTGGAGCGTGTCCCTATGCTTCCCAAAGATTTTGAAGGCAAGAACTCGGCTGCCGACATCCACGTGTCGCCCGATGGCAAATTCCTGTATGCCTCCAACCGCGGACACGACAGCCTGGTGATCTACGCGGTTGATCCCGCTACGGGCAAGCTGACGCTGGTAGGCTTTGAAAAGACGCATGGGGCGCACCCCCGGAACTTTTATATAGACAAAAAAGGAGAATACCTGTTTGTAGCCAACCGCGACGATGATAATGTTGTCGAGTTCCGACGCGACCAGGCCAGCGGCAAACTCACCTATGTCAGGGAAGTTAAAGTGCCTATGGCCGTATGTATCAAGCAGTTGTCACTGAAGTGACGGAGATCAAACCTACGGCAGGGCAAAAGCGACATAGGAGCCTCCCGGTTTTAACCCATAGCGCACACCCCCGGCAGCGATCACGATATACTGCTTGCCCTCCACCATATACGTGATGGGTGTGGCGAACCCTCCGGCTGGCAGATTGTATTCCCACACAATCTTTCCTGTATTCTTATCAAATGCCCTCAGCTTCTCATCGTAGGTAGCAGCAATAAATATCAGTCCACCCGCTGTCACGACCGGCCCGCCATGATTTTCGGTACCGGTAGGCGGAGTGCCTTGCTGGCTCAATGCCGGGTACTCACCCAGGGGAACCTGCCAGCGATACTCCCCCGTATTTAGGTCAATAGCATTGAGGGTGCCCCAGGGAGGCTTTACCGCAGGGTAATCGTCCTGGTCGCGGAACTGTATGGTGCCATTGTTCAGGAATGGTGGCATATAGGGGAAGTCAGCGTTTTCTTTGGGGGCAACTTCGGGAACGGCACGATGTATATCGTCAGTAGCTGAATTTTCTGTGTGCAGCAAAAAGCGGATGATCGCCTCGCGCTCCTCTTTGGGAATATGTTTGAACGAAGGCATCCTTCCTCTGCCGGTCTCTACAATGCTGCTGATCTGCACTTTTGTCAGCCGCTGACCTACCTCCGTGAGTACAGGAAAAGCTTGTCTTCCCTGGCTACTGCTACTGTTACCCCCTACCCCATGACAGGCACTGCAATGAGCGTTGAACAAAGATGAGCCTTGGGTACGCTGAGCGGCGCCCTTTTGCTGGCGGATGTCGCGCATCTGTAGCCACCAGAGCATATTGTTTGAGTTTTGGTAGAGAATACCATCCGGGTCGGCTGCGTTGCCGCCCCACTCAGCGCCTCCGCCAAAGCCGAAATACAGTGTTCCTTCCAGGCTGGGAGGCATATATTTGCTCCCATACCGGCTGTTCTGAAAACGGTTCAACACATACTCATGCGCTTCCGGCGTACGGTCTGTGAGATTATCCACCGTGAGTTCCTGCATGGCAAAAGGCGCAGGCTTCACAGGAACAGGCTGTGTAGGCCAGGGCTGCTCCCCGGGCAAAGCAGGCGTAGTAGGCACGGGCACTTCGTTGACTTCGAACAGAGGCGTACCGGTATCCCGGTCAAACAAAAAGACATATCCATCTTTGGTCGCTTGCGCTACCGCCTCTACCCTGCGCCCTTTGTGGTTGACAGTGAGCAGGTTAGGCGGGCAGGGCAGGTCACGGTCCCAGAGGTCGTGGTGTACCGTTTGGAAGTGCCATACACGCTTCCCTGTCTCCGCATTCAGCGCGATAACACAATTGGCAAATAAATTTTTACCAATCCGGGCACCTCCGTAAAAGTCAACGGAGGGTGAGCCGGTACTTGCGTAAACCATTCCCCGCTTTTCGTCCAGCACCATCCCTGCCCAGCAGTTGGCGCCGCCTATCTTTTTATAGGCATCTTCAGACCAGGTGTCATAACCAAACTCACCCGGCAGTGGAATGGTATGAAATACCCAGGCCAGCTTACCGGTGCGAGCGTTAAAAGCACGAATATACCCGGGCAGTGCATCACCCGATTCCGATACGGTAGAACCCATAATGACCAGGTCTTTGTAAATAACGCCGGGCGTAGTTGCTTTGATAGAAAAGTCGCTGACTTCATAACCCAGCGTCTCTTTATCGCCCAAGCCTTCGTGCAGATCTACGGCACCGTGCAGACCAAAGCTTTCCACCGGCGCTCCGGTAGCAGCGTTGATGGCGTACAGGGAAGAGCCTACGGTATACAGAATACGTCTGTCGTCGCCATCTTCCCAGTACATCACCCCCCGAAGAGGATGAAACCTGGGCGA
>JBBSNI010000556.1:0-3154 GCA_038232695.1 Cytophagales bacterium
CAGCCCTAAAATGTCGCCTAACTGATGGTGGCAACGTCCTTGAACCCGGAAATCTTGGACTTCCGAAAAGTAAGTTGGTATTTGCATTCACAAAATTAACTACCTTAACCATATATCCCTATTTTGGTGCGGAAACCCTATTTTATGGTAGAAAGCAAAGGTAAGAAAAATGCACCAACATTATAGCAAAATAAAGAAAAGTAATGCCATATATAAAAGTCAAATATTAAGTGTAATCGCCTGATAGTGAGCATTTACTATAAATAATGGAAAGTATTGATAAATAATGAAAAGTACCATGATACTGACTCATAATCAGTAGGTGGTTGGTTCGATTCCAACAGGGCCCACACCCACCCTCAAGTATCCCGAACTCCTTTGGGATGCTTTTTTTATTTTCTTACCTTGTTCGTTCGTTTGCTTACTTGCACACATGGAACCTTGAGGATGCATACAGAACACTACTGGTCAGGTTTGTTGCAGCTTGCTGATGCCGTAAAAAGTATGAGCAAGTCCGTTGCCTATGTCTTTATTGACTTTGGTAGCCCCACACGCCTTTGGATCAATCGCCTGCCAACGTCCCGGCCCAAAGGTTCCCGGCTGCTGGTGGCATTGCAGGAAAAGGGTATCCCGGAGGCCTTACAGGCTAATATTGTTATACTGCGGGGCATGAGCGCCCGCTTGCAAAAGCAGGTGGATCTATCCGAAGAAACGGCTGCCTTTCTGTGTACTTACCTGCCTTACTGTTTTTTGTCCTTACAAGCCGGAAAACAGCAAAGGGCAATCGCTATTGCTCACTTTGCCCAGTCGCTGGACGGTAAGATCGCTACGCAGAACGGTCACTCCAAGTGGATCGGCAACCCGGAGAACCTCGTCCATGCCCACCGGATGCGTTCGCTCTGCGATGCGATCCTGATCGGCGCCCGTACCATGAACTGCGACCAGCCCTCACTGACCGTGCGGCTGGTCGCAGGCAGGCATCCGCAGCGTGTGGTCCTTTGCTCTTCCGAAGGCGACTTTACCAGCCTGCAAACCTCCGCCGGAGAACCTTTGCTGGTATTGGGCACGGCAGAGCGCCCCTGTATAGAACATGCCGAATATGTGCAGTTAGCGGCTAATCAAACGGGTAAGATTAACTGCCATGAGATACTGTCTTTCCTGTACCGGCGGGGGCTCCACAGTGTATACATAGAAGGCGGGGCAGCCACCAGTTCGCAGTTTATGCAGGAAAAAGCACTGGATGTGCTGCAACTGCACATTGCACCCCTGCTGTTCGGATCGGGCGTGAGCGGCTTTACTTTGCCTCCTATTGAGCAAGTAGAGCAAGCCGTTGGGTTTACGGAGTACGCCTTCCGGCCGATGGGCGACAGTTATATGTTTGTAGGTACTTTACCAGCTTTTACTGATGACTAAACCTGTGGCGCTCTGGCACCTTTCTGCCTGGCAGTCGGCCCTGCAACCTGCCGGGGCTGTTGTGTATGGCGAAGGATATTGCAGGGTTCGTACTTTGTATTCACTGGTGAGCACGGGTACGGAAAGGCGGGTGGCTTTGGGGCAGGTGCCCGCTGCGCTATATGTCGACATGCAGGTGCCCCACATGGAAGGTTCTTTTGATTTTCCTGTCAAATACGGTTACTCCCTGGTAGGTATTGTAGAATAAGGTCCGGAAACACTGAAAGATAAAATAGTACACCTGTTGCACCCACACCAGGACCGGTGCGTAGTACCTGCTGCTGATGTTTTTGTCGTGCCCGATGGCATACCGCCGCTGCGGGCTGCCCTGGCCAGTAATATGGAAACTGCCCTGAATGCTGTCTGGGATGCCCAGGTTTCGGCGGGCGACCGCGTACTGGTCGTTGGGTTTGGCATCATCGGTTCGCTGACGGCACGTTTGCTCCAGGCGATGCCTGCCGTACAGGTAGATATTGAAGAACTACACCCCGTCAGGCAACAGTTTGCCCGGCAAATGGGTTTTGCCCTGGCTGATGCCGACGACAAAGGCTATGACCTGGCTTTTCATACCAGCGCCAGCAGCGCCGGACTGCAACGCTGTATAGACGCTGTAGGCTTCGAAGGCAAAGTGATAGAGATGAGTTGGTACGGCGACCAGCCCGTGACCGTCCACCTGGGCGGCACATTCCACAGCCAGCGCAAGCAGATCATCAGTGCGCAGGTATCGCATCTGCCTGCCAGCCGTCAGTCTCGCTGGACATACCAGCGGAGAAAAGCAGTAGTCTTTGCCCTGCTCCGGGAGGCTGCCTTTGATCAGCACATCACCGATACGGTTCGTTTCGAACAACTCCCCGCGCTCTTTGACCAGATCAGGCAAGGCGACCTGTCTGCATTATGTTGGGGTATTGCCTATTGATAAGGAAAAAACTCACAATCCCTGGTCAAATCCTGGCGTAAGCTTATGCCAGCAACAGGAGGTTTTTTACCACAGAGAACCACACAGGGTTTGACACAGAGAAACATGGAGAGGCTCTGTGGAACTCTGCGATTATCCAAACCCAAGGTCTGTGTCTCACAGACCTAACGGCAGATAAGTTCAGGTCTGTGTCCTCACCTTAAACAGGCATTTCGCAAAAGGTCTGTGAGACACAGACCTTGGGGTTGCAGACCTTGGGTTAGGGCTATGGCAGTGATTATTTACTTTCTATTCAGATATGCAGCCATTGTTATGATCTTTGTTTTGCCGACTTTTTTTAATTCAAGTAAGGCTATATCCCCTGTTATCAAAAAGTCAGCGTTTCCATCTACCGACAACGAGAGTAAGAAATCATCCTTTTCGTCTCTGCAAATAGCAATTTCAGATATTACTTCTATAAACACTGCATATTCATCAATCTTTTCTATAACGTCTTCAAGGTCCTTCTCTGAGAAATACTTTCTGAATTTAGGTCTCTTTGCCACTGAAATAAATTCATCCAGCAATTCCGCGCTAAAAAGCAAGATTGTCTTGTTTGAAAACAACGTTTTGTCAAGTTTTGAAAATTTCCTGGTAATCAGAAAACGGTAGTGTATTAAAAGTAAGGATAAGATAGTTGATAGATTTGCAAAAGAAGGCAGTAAAGGCTATACTAATTGAATGCAAAACAATATAGAATGCCCTCACCGGGCCACGGCGGCTGCCAAAGTGTAAATGTAGTAAAAA
>JBBSNI010000557.1:0-3144 GCA_038232695.1 Cytophagales bacterium
GGAACAAATGGCAGAAATTATCCAAACGGTACCCGGTGTGGGCGATGTAAGCCCGGAAAGAACTTCAGGGCTGCCACAAATGACCGTGCGTTATAACCGTAAAAAAATTGCCCAATACGGGCTCGATATCCAAAAGCTCAACGAATACGTAAGCACGGCTTTTGCCGGTGGCGTGGCCGGGGTCATTTTTGAAGGGGAAAAGCGCTTCGATATGGTGATCCGCTTTGATGAAGCACACCGCCAAAGCATTGATGACTTGCGTACCCTGTATGTAGATTTGCCAGACGGCACACAGATACCGATCAAAGAAGTAGCCGACATCAATTACCAGCCGGGACCTATGCAAATATCCCGCGACAATACCTTCCGCAGAACGTACGTAGGGGTGAACACCAGGGGGCGCGATGTAGAATCCGTGGTGACGGATATTCAGGAAAAACTGGACACCGAACTGGACCTTCCTCCGGGCTATTATATCACCTACGGCGGGGAATTTGAAAACTTAAAACGTGCCAAAGACCGCCTCTCTATCGTGGTGCCTATCGCGTTGTTTCTCATTTTTATTCTACTATATTTTGCGCTTAAATCCTTTGCTCAGTCTGCTATGATTTACATCGCCATTCCTTTGGCCGCTATCGGTGGTGTATTTTTACTTGCTTTGCGGGGTATGCCTTTTAGTATCTCTGCCGGAGTAGGGTTCATCGTATTGTTTGGCGTAGCCGTACTCAACGGACTGGTACTCATCAGCCGGTTTAATTCCTTAAAAGAAGAAGGGGTAACGGATTTGAGAGAGCGAATACTGACAGGCACCGAAGAGCGATTAAGACCGATTCTGCTTACCGCTACCGCTGCCATCATGGGCTTTATGCCTATGGCATTTTCTACTTCGGCAGGCGGTGAGGTGCAACGGCCACTGGCTACGGTTGTCATCGGTGGACTCATCAGCGCCACCTTGCTCACCCTGGTTGTGCTGCCGGTACTTTATACGCTGGTAGAGAACTGGTCAGCAAAGAGAAAGAAGGCGAAGAAACCGCTTGCCTCCGCTCATGCAATGAATGTATTGCTTTTATGCGGAGGATTGCTGAGCCTCTCCACCGCTGCCCATGCACAGGCACAACCCAAAGACAGTTTGCCTGCCATTAGTTTGGAAAAAGCCGTAGCAAGCGCTGTCAATAACTATCCCAGGATACAGGCAGCCCGGCTGGGCATTGAAAATCAGGAAGTTTTGAAGAAAACAGCCTGGGATTTGGGCAACACACAAATATTCACGGGTAAAGAAGAGGTAAGAAATAATGCTGAATCAGGTTTAGGGGGTGTGTACACACAGATTGGTGTTCAGCAGCAACAAATTGATGTATTTGGAATTGCCCCCAGGCTCAGGCTGCAAAAGCAAAAAGTTGTATTGGCGGAAGCAGCCCTTGATCTTTCTACCATAGAAGTAGTGCGCGAAGTGAGCCAGGCGTGGAGCAGGGCATATGCCGCCAAGAATACTTACCAGGTATATGATCGGCTGGATTCTATTTTTACGGATATAGAACGGGCCGCTCGTATCAGGCTGGAGGTAGAAGCTACTTCTAAGTTAGCCTATCTGGCTACTTCCAACCAGGCTAACCAGGTGCAGATCCAAAAAGAGCAGGCATACCGGGATTATCTCAGTGCCTTGCAACGGCTTAATTTATGGCTGGTGAGTGATACGTTGTTTACTGTGCCGGATATTCCTGCTGGTGCATTAGACGAGCCTTTACGCTACATCGCCGATTCACTGGGTAGCCATCCTATGCTGAATGTCTACAGACAAAGGGTTCAGGTAGCGGACGCTACTATCAAAGAAAGACGTTCCCAGTTTTATCCGCAACTGCAAGGCCAGTATGGAAAGCAAAGCGTGAACGGACAAAGTGGATTTTATACCTATCAGTTGGGCATCAGGATTCCTTTATTCTTTGGGCCGGAATTAGGCAGGACGCAGTCGGCAAAGATCAACCGGGAGATGGCTGAGCAGGAATTTAGACAAACGCAACTGGAATTGAATGCCGCTTATCAGGATGTGCAGCAGCAGTATTTGAAGTGGCGCAACTCCTGGCATTATTACCGTGATAAAGCCCTTCCGCTTGCCCGGGAACAACAAAGCGGGGCCATCTTTGCCTACCGGGAAGGAGCCATTGACTATGTGACTTTTCTGCAAAACATCCGGGACGCCATACGCATAGAAATAGACTCCTGGAATGCCTTTGGCAACTATCTGGATAGCCGTTATCAACTGGAATATTATTTAAAAACATCAAAGTAAGACGAACCTTGTCAAAAGATAAAATTAACATGAAAAAGAAAATCATATATATACTTCCTCTGGTACTGATTGTATGGGTCTTTACAGGTTGCGGCAGTAAATCAGCCGATGAAACCCAGCAAGGGCAGCCCCAGGAAGAAGGCGAACACAAAGAGGAAGACATGGGGTCCGTATACCTGTCCGAACTCAAGTTTAACAGTCTGGACATAAAAGTAGATTCTTTGCCTACCCGTCCGCTCTCCGGTGTGGTGGAAGCCAACGGGCAATTGGAAGTGCCTCCGCAACATGAAGCAACCGTCACAGCCATATTGGGCGCTAACGTTACTTCCATCAAAGTCATTGAGGGAGATAAAGTGAGTAAAGGCCAGGCGTTGGCCTATATTTCACATCCTAATCTTACCAGGCTCCAGACTGAGTATGTAAAAGCTTATCACCAGATGCAGTACCTGGAAAAAGAATACCAGCGGCAGAAAAGACTTTATGAAGAAGAAGTAGGTTCAGGGAAAACATTTCAACAAACGGAGGCTGAATACCAGGCGATGAAAGGTGAAGTAAAAGGCTATGAAGCGCAGCTCAAACAACTATCCCTGAATGTAAAGAAGATTCAAGACGGGGATATTTATGAATATGTTCCGGTAGTAAGCCCGATTAACGGGTATGTTGAAGAAGTGCTGGTACAGATAGGTCAGTACGTAGATCCGCAAACCGAAATGTTTTCCATCGTCAATACCGAGCATATTCATGCCGACCTGATGGTCTTTGAGAAAGATGTGTACAAGGTGAAAAAAGGGCAGAAGATATCGTTCACGGTGGAGTCAGTGCCGGGAAACACCTTGTCGGCTAAAATTTACTCGGTA
>JBBSNI010000558.1:0-3138 GCA_038232695.1 Cytophagales bacterium
CTTTTCAAGACCTCTCCCCTGAACACAGACAGCAAACTTTCCCCCTGCATGGGTAGGATCTTATTGTTTTTATAACTTTCAGGATATTTAGCTTTACACCTAATTTCATTCTCAAAAGGGTTTAGTCAGTGATGTGAAGAACCACAAAACTAAACCCTTTTTCCTTTATCTATTTTTTTCTCATGTAGAGTGAGAAATATGACTGTGTTTTTCTCCATAAAACCTGTATAATGACAGATAGAAACCAAATCAGGCAGTCAAGAAACTATAGACCTTACATGTAATAAAAGGGTAAAATCGGCAAGAATGTGATGTGAAAAAGGTAAAGTTGTCACTTCACCAGTATCCGTCTTTTTGCGTATCAGCATTTTCCTTATAGAAGTTCAGTTTTTTTGATCTTACGCTGATAATGTTAAAATTCCATTGTAACGTCAATAGATATAAAAAATAATTGGTCGTATGTTTTTCATCCTGCGCCTGGCTTCATGGCTATCTCTTACTTTTTATGAACGCTACACCCTGTGGTGTCTTCAGGGTATGGTAAGCTGCTGCAGGGGGAATAGTATCTTGCCGGTAGATCAAGTACGCTGTGCTCCTGCCTGCTTTTTTTACTACCGTACACCGCACAGGTGACGCAATAGAAAGCCCCTAACAGTATGAAATAAAAAATAGGCAACAATCCAAGCAATGATCTTTTTTTCATCATCAAACAATTTAGGGTTTTGTTGTATAGCTTTTCTGAAAGCTTATCAAAGAAGGCTTATTGTTTGAACTAAGCCTCATTTCTTGGGTATCTATGCGTTCATCGTTCTTCCAAACTGATAGCTCAATTGCCATCTCATCCGGACCTTGCCAGCCATCTGCCCAGGCCCGGGTAGGTATCCAGCCCAAGGAAAGGTTTAGCGTAATTTCTTTTACCGGCACTTTGGTTTCCAAAACGTAGCTGCTTTCTGTAAGGCTATCTGTGTCCAGATAAGCGGGTGCCTGCTCCTTGCTATCAAACCAAACAAAATCTTCACTACTGGCCAGGTTGGTGTCGTAGTTGAACATCCTGGTAAATCCTTCCAGGTCTCCTTGCTGGGTATAGCGAATGCGGAAAATAGCTTTGTCCTGACCAGAGAAAGGATCATCATCGCTGCCCCGGCAACCCACGAGAAACACAAAAACAAAGATTCCATAACGGAAGAAAAAGAAATATTGATGCTTCATGGTAAAATACTTAGTCAATCTCATAGACCCCTTTTTTAGCGCGTGCACGCTCTGTGAGGTCACGCATCACCTCTGCGATGTTGCTGACAGGAATACCTTCCATCCGGAAATTTGGATGCGATTTGTCAGAGGTGGCCATATGTATGTGCATGGCACCTAATATTCTTAGCATAAAAGGCTTACGGACTGTAAAGTCTTTAATGCGATAGATTTCTAAAAAGTCGGTTTGGTGGCCAAACACCCCGCGGTGGTATTTGATCTGACCTTCCCTGATCTCATACTTGACGGACAAGTAAAATATCGTTTGATACAAACCATATCCCAAAGGGATTATAACTATATAGAGCAAATACCCTATCTGAAAGATGGCAGCCACTCCTGCAATGAGCAGGGTCAGCATAAGGGGCAGGAGCGCCTTGAAGATCACATAGCGCGTAGAAGTTCGTATCACGAACGCCTTTTCATCTTTTAAAGAGGTGTGCTGCTTCGGGTATCTTTTCATGATGCTGTGCATGATAACGCTGTTGTACCACTTCGTTGAAGTCCTTGGCCGTACTCTTATGCTCTTTAATGGGAACACGTAAGCCACTTTCCTTTTTGAAAGCTGCCAGGCTAAGCTCGTCCATTGAGAGGGTGAACTTCTTCTGGGCTGTCTCAAAAAGGATGTCGTTTCGCTCTTGCTGCCTGCTCACCGTCAGGGGCTGTTGCGCTTTGATCGCTGCCAGCCGTATGGCGTACAGCTTACCGTTGAGGTCACTGTCAAAGGCGGTCAGTAGCTTTGCATGGGGGTATGCCTGGATGACCTGTTCGGCTTGCTGGTGAGAGAGCGCCCCTCCGATAGAGACAAACAGCGATTGGGCAAAGTTGTAGCGATGACGATAGAGCTGATAAAAGCTCATCGCGTCAATGGCTGACTCAGCAAATATTACATTGAGTGGGATGACCCCTTTGGGCGCCAAACTTGCCAGCCATACGGCATGGCTTTTATCGGTCCCAGGAGCAAAGCTTTTATAGTTGTAGTTAACCAACTCGTAGCCTTTGATCGTATCTTCCCCCGGCGTACGATAGGCAAACCCAATATTGCGGAAGTTATATTTGTACAGCTTACTTTGTACCATAGCGATATGAGGTGCAAATACGCTCAGCGTTTTTTCGTCTAACTTCCGCTCCCGCGATAAATACGCCAGATCGGAAAGGGTCGGCGCTGTGATCTGATAATCCTCTTTCCGGAAATTAGGTGGCGTATAGCGGGAAGCCGTTGAACCAAACTTTTCGGTAAGGTCAAAGGGGATGTTGACAAAACCATCCAGCACTTTTTTGATGCCATGAATCGGGTTGTTGTAGGCGATATTGAAAAGAGGAAGGCGGTGTTTGACAAACTCGATTACGTCTCCCCTATTGGCGTCTTCATTCCGGGTGAAATATACCTGCCGGGAAGGCTCTGAGGGATTGGAAATGAGGACATTAGCCTGATGGGTATGGGTATACTCCACAGGATTGCGTCCGGCTTTGGGGTTATGTACATACCCCAGCGCCTCGGCTACCTGCACAATGGATACGTGCGCCCGGTAATGGTGATAATCCGTGTGCATCAGCGATGAATTCCGGGCGTACGACCACGGTCTGGATCAGCGGGTTGCCGCTGGGCGACTACCTCCTTAGTAAGGCCTGGCATGAGCGATCTTTCCGGTTGACGGGTGACCACCTCCTCTCCTACCCTGGACACTTTCTTCCCTCTCACAGATTCCTGCTGCTGGGCGTCTCCACGCTGGGCGGCATTCCGCTGATTGTCAACCCGCTGGGCGGCATCCCGCTTTCTATCTGGTGATTGAAGTGTATATCCGGCAGGATGCACCAGGTCCACACGGATCACTTTGTCCGGGGTCAGCGCTACGGCTTTGCCTTTGCGTAGATCGTCCTTCTGAGCGC
>JBBSNI010000559.1:0-3132 GCA_038232695.1 Cytophagales bacterium
ACTTTACTGTAGCTTTGCATTTCTGATCTCTTTTTTCTCTTTGAACGTAAATCTAAAACTTACAAATCAAACACTTATTTTTATCTTGTTACTTAGCAAGTGAAGTGTTTCCTGTATACTCTCGTATTCCGCTTTAGACATAACGACTATATCTTCCCCCTTCGAGCGAGTTACGAACAGGGGAGAACGAGAGCTAAAGACTAAATCCATAAAAGTTTTTAGGTTCTGCCGAAAGTTAGAATACGTTGTAATCTCCATGCTTTTGACTTATTTGTTTTACATCAATAGTACAATATTTTGTGTAAATATATCTCAAAATACAGTAAAAACTTTTCCAGGGCAAGCCTTCACCCAATCACCCCTGAGCCTATAAGTTCTTCGCCTTGATACCAGGCAGCAAACTGACCGGGCGCGACGCTTTTTTGCGGACGGTCAAAGACAATATATAGCCCTTCGGCTTGCTGGTACAGTGTGGCTGCTTCCAGTGGTTGCCGGTAGCGGATCCTTACCTGGTAGCGGGCTTCGCCGCCCGTACTGAGCATGAGGTCTTCACGAAGCCAATGTATTTCCTGGGGGCTGATAAACAAGCCATCGCGGTATAGTCCGGGATGGTCTTCTCCCTGCCCGGTGTAGACGATGTTTTTTTCCGTGTCGATAGCAATGACAAAGAGCGGTTTGGGTGTTCCGCCTACGTTCAGCCCTTTGCGCTGTCCTATGGTAAAGTAATGCGCCCCCGGATGTACGCCCACAATCTTTCCATCAGTCTCTTCGTAATGGTAAGCCTGGGTCAGGTCAGCAAGATCAGCCGTTTTTTCGCCGGTGTCGCCTGCAGTTGCTAATGCTTTTTCATAGATGGCAGCATCGGCGGCAATTTCTATAATATTGCCGGGCTTAGGCTGTAATTTTTGCTGTAAGAACTCCGGCAGGCGCACTTTGCCGACAAAGCACAAGCCTTGCGAATCTTTCTTATCTGCTGTGATCAGCTCCTGCTGGCGGGCGATCTGCCGCACCGTTGCCTTCTCCAGTTCGCCAATAGGAAACAAGGCTTTGCTGAGTTGAAACTGGTTGAGTTGGCAGAGAAAATAGCTTTGGTCTTTCTGGCGGTCTTTACCAGCCAGCAGGTGATAGGTCGTGTGCCCGTCGGGGCCAGTGGTCTGCGCTTTGCGGCAATAGTGACCGGTGGCTACATAGTCGGCGCCCAGCTTCAGCGCAGTTTTCAGGAAAATATCGAACTTGATCTCCCTGTTGCAGAGCACATCAGGGTTGGGGGTACGCCCGCGGGCATATTCATCGAACATATAATCGACGATGCGCGTCTTGTATTCCCGGCTCAGGTCTATGGTCTGGAAAGGGATGCCCAGCTTTTCGGCGACGATCAGCGCATCGTGGCTGTCTTCTACCCAGGGGCACTCCCGGCTGATCACCACGCTGTCGTCGTGCCAGTTTTTCATAAACAAGCCGATGACCTCATAGCCCTGTGCTACCAGCAAATGGGCAGCTACGCTGGAGTCTACGCCGCCCGACATGCCTACGACTACTCTTTTTTTCATATAAAAAGTATACTGTACCTGCCCGGAAATAGTTCGCCATCGTCTGTCAAGGGAGCGGTGTGCTTATTTAAAACAATTATAAATAGCTGTATATCAGTTATTTAGACTAAAGTTAAATTGCCCTTTTTTGTAACGAAACGCTGCCACTGTTAGTTAAAAGTAGTAAATTGATAAACGTAGAAACTAAACGCTAAGAGTTATGAAAAAGGAAGAAAATATCAGAGCCAACGATGTAGCGCACTGCCCTATCTGCAACGCCAACGCGGTAGAGCCATGCCAGAAACCAAAAGTAGACGACTGCCCCCGCGGCAGCGACCGCAAAAAGGTGTAAACACTTTTTTGATGTAAAGAACAGGAGGACCCCAAAAGTCCTCTTTTTTTTTGATTTAATTCAGAGGTAAAGCAAATACTTTCTCACTTGCGTGTTTTAAATATTCAACACTCAACACTCAACACTCAACACTCAACACTCAATGCTCAAGTGAAAAATCAGCCCAGCCCAATCATGCCCATCATCAAATCATTGAATCATAGTCAAACTTTACTACTATCAGCAATGTTGCTCAACGGGAGTTGCTTTCATATATGAGCAAATCCATTATTTTTGCGCAAACTTAACAGAACACTCACACAACGATGGCTGAAAAAAACTATGATTTGATCGTGATCGGAAGCGGTCCGGGCGGCTATGTGGCTGCCATTCGTGCCTCCCAACTTGGTATGAAAGTAGGCGTGGTAGAGCGCGCCGAGTTAGGCGGCATCTGCCTGAACTGGGGTTGCATTCCGACCAAAGCCTTGCTGAAAAGCGCCCAGGTATTTGAATATATCAAACACGCTAAAGACTACGGCATAGACGTGAAAACGGCCGAGGCGGACTTTCCCGGTATGATCAAGCGCAGTAGGGCGACGGCTGCCAAGATGAGCAAGGGCATCCAATTTTTGTTTAAAAAAAATAAGATTGATACCCTGGTCGGCTATGGCAAGCTTGCTGGAAAAGGCAAGGTAGAAGTAGCCGGTGAAGACGGTAAGAAAACTACCTACCAGGCGAAGCACATCATCCTGGCGGTGGGCGGTCGCTCCCGCGAGTTGCCCAACATCAAGATTGACAATGAAAAGATCATTGGCTACCGCAAGGCAATGGTCTTAGAGAAGCAACCCAAGAAGATGGTGGTGATCGGCTCCGGAGCCATCGGCGTGGAGTTCGCTTACTTTTACAGTACCATTGGCACAGAAGTGACTGTGGTAGAATACCTGCCCAACATATTGCCGATAGAAGATGAGGAAGTCTCCAAACAGTTGGAGAAAATCTACAAAAAAGAAGGCATCAAGATCATGACCGACTCGGAAGTGACCTCGGTAGATACCAAAGGAAAGGGCTGTAAGGTCAAGGTAAAATCCAAAAAAGGAGAAGAAACGACGATTGAGTGCGACATTGTGCTGTCTGCCGTAGGCATTGCGACCAACCTGGAAAACGTGGGATTGGAAGAGATGAAGATCAAGCTCAACGACCGCAAAACGCTGGTAGAGGTAGACGACTACTACCGCACCAACGTAGAAGGCGTCTATGCTATTGGCGACATTG
>JBBSNI010000560.1:0-3128 GCA_038232695.1 Cytophagales bacterium
ACCAGCTTTTCCCAGCAATCGAACCAACTGTGACAATTCATCAAGTACAAAGTCTGTCTCTAAAAAAGCTACCTCTCCATAGGGAAATCGTCTAGTGGAGCCAATGCTCGCCCAGAGTTCTTGATTAATGTCTTGAATCATCGCGTTTAGGTCTGCGCTCCTGGATGTACCTTCTACAGATTTCCGTCTTAAGCTTGATCTTCCATTGTAGCGGCTGGTATAGACAACTGGCCGTGAAGAGGTATCACAGGTTGAGAGATGATCCTCACTGGATTTCTCGCAATCCACACTTCCAATTTCATTTTCATCCGCAATTTTAGGTGTGACGCACGAGCACAATCGGTGGCCAGTAACAAAGATGTGACCGGAGTCGGCCTCGTACTCTTCAAATATAAGAGCAATGTCTTCGATGCCAATCCCCGGCAATCGTTGAACCACTGTTATCAAGTCGCCGGGATTGTGTATTGTTTGATTAGCAAGCTCGGGAGGTATGAGTGGGAAATGGTTTGCCCAGAGCCTATCCAGAGGGTTAGACTGATCGTTCCATGCATAGAGAAGGGTTTTCTCAAGCGCGAAACTAAGGTTAGTGGCAATACCCAACGCTGCTGCTGTTTTGTTCAAATTTCCGGGAGCATACAATTCGCTTAAGGGAATCAAACGAGGCTCGTAAGCGCGTTCCAGATAGGCGTGAGCCGTTTCCAGGGCTACTTCGACACAAATACCTGGCACAGAAGCAGGTCGATCCACAATCAAGAAGAATTCCTGGATGCCTTCGAGCCGCCGCAGTCCGCGGATAAAAGTAAACTTCATATCCTGCATGTGCGGTCGAGGCTGGATGAAAAACATGGCCCGATTGGTACCCAGGTGGTACCCCTGAAGCAGCGTGTAAAGCTGGTTGATATTCGTGGAGAACGCGTGAGACTCTCGTCTGTCGCGGGACGCATCCTTGCTAGTTACGTCCTGTTTCTCCGTCTGGGAGCGATTAATGGTTCCCACCTGTTTTTGAGGATCGGTGTGTTCTTCACTCCAAAGTCCAAACAACCCGCTGTGTCCCCCACCCCCGCCGCCAAGATCCAGGTCATAATCTTCCGTGGTATCGGTATTGGTAGTGCCCTTGAGAACGTTCAGCTTGTTTCCAGACTGACTGGTCACTTCCCCTGACTCAGAGACGGCCTCATACATCTCCCGTTTTCGCGGTTGAAAACCAGCAATGTAGGGATAATCATGCAAAGGAACGGGAAGGCCTGTGCCACGTTCTGTGGGAGGGTTAGGGTAAACCCCGACTTGCAGCAAAGCACCATAGCATGGAAAAGACTGGGTCACGTTCGCGTCGAAATCCTTCCAGGCATAAAAATCACCATGGTGTTTACCAAGTTCATCAAGTACGGTTACTTCCGCATCTGAGATCTGGTAGTTAGTGATTGTGCAAACAATTTTCAAGTACATGACCTTCCGATTGCAATAATCTGGAGGAGGTTCAGCTGGTTCATAATAGAATACAGCTATGGATGATCGCCACTTATCGGGAAACTTGAGGTTTCCGGCAACACGATCAATCATGTTTTTGGAGACACCCATGCGCTTCCAAGGGATATCAACCGGCAAAGACATTTCAGTAATAGCCATAACACAATTTCCTTGTTAAGTGTTGAAAAGTTCAGGCACATTCTCAAGCTACAAGTTGAATGAACTTCTCTTGAACTCAACTTGGAAGTACTACTTAAACATTATATTTTAAAGGGAAAGCGGCTAAAGCTGCTCTTCAACCTTAACTACTAATCTAAAGAGTATCGATACAAGTCATAAGCTGCTTATACTTAAATAAAGATGTCAGAATTACGCCTGAAGCAAGCGACTCATGACCCGCTTGCTCTAGATGTGTTGCAAAAACTCATTTGAGGTAATTGAAGGTAGATGTTTATCGCAGCTAAAGCGTAAAATGGAAAAGTTAATAGACAGCTTCTACCTGACTTATGGCATCATTTTTAACCTCCATTTATATTGAATACTATAGACTGACATAAATATTTAAACAGATCCTTTATTTGCGTCATGCTGCTAAAAATAAATTGCTGTAATTTAAAGCCGGAATTATCTTTAGTAAAGAAAGAAAATAAATTGATAAATACCTAAAAATAGGTATTTAACGTGAATTCGGTTAGGTATTACTAATTTTCAGGGATAAAGACAGATGGTTTTTGCTCGTAAAAGCAGTAGGCAATCAATCCACTGAAGGTATGGGCTATGGCATTGACCGGGCTTCGGTGGCGTGTATGGTCAATATCAAAGACACTCATCAGTAGATCATTGACTGACTCTATCAAAGCTCTCTTTTTGAGCTTCATCTTATCAGAGAGTAGTAGCAGTTTGTTTTTCATATTGCTGCGCACTTTGGTGATCAGGTGTATACCCTGTAGATAAAGCTCCTCAAAGATTTTAGTCAAGTAGCCTTTATCAGCATAACATTTACCACGACAGCCAGATAGTAAATTGCGTAGCGCCTCATCGTTGTTATCAGCCACATTGCCAGGAGTTACTAAAAAGTTAATCACTTCTCCATACTCGTTGATGAGCAGATGTAGCTTAAGCCCGTAAAACCACCCTGTAGAGGACTTGCCTCTCTGAGCGATACCGGCAAAGACTCTGTGAGAATGGATACGAAGATTATGACAAACGGGTAGTTTCTTGCTATCAGCAAACCGGGTCGCCGGGCGATAATTACCTGTCCGGCGGCTGCTCAGTGTACAAACTTTCAGGAACATGTAGAGCTGCACTAACTGATCCGGGATAAGCTCAATGAAGCGGGAATAGCTTACCGCTTTAGGGAAGTAAGACTGTAAGCTGCCTTCCAAGACCATATCTTGGTAGTAGTAAGCGAAGCATTTGTAGCCCGAATAGTGGTAATAGATCAGGATGGCTAATATCTCGCTGTCTGCTAACTGAGCTTGCCGGGCAGCCACTACAGGTGCTTGTCCGAGTTGTCTGCTTTGGGTTTCCCCTATTTTAGTAGACAGATGATTAAGCTGCATTAGCAGTAGATTTTTTCCATTCCTGTTCGTAAGCTACCGGGTTTTTGTACCCGATAGAGGAATGCTTCCTTTGGCGGTTATACCACACTTCTATATACT
>JBBSNI010000561.1:0-3116 GCA_038232695.1 Cytophagales bacterium
AAGAATAAAATGTCTGTAATCAACGCTGCCGCCGGGGCCCGGTGAGAAACAAGCTGATCTTGCGTATTTTCGCAGTGGTGAGAAATAATCAAAAATATGACAAAAATTATAACTGTTCTCTTGCATAGATCATAGAAATCGGTCCGATTTTTTCATTCGATAAAAAAGTAGACCGCCGCGGTCTACTTTCTTGATCAAGCGGGGCTGCCCAAGCAAGAAAGTAACAGAGAGAACAAACTGCTTAAAGATCCTTTTGGGCTCAAAGAAGACTGTTTGCGTAACTCCTAATGAAGCTGATTCGCTCTTTGTGGTGAGATGGATAGGTGCCCTATGGCTGAGCCAATGCCCGGCTCAGGTGGTCATGATCTTGTATCAGGTGTTGCTCTATCTTAAAAAACGCCTCTCTGACAGCCAGCAGGTTGGCTCTGCGCCGGGCCTGAGGGCGGTAAGACCCTACCAGAAATTTGCAGGCGCCGATGGCGTGGTATCTGCCGACCAGCCCCTCATGGCTGTCATAAATTTCTACCGCTACCTCCGCTATGATGTTGCGCCGTCCGGTGGGCAAGCCTGCCATCATAGACAATCCCAGGCTGGCGAACGTGAGCAAAGGGTAAGGGCTGAACGTATCGGTCTCATCGTAATACGTCAGACGGCAATCTATATAGCCTTCAGCCTGACCATAAGGGTCGGTCCAGCGATCTTTGACCATGCGTTCAAAAAGGGTAGTCACATCATTGATACGGGCATCGCCCTGTGCGTAAGCGACCGTCTGGGAACTTATGTCTGCATATCCATCCGGCTCATTGTATACGGCAGCAAGCTGCTCCAGGTAAGCATTTTCCAGGCTGATATGGTCTATGGCCGGTAGCAGGGCAGGCAATCGCTTTGCGTTACTTTCTGCAACGGTAAGTTCGTGTACCAGGGAACGGCTGGAATAACAGCCGGTAAGCAGCACAGCCAGTAGTGTCAGGGTCAGGTAACGTAGCATGGGTGTAGATTAGAAGGTATTAACAATTATACTATTTTTGCAGACAAAAAACTATACCCGTTAAACCCATGACCCCATTACAACCCGGCGACAAAGCCCCCGAATTTACCGCCCAAAACCAGGACGGCGCTACCATTAGCCTTACAGATTTTCTGGGCAAAAAAGTAGTCCTCTACTTTTACCCGAAAGACCAGACGCCAGGCTGCACCGCCCAGGCCTGTAACCTGCGCGACCACCACAGCGAGCTACAGCAAGCAGGCTACGAAGTGTTAGGCGTGAGCACCGACAGTATCGCTTCCCACCGCAAGTTTGCTGATAAGCAGCAGTTGCCTTTTACCCTGATCGCCGACGAAGACAGGAAGATCAACAAAGCCTACGGTGTCTGGCAGGAGAAATCCATGTACGGCAGAAAATACATGGGCACGGCACGTACTACGTTTGTTATTGATGAGCAGGGAATGATCACACGTATCATTGAAAAAGTAAAAACCGGGGAACATACGGCGCAAATTTTGAAAGGATAGGGTTTGGGTGTTAAGGTGCGAATGTGTTCAGGTATTAAAGTATCCGTATTGGGTGACTAATACTTGAACAATTATGCACATTAACACTGTAACACCAGAACACATACAAAGTGAATAAAAAGCTTCTCAACATCCCTTTTCCCTACCTGCTACTGATGGGCTGCCTGTGGCTGGCAACGCCGCTGCAGGCCCAGGTACAAATTCAGAAACCGGCAGAGCAGACGCGGATGTTGTTTCTGCTGGACGCTTCCGGCAGCATGTATGCCGACTGGGGCAACAGCATCCGCATGGAAGTCGCCAAAAAGATGCTCATCGAGTTGATAGATTCGCTTAGGGTTGACAAAAACCTGGAACTGGCGCTGCGGGTGTACGGGCATCAGTATCATTTGAGGTACAAGAACTGCCAAGACAGCAAGTTGGAAGTGCCTTTCAGTAGGCGCAACCATGATGAAATGATCAACCGCCTGCGGCGCATACAGCCCCAGGGCGTGACGCCTATCGCCTACTCGCTGGAGCAAGCCGCTGCCGACTTCCGGGTAGATGCCCGCTACCGCAATGTGATCATCATCATTACCGACGGTATAGAGTCTTGTGGGGGCGATCCCTGCGCGGTCTCTCAAAGTCTGCAACAGAAAAACATCTTCCTCAAGCCCTTTGTCATCGGCTTGGGCATGAAAGAAGAATTCGAGAAGGAGTTTTCCTGTGTAGGTCAGTATTACGATGCACAGGATGTCAACCAGTTTCGCCAGGTACTCAACAAGGTGCTCCGGCAGTCGCTGGAAAAGACGACGGTAAGTGTGGAGCTATTAGACCATGACCGGCAGCCTACCGAGACCAACGTCAACGTGACCTTTTATAACAGTGTGACACACGTCCCACTCTATAACTTTGTCCACTTCCGCGATGCCCGGGGCAGACCCGACTCGGTGATCGTAGACCCTGTGCTATCTTACGATGTGGTCGTCAACACCATTCCCCCCGTGCTAAAGAAAGAGGTGACCTTTCTTGGCGGGCAACACCAGGTGCTGGAGATACAGTCGCCCCAGGGCGTGCTGGCGCTCAGGCAGCCGGGCTATTCGGAATACGAAGACGGTGTGCGGGCGCTGGTCAAAAGAAAAGACCGCAACGAGATACTCCACATACAGGAGGTGATGACTCAGGAGCAGTATTTAGCGGGCACCTATGATGTGGAAGTGCTGACACTGCCCAAGACGTACTTTACAGATGTCCACATAGAACCCCACAAGACTACTACGCTGGATATTGCCGGTCCCGGATTGCTCAATATCAACTTGGTCACGCAAGGCTACGGCAGCCTCTACCGCCTGCAGGACAGCGGCTTTCAGGAATGGGTGCTGGACCTGGACGGTGAAAAGACCCGGATGACTTTAGCATTGCAACCGGGCAGCTACAAGATGGTTTTCCGTGCCAAAGACGCTTTCGGCAGTAAGTTTACAGAAACCCAGGAATTTACGCTGAAAACAGGCGGGACAGCCAACCTGCGGTTTTTCAGGAAGTAGTGTTCAGCTGTTCAGGATGAAACGATGCCCTGGCATCAGGAGTTGGTTACTTTGACGTGTTTTTACTTGGCCATTGAGCATTGA
>JBBSNI010000562.1:0-3097 GCA_038232695.1 Cytophagales bacterium
GGCATCTATCATTTGCAGGGCGTGCCAGTGATCCGGTGTGCCGATCATTACAATATCCATTTCGTTTTCGGACAACATTTTCCGGTAGTCGTTATAGAGGCGGGGTGACTTTTTAGACTTCTGGCGCTGACTGACGATCTTTGCCGCTTCGGCAAGTTGGTTTTTATCCACATCGCAGAGTGCCACCACTTCGATAGGACTTACCTGGATAAGGCGAAACAGATCGCTTTTGCCATACCAGCCCGTGCCGATCAGGCCCACACGAAGCGTTTTGGCCGGATGCATCAGGTCTATGCCTTCCAGGCCAAACGTAGAAAGAGCCAGGGATGCCGTCGTTCCTTTCAGAAAATCGCGGCGGTTGATGTTAAAATGGTGCATGTAGGTTATGTTTTAGTGTATATGTTGAAAAAAATGTGAAAATGAGGATCAATCTTATAAGGTGCCAACAGTTTACTAAGACCGCTCAATCTCTATGGCTTGCTTCGCCTTCTCTATGACTTCTTTTAAAACTTTTTCTTTCAGACTGCTGATATAACCTAATATCACATGGCTCCTTACCGTAGCCAACTTGTTGCAACGGATTTCACTCTCTTCTAGGAATAGGTTGAGAGAGGTGATCGCTGTTGATCAGAAAAGAAAATGGGTCGCTTCGCAAACGGCTGGTAATCTGAGCCACCAGATAATCCTGGTCAAGTTGATTGGAAGCCTGATTGCTAACAATAATGGCCGGACGTGTTTTTGCTTTCGTGGGTTTATCAGCCAGCGGAAACTTAATCCAGACGATGTCACCCTGCTTATACATTACCCTCCTGCCGTTCTTCGTAAAACTGATCCCAAACATCATTTTCGGGCTGGTTCCACTCCTCTTCAAACGATGCTAAACCTAATGCTGTCCAATCATCTTCCTCATAAAATTCCCCTTCGGGAATCATAATAATAACTTCAACAGACTGTCCTTGCAGAAGGCGAACATCTTTGAGCACTATTTCCGAATGGTCGTTTACTTGTGTTTTGTACTTATAAGCTTTCATACCTATGCAGCTATCTGTAAGAATCATGCAAGATACACCCAAGCGGTCAAATTGCCAATGCAAACCTACAAATAATAGGCGCAGCACGCGTTACACTAATAGCTAAACGCGCGCGTGGGGGTTTTTAGAACGAATTGTTTTTAGCGCTTGGTCTGCTTCTACAAAACGCTCATCAAAAGGAAAGGGCTCTCTGCTGATTTCCCGGAGCAATTCATCATCAGGATGCGTAGCATTTACTACCACGTTGACATCTCCGGCAACGACGGCAGAGGGAACGCGCAACAACAGGGTTGCTTTCCTGTGGAACCAGGCAGAACCTAAAGGCTGGCTCATGGCATAACTGGAAAACAGCCTCCAGTCTTGAGGTAATTGAGAACGGTTGATTTCTTCAAAAGGAATACGATCCGGAACCTCAAAAGTGATGAGGCTGTAGCCAACAGAAAGAAATCCCTGACCCAGCCGATGTGCCATCGTTTCTGCCATGGCCAGGGCAGGGCTGGTACTGGTATAAAGCACACGTTCACCGTCGAGATTCCACCGCCCTGCATCGCCAGGGGCAAACTTTGCTGCTGCATATTTGGAGAAAACGATGCTGTAAAGCAACATAGGATAGGCGCCCCGGTCAGGCAACGTAGCCGTGTATGATACGATGAAGCTGCTTTTCTATTTCTCCCATACCAGTGATAGAATGCAGCATATCGGCGGGTTTCTCGCCCTCCAGGCCGGGCGAAGGCATATAGAGCCAGTCAATAAATGCATGGGTTGACCCGAATAATTCCTCTCCCAAAGCAAAAAGACGATGGAGTTTGAGGATTTTCTCAGCCGGGTCTCCGGTGAATTTTTTCTTTTGCTTGCGGTAATTATCTATCGTAGTGGGGTCAACGCCTATAAAATAGGCTAATGCTGTTTTAGACAGGCTTGTATGCGCCTGAAGCGCGCCAAAGTACTCTACGTTTACGCCTTCATCCCGTAGGTGTACCAGCCTCAGATTATCTGTTACTACGAATAAGCTCTCCATTGCATTTTCATTTGTTCAAATATACGGAATTTTCGACTTGTCAAACGGAATTTTCTGTTTTTTTCGAATGAAGCAATTTTATTGGAATAGATTTCATGAGCAACGGCCGTCATTCTAACGCAGGTAAGCATAGTGAGGCTCCAGGTGTTTTTTCATAGCTTCCTGAAATTCCTGTGGGTTTCCCTGTTCCAGAATGTGGATCAGAACGGAGTGGGATACAGCGCCTACGGCTGTCTTGCCGTCGGGGCCGGCTTCTATATCAACGATATAGTTGAACAGCGGGATGAGCATTTTCTGAAAACGCCGCAGGGTTTCGTTGCCTGACATGCGGTAAAGCGTGGAATGAAACAGCACATCCAGCTCTACTCTTTGCTTGTTGTCTTGCACGTTTACTTCTCTTTCCACAATCGTTTTTAGCTGGACAATGTCCGATTCTTTTTTGCGGAGAAACAGCAGGTCGCTCATGCCTATTTCCAGCACCAGCCTGAACTCAAAGAGGTGTTGCAGCACTTCTCTACTCAACAAATTAGGGTCTAAAAGTCTTTCCAGTCCGCTCAACACATCCGGTTCGGACAAGATCATGCCCCGCCTTTTGCGGGTTTCTATCATGCCCAGCATCCGCAGGCGGCTCAGAGCTTCCCGTACCACATTGCGGCTCACGTTGAGCGCCTGGGCGATCTCTATTTCTTTAGGTAGCGCATCGCCGGGTTTAAAACCTTGTTGTATAAAGTATTGCCTCAGCTTTTCCTCCACCTGATCGGCCATAGAGGCGTTGACGATGGGGGTGAGTCCCAAATTACTAACCGTTTCTGCAAATGTGTCTGAACGATGATTGGATGACATATTTATCCTATGCTTGAATGTGCGCTAAAGGTAGAACATCTTTGCTTCTACCTGAAAAGAAAACATTATTAATTGAATAATAAAAAATTTAGAGAGAATAAATATTTTTTTCGCAAACTTATTTGTAAAAAGAAATATATTTTTATAACATTGAAATATGTCCTACATACCTATATAATGTATTTTCAGCCACCTAAATCTTTGA